>QHYM01000067.1 GCA_003223295.1 Acidobacteriota bacterium | reverse complement strand
ACGAAGCGCGCGAGTGGGCGCAAAAGCTCCTGGCGAAAAAGCGCACGCTGCCCCGCTACATGCAGCGCCGCGAACGCCCCTGGTTCCGCAAAGGCAAAACCCTGCTGAAAGAGCTCGCCGCGAAGTAGGTGGCTTGCGTTTAGCTGCAGTCGTCGGAACGATTGCTTGAGATCTCCAACCTTGGCTTCATCGCCGCGCGAAAATCGCGAATGGAAAATCGAAACTGGAGGGGGGACCCTCCAGACCCTCCCCCCACCTTTTTTTGTAACTTTTTTTTGTAACTGTTTTTTGTAACTGTGCATGCTAAAGGACTTGTGGGAGCGCATAAACTAATGGCTGGCGGCTAATGCTATTACACGAAGATTGGGCACAATGTTCCTGCTGGTGCCCGGAATCTCTGCGATATCGTGGGCCTACAAGACCATGACGAATCAATGGAATGCGGCGGAGTACGACGCGAAGCATGCGTTTGTGTATGAGAAGGCCAGGGGCTTGGTGGAGCTGCTGGCGCCGAAGGCGGGGGAGCGGATTCTTGATTTGGGATGCGGGACGGGTGCGTTGACGGCGGAAATTGCCGGAAGAGGCGCGGAAGTCCTGGGAGTGGACCGGTCCGAGGAGATGATTGCTCAGGCGAGGAAGAAATTCCCGGCGCTGCGGTTTGGGGTGCTGGATGCCCGTGAGCTGCAATTCAAACTCGACAAAGTGGGCAAGGCAGGCGGGGCGGAATTTGACGCGGTGTTCTCCAATGCCGTGCTGCACTGGATTCCCGAGGGGGGAGAAGTGATCGCGGGAGTGGCGCGGGCACTGAAGCCCGGCGGACGGTTCGTGGCGGAGTTCGGAGGCAAAGGCAACATCTGCAGGCTGGTGGCGGGATTTCAGCGGGCGTTCGCGACGCTGGGCCAGCGGCAGCCGGACGGAGTGAGCCCGTGGTTTTACCCGAGCGTTGCGGAATATGCGGGACTGCTTGAGAAGCATGGATTGGAAGTGCGGGAAGCTTCGCTCTTCGACCGGCCGACCGTGCTCGAAGAGGGCGAGCGCGGGCTGGAGAACTGGATTCGCCTGTTCCGGCAGACATTCCTGGAAAGGATGGGGGAAGAAAACGCTCAGCGGTGGATCCAAGAAGTAGAGCGGCAATGCCGGGGTGAGTTGTTTCGGGACGGGAACTGGGTGTTGGACTATCGGAGGTTGCGGATTGCGGCGTGGAAGGCGGGCTCGTAGTTTTCCACATAAGGCCGATTGGGGCCGCGATTGGTAGGACTACTGGGAGGCAACTTGGTGTAACATTTCTGCTCTTCGGACCGGGCCCCCTGCCTCCGGCCCGTTTGCAGGGAGGACACATGGGGCGAACTCCCCTTGCTTTAGGGTCCCTAGCCCCGGAACATAGTAAATAGGCTTACCCAGCACCACCTATATCCTTGGAGGGAAAATGCGTAACTTGTTGATTCTAGGAGTGCTTATACTCTTTGGGGCGGGCACGGTTTGCGCCCAAACAGCACCCAAAGCGGAGTTCTTTGCTGGGTACGAGTACGAGCACCTGAATCCCGGGGGATTTGGCTGTCACGGCCTGGGCGTCAACCTGGCTTACAATTTCAACGACTGGCTGGGCGGAGTGGGCGACTTCGGCTATTGCAAAGAGACTGGCTTGCCGTCGGGCGTGACCGCTCATGACTTTAACTACATGTTCGGGCCCAGGGTGACTTACCGGAACTACGGAAAACTGAACCCTTTCGGGCAGGTGCTCTTCGGCGGACAGCACCTCGGAACCAACGGTCCATCCTTTAATAGCTTCGCGCTGACCCTGGGAGGCGGCGTGGATTACAAATATAACGACCGCTTCCACATTCGGCTGATCCAGGTGGAGTACCTGCGTACACATTTCGGCGGGACCGGCCAAAACAACGCGCGGATCGAGGCAGGCCTCGTCTATACGTTCTAACCTGGGATAACGATGAGCCCCAATACGGGTAAGCTCAGAGAAGGGGCGATTCACCGATGAGAACTGGCGGATGGTGCTGGGCCGCCAAGTCATTGAAAGCAAAATGCCGGAGGAATTTCCTCCGGCCTTTTGCTTTTCGAAGCGAGGGGTCGCTTCGAATCTGCGCGTGATTTCAAGTACTGAAATGCAAGACGTTGGAATTTCCGCTCGAGTGTCCTAGACTCGGCGGATGGACGCGGAATGGTTGCGAAGGCTGTGCCTGTCGTTTCCGGGAACGACAGAGCAAATTCAGTGGGGCTATGACTTGCTGTTCAAAGTGGGCGGGAAGATGTTTGCGGTGACGCCGCTAGAGCCGGCGGCAGTGTGCCTGTCATTCAAGGCTTCGCCGGAGAATTTCGCGGAACTGACGGAGCGGCAAAACATTATTCCAGCGCCGTACCTGGCGCGCGCGCAGTGGGTGGCGTTGCAAACGCGGGACGCGCTGACGCGCGAAGAGTTGGCAAGGTTGCTGCGCGAATCGTACGAAATGGTTTTGGCGAGGCTGCCGAAGAAAATGCAGGAGGGAATTTCCAGCGGGAAAAGTGCGGCAAGGAAAAGCGGTAGGCGGAAACGTTAATTTCGAGCGAGGTGAATTGTGTCGAAACGTAAGGTTTTGTTTTTCGTGATACTTGGAATGGGGAGCTTGGCCATGCTGCGGAATGTGAAGGCGGGGCCGGAGGGCAGCGGGTTGCTGGTAATCGCCAATCAAAAAGAGCACACCGTGCTCGTGGTGGATCCCGACGGCCGGCGCGAGTTGGCGAGGGTGGTGGTCGGCGTAAATGGCCACGAAGTGATGGTTTCGAAAGACGGGCGGTTTGCGTACGTGCCGATCTACGGAAATTCCGGTGTGGGCAGGCCGGGAACGGACGGTAGCACGATCGACGTGGTCGATTTGCAAGGACGAAAGCTCGCCGCGACGATTGACCTGGGGAAACCACTGCGGCCGCATCGCGCGGAATGGGGACCGGACGGAATGCTGTACGTCACCGCCGAACTCGGAAACGCCGTGGATGTGTTGGATCCAGCGACGCGGAAAATTGTGGCGGAGATTCCCACGGGACAGAAAGAATCGCACATGCTGGTGATTTCGCCGGACGGGCGGCGCGCGTATACGGCCAACGTGGGCGCGGGGAGCGTGAGCGTGCTGGACCTGGCGAAACGCAGCCTGGTCACGACGATACCGGTTGCGAAGATGGTGCAGAGGATTTCGATTTCGCCCGACGGCAAACGCGTGTTTACGCACGACCAAGATGCTCCGCGGATCGCGGTCATTGACACCGCGACGAACAAAATTGCGAATTGGATTGAAGTACCGAGCTCGGTGTATGCGTCGGAGCCGACCACCGACGGGCGGTGGCTGGTGACGTTGACGCGAAACGCCGCGGCCTACGTGGTTGACCTGCAATCGATGAAAGTGGCGCACACGCTAAAGATTTCCGACGGCGGATCAGAGATTTTGATTCGCCCGGGAGGAGATGTTGCGTACTTGAGCGGAACGGGGGCGGGGAAGATCGACGTGCTGGATTTGCACACGTGGGAACTGCAGAAACCGATTGAATTGACGCCGGGAGTGGACGGCATGGATTGGCTGCCTGCCGGGGCCAACGCGACAAGGCAGTAGTGAGGCGATGGACGTTCCAATCCGTGGAGACGGGGTTGCGCCCTTTTGGTCAATCCTGACCATCAGGACAGTGGACTCCATACCGGAACTCCATCAAAGTTACTAAGGTAGAAATTCAGAAACCTGAAGGACCTCCATGAGCCTCGGACCAATAGCAGAGATAACTCCGGACGCCGTAGACAACCCCATGATTGAGTTCAGGGAAGGCATCGAGATGCTCAAAAACGAGTATCCCGAGAAGGCCCTCCCGAGATTGAAGCGCGCATTCGAAAGTGACAATCGCAATGCCTACTACATGTCGTTTCTAGGATTGGCTATCGCGCGCGCACAGCGGAAGTGGGATAAAGCCGCGGAGCTTTGCGAAATGGCGATACACCTGAATCCGAAGGAGATTCAGTTTCGCCTGAATTTGGGAGAAGTGTATGCCCTGGCGGGGCGGCGCGAGCAGGCTCTACATACGCTGGACCACGCCTGGAAGTTATTCGGCGACGACACACGATTAAAGCAGGCTCGCAGCAAAGTGGAGAGCCGCCGTGCTCCCGTGCTGCCTTTTTTCGGGCGCGGACATCTCTTGAATCGCGAACTCGGCAAATTGCGACACCGGATTTGGACGAAACTGGGGAAGTAGAAGGCCTTTGGAGGCTACGTTTGCCCCTCTCAACACAGCGATCCTTCTGAAACCGGGCAGAATTGCCGCATCCCGGTGTAGCGATAAGCTTCAAATGGGTGTTGCCATCTGCAACGCTCGCACTTGAAGCGGCCACCGGCTCGCGTGTGCCGTGCATTGACCTGCATCCCTACCAGGCCTACCATTCCGGCGATGTCTCATCCGCCGGGCAGCGTTGGGCAAACTCTCGGCCGCTACCGTCTCATCGAGCAGATCGGCGCGGGAGGAAGGAGGCACTGAAGATCGTTGACCAGACTGGCTATCGGCGTGGCCGCGGCTATACACTCCAGGGACTTGCAGATCTTCTGCTTTCGCAGGATCAACTCGAAGCCGCCGGCAAGACTGCCGAAGAGGCTCAGGCCATTCGAAGAGACTTAAGAGAAGAAAACAACCTGGCTCTCAGCAACATGCAAATGGCGGTCATCCACCTCGAGCAGGGACGTTTGACAGAGCCGGAACCGCTGGTCCGAGCGGCTATTGATACGTTTGAGCGCGCAAAACTAATCGAGAGTGGTGCAACAGCCCACGCCGTCCTTACCCGCGTTCTCCTGGCGCAGGGCAAGGTCGGCGATGCTCAAAGCGCGGCTCGGCGCGCCCTCACGCTTTCCCGGCACCTCGTCTATCGGCCTCCGCGCTTCGACGCCGCGCTTGCCAGTGCCCGGGTAAGGGCCGCAACCGGGAAATCAAAAGACGCGCTCCAGAATCTGCATGCCACGCTTACGGAAGCCACGAAGTTCGGCTACTTGCCTTACCAATTCGAAGCGCGCCTGGCGCTTGGTCAAATCGAAATGCAATCTGGCAAGTCTTCTGCGGGGCGGCCGCACTTGGAGACGCTAGAGAAAGACGCGCGCGCGAAAGCGTATTTTCTCATCGCCCGGAAAGCAGCGGCTGCAGCGAAGGTCTCGAGGTAAAAGTAAAAGCGACAATGACCACACCAATGTTCCGATTGAGGCAATAGATTAATCGAGG
>QHYM01000066.1 GCA_003223295.1 Acidobacteriota bacterium | reverse complement strand
CGCCGTTGCCCCGGTGAAGCCCGTGCCGTTGATCGTCACACTGGTCCCCACCCGGCCACTCATGGGCGTGAAGCTTGTAATGGCCGGCGGGGGAATAACGGTGAAGTTATTCGCGCTGGTGGTCGTTCCTCCAGGCGTCGTCACGCTGATCGGGCCCGTCGTGGCCCCCACTGGTACCGTCGCTTGAATCGTCGTATCGGAGGCCAGCGTGAAGCTTGCCGTGCTCCCATTGAAGGTGACCGCCGTTGCCCCGGTGAAGCCCGTGCCGTTGATCGTCACACTGGTCCCCACCCGGCCACTCATGGGCGTGAAGCTTGTAATGGCCGGCGGGGGAATAACGGTGAAGTTATTCGCGCTGGTCGTCGTTCCTCCAGGCGTCGTCACGCTGATCGGGCCCGTCGTGGCCCCCACTGGTACCGTCGCTTGAATCGTCGTATCGGAGGCCACCGTGAAGTTTGCGGCTGTCCCGTTGAACGCAACGGAAGTGGCCCCAGTGAAGTTTGCACCGTTAATCGTCACCCCGATCCCCACCGGCCCGCTCGCGGGCGCGAAGGTCGTGATCGTCGGGGTGCGGGCAGCTGAAAACCCGTTCAAGATGTTCGCGGTTGTCTGCTGTATGCGCGGGTCGACGATGTTATATCCGTTGAAGTTGTCCAACCCATAGCTCCAGGCGAACGTTCCGGTGGCGAACACCCAGGCTCCGCTGGGCGCCTGGTAGATGGATGAGTTGGAGTAATCCGTGCCGCTCGCGATGGCGAAGGGCGAGTTCGACAGCAGGGTGTACGTGCCGCTCACTGCGTTCGGCGAAGGATACTGGCCAAATAACCGATCAGCTTCGTACCCTACCATGTGCGGCAGGCTGTCGCCGTCCTTGAACCCTGTCCCGGCGTACACCCAGTTCCCACTGTTCGTAACTACATATGGATAATAGCCACCAGTCTGGGAACTGTACGCCGTCTGGTTAGTGAACTGGATGCCTATCAATGTCTGCTCCGGGCGGTTGAGCTGCGGGTCACGCCAGTTGACAGTTTTCAGGGTTGGGTCCGTGTTTGGGTCAAGAGTGGCATTCCTGTAACAGACCAGCACACGGTTCGGGGCACCGCTGCTGGAAGACTCGAGCCGCGCCTGCCAGTAGATCGCATTGGCGCCTAAGAACGCGAGGTTGACCCCCGCATCGCGTGCGGCGATGAAGGCATCATACATTGGCTTCGACCAATACTCGTCGTGCCCACCAGAGAGAATGCCGCGGTAGTTCAGCAGCATGCTGCCGTTGGTGTGGGTGTCGACATCCGTTGCGTACGTCACGTCATACCCCGACTTCTCCATCCAGCGGACGAAGGCAAACTCCCACGAGAAGAAGGATTGGCCCCAGGCGATGCCGGTGCCGTCGCTCATGTACGGCCGGTCGAAGGAGACTTTCACGGCGTTCGGGCCTCCACTTACCGTCGTCGCGCCATAGCTGTTGAATGAGTAGAGGCTTTTGCCGGTCGTGTTGTCGAAGGGATAGTCGTTATAGGCCTGATAGGTCGTCACCGGCTGCTGATAGAGCAAGGCAGCAACTCGACTATCGTCGCGGACGACAAACACAATGTAGTTCTGGTACCCCTGCGCATTAATCATGAGAGCGAGATAGATTCCACTGGTCCACGACGTCTGGGTGGCCAAAGTGTAGGCTGGCGCCCACTGGCACTCGATCATTCCCGTCGTTCCATCCGTAGGGCAGGTAGGTTGCTGGACACCGCTGAGTGGGCCTATGTGCTGCATCAGACGCCCCCCCAGTCCCTGGTACCACCCCATCCGATAGACGTCGATGGTATAGGTCTGCGCGGGGTTGACGCTCACATAAAAGCTGATGTTCTCGCCCTTATTAACGCTCGTGGCGGACGCATAACCCTTAATTTGGCCCCCAGAGTCCGTCGCCGCAGAGCCAAACGGGATTTGCCACTGGCTCGTCCCGGCTTGTTGGTTCTCGACCGCGATCGGACTGCTGGCTTGTCCGTGGGCCGGACTCACTAGCAGACCCGTCAACGAAATCAGATACAGGAAAATCCCGACGCACCGAAGCACACCCAGTACTCGCCCGACGTCAGGCAGTCGAACGCTGACGGCGGATTTTGGCCTTCCACGACGCACGGCGCCGGAACCAAGAGCCCTGTAAAGGCGAGGTTTCATTGGAATTTTCATTTGTGCATTTCTTTGGATCGCAAGCCGCGGGGTGCAAGTGGTCCTTCGTGGGAGTAAAGAGCCCGGGAGACGGTTCTTCAAGGACGCGGGCTCAGGCAATTGTCTTTCGACAGATTCATGGGGCAGGGCCATACTTAGGCACTTGAGCACATTTCGAAATGGCTGCCGATCGGGCCAATCCCTCAAATGCGAATCGGGCATTCTCCGCAAGAGCGGTCAGATCTTCAACCTTCCCAGCTGGTCACTGTGGGTTCATGTGAACGCCGGTGCCCGTAATTACTTTCGTCGCATCGATAAACCCGAAACCCGCGCGATTAGCGGCTTGATCTTTTTCTTTTGAAGGAGTTCAAACAGGGCGATCAAATCCTGTCGAAACAATGCCGGTTTGAAAATGACCGAAAGAGGCTTCGCGGAGGGGAAAAGAAACTAATTCCATCGGATGGTGTTGGGGTTTACAGTACAGGTTGATCGCCACTGCCCGGGCCGTGTGCCGGGTAGAGCTCTTTGGGCCGAATCATGAGATTGAATAAGGCCAACATTGCTGGACTCACATCTCCACGTCAACAGTCCGAGATGAAATGCATCCTGGCCGGGACGTGGCCACCGCTCAAGCCGTTGCCGGTATTTAAGTATGAAACAGGTGAGTATCGCGCCGCGATTGATTTCGACAAGAAGCGCGGAGAGTGGGTGTGTCGAAAAACATCTTTGCCGTCCAACAAGGTTCAGGAACTGCGCGGTGGACTGAGGGCAATCACCATGGCATTGCCCCATGGCGAAGAAGAAATGTGCATCGAAGGCCCGGAACAGCAGGAGCAGGAGTTGGAGAAGGACACGAATCGTCGTCTTCAGGCCATTCATGACTGGAGAGACAACTACGAAAACGGCGCACGCTATTTTGAACTGCGAGACTTTCTCTCGGAGAGCCAGCGAACCGAACTTGACGACAGCCTCCGGCTCTCTCTTACTGCCCGGCAGCTTCAGTTCAACTCGAAGAACGTTGCAAATGTTTTTGACGATCTTTCAATTGCGGGCGGCAGGTTTGCAACGCTCATTCAATTCGCAAAGCGGAATAAGCTGAAACAGGGAACTGACCCCCAGCCAAAAGGGGAAGGAGTTGCGCCCGAAGCCGAATGCGCGATTGACCACGACGAGCAGTTCTTGGGGGCCAGTTCGCGCGAGTTCGGACGTGTCCTTAATAACGATAACCCCTTTGTTGGGGATCAGGAAGCCGCAGAGCGTCGCGCCGACGCCGAAGAGTTCCCGGCCCTGTCTATTAAGGATGTTTTCCCGGAGCAAGACAAAGGCTCCTTGGCAGAACAGATGGCACACACTGCATCTCAACAATTTGAGATCGAGACCTCTGAGATTGTGGAAGTGGATTCTCCATCGCTCGTCGAACCTCCTCACCAGGAAGGGCCCCACTCCCCCGCATTTATCGGTTTCGCGGCGCAAGTTCACACGCGCCAGTCGTCCGCGGATCGCATCGCGGGCTCGTCCTCGCGTTTTCCTCGTCTTGCACTATCCGCATTTCAGGTCAATGTATTCGCATTACTGTTTTTGTTCGCAGTGACTGCTTTCACGGTTGGGCTCACCGTGGGACGCGGCCCGGTCGGGAGACGCCTCCGAGATGCCCCAAAATCACTGCTCGCCACTGATGCCAAGCCGCCGACACTGCCTGATCAAGCGGACGAATCGACTTCGCGAACTCCGCCTCCACCAGTGGCAAGTTCCGATGACTCCGCAGGCGCCAGGAGGCTCGACGACGCCACGCCTTCTGAAGAAAAGTCCGAGGAGAGCACTCGGGGCTCAGAATATTCCGCGGAAGCGCGCTCCACGGATTCAGATTCATCTCCGACAGCAGAATCCAAGCCATCTGCAAGGCCCGAAGTCAATTCTGAGCACAGTGGCGCGATCGGGCCAATTGTGCCAAACGTGTCTCCTCCAGCGAGTTCCGATCTCACACGTTCACCCAGGGCTGTCGGACCGATAAGAAGTGCGCCGAGAAGTCCCGCCCCAGACAGGCTGACCTCCACGATAGGCGCAGCGCCGCACCTGCCAAGACCTTCCACAGTCCTCGTCAATGTCCCAAGCCGCGGAAGCCAACCGTTTAGGATAAGTTTCCCGAAAAAAGCGATCGCCGCCTCGTCTTCCTTCGCGATGACCTCGCAGCTTTCTGTTCTCGTTTCTCCCGAGCCCGGGGCTATAGTCGGCCATAAACCCGCTCGATTAGAAGCTGGCGAGCTCTTCTCCTTCGTTTGGCCTCGTTATCCAAGGCCGGGGGATCGATATGGGTTGGCTGAAACAATAAGGGTGCGCGCCACCATAGGGCAGCTTGGCCAAGTGCTGGAGGTAAAGTTCTTGAGCGGCTCCGTCTCTCTTCTTCCTGCCACAATGCGAGCCATTCGCCAGTGGCGTTACAGGCCCACTCTGTTGGACAAAAGGCCGGTCCAAGCTGAACAGGACGTCACGATTGAGTTCCGGCCGCCGCAATACTCATCGCAGGTGTCAACTCAGCATTCACCCCACAACTAGCGGCAGTCAAATGAATGGTCTCCCCGAAGCCCCCAACGTAGCCACCATCATCGTCGCACCTTTACTCTCGACGGTTTTGGTTAAGACATACTTTCTACCGAAGGCAGCTCCGAATGGCACCGCAGCCATATCTGCCTTTGACCTAGTAACCAAAGGCAAAAGCGTGGATTGCCGCGCCCTTAACGTGGACTGGGCGAGAAATCACCGCACGCTCGTTCTGGCCATCTCTACAACTTGTCACTACTGCACCCAATCCACGTCCACACCGAGAGGTCCGGGCACGATCACCGTCATGTCCACTTCTGGAGCCATTTCAAAAACAACGACGATCGCCATCAACGTGAAGTAATTGTGGGGTTGGGAGGTTTCCCATTGAAATGAATTACGTGGCGGAGGAGGGGGGATTCGAACCCCCGAGACCCTTTCGAGCCTAACGGTTTTCAAGACCGCCGGTTTCAACCGCTCACCCACTCCTCCGTTTTTCATTCTACTTTGAATCTGTTTCCTGGCCAGTATTTTTGTATTTTTGCCGGCCTAATAATTTTCCGGTGTTCAAAGTGCGGGGTCCGCAGGAATTCGGCAGTCTAGTTTCAGCGGGGAGCACTACAGGGCGCTAGGACAAAAACAGCAATGTCTTCAGCTTCTTCGTCTTTCCAG
>QHYM01000065.1 GCA_003223295.1 Acidobacteriota bacterium | reverse complement strand
CCTTCGCGCGCGAGTTGGATGGAGATTCGAACGAGCGTGGAAAGGCCTGAACTGTCAATCTGCGGCGTGCTGTTGAGGCCGACGATGACCTTGCGAATGCCCTTCTTGACGACGGATTGCAAGGCGCCGTAAAGCTGGTCGCTCGGTTCGCCGATGGTGAGGCGGCCATGCACATCGAGAATGGAAACTTCACCGGATTCGCGAACGTTGATCTCCATGGGCAGCCGTTCGGTCATGAGAGTGGGCCTGGGCTAGCTGTTTTCATTCGAACGACGAAGAGCCGGGCCGCACGGCATTATACGCTGGCAGCGCGAGGAAGTGGTAAGCCGTAAGTTTCAAATGGGATGACGGCGAGTATTCAACCGCTCGCAGCGGCGAGTTTGGTGTAGGCTTTCCTGCGGAGAAAAATCATGTTCAGGGTCAGACTTTTACGGTTGGCGATTCTTCTTCTGGCTTGCACTTCCCAAGGCAGCGCGCAGTTCGCGCACACCGAGCACAAACAGATTGTCGATGCCGCCGGCAAACCACTCCTTCTTCGCGCCACCAATCTGGGCAATTGGATGGTGCCCGAGGGTTACATGTGGCTGTTCCAAGGCGGCCCGCAATCCTTTGGCGAGATCCGCGGGTTGGTGGTGGAGCTGCTTGGACCAGAAGGGGCGGCGGCATTCTGGCAAAAATACCGCGAGAACTATGTCACGCAGGAGGACATCGCGCTGCTGCATCGCGCGGGCTTCAACGCGATTCGAGTTCCTTTGCATTACCGCCTTTTTGAGAGTGACGACGCGGAGGGTTTCCAGTTGCTGGACCGGCTGATCGCCTGGTGCCGCGCCGAAAAATTATACGTGATCCCTGATCTGCATGCTGCACCGGGCGGACAGACGGGGACGAACATCGATGACAGCGCGGGATATCCCTGGCTATACCAAAGTCCACAAGAGCAGGAGCACCTGATGGCCATCTGGCGTCGTCTGGCGACGCACTATCGGGATGAACCGGCCGTGCTCGGATACGACCTGCTGAATGAGCCGATCCCGCATTATCCCAAGCTCGCGCAGTTGAATCCTTCGCTCGAGCCGCTCTACAAGAAGCTGTCAGGCGAGATACGAAAAGTGGATGCTCACCATATTTTCTTTCTCGGCGGCGCGCAGTGGGACAGCAACTTTTCGGTTTTCGGCAAACCTTTCGATGCGAACGTTGCGTATACGTTCCACAAATATTGGACGGCGCCGGATGAAAGCGTGATACGGCAGTACCTTGATTTTCGCGAACGGTATGATGTGCCGATCTGGATGGGCGAGTCCGGAGAGAATACCGATGAGTGGATCGCACAATTCGTCAAAGCGCTGGAAAAAAACAACATCGGGTGGGCTTTCTGGCCGTATAAGAAGATGGAAAAGCCGTCGGCAGTTGTCAGCATTATTGCACCTGCCGATTGGGCAAAGATCGTGGAGTTCGCGAAGCTTGCGCGCGGCACCGGGCATGCAGAAGAACGGCTGAAGGCCCGGCCTGAGCAGGAGACGCTCAACCGCGCCTTCGCCGAGTTGCTCGAGAACGTTCGCCTGCAAAATTGCCGCGTGAATGCGGGATATTTAAGGGCCCTCGGGATGAAGTCTGATCTTGCGGTGGCCATCGGGAAGGATCAGCAGTCGCACTAAAGGGAGGGACCGTCGAGAATCTCGCGTGGAGCTATCAAAAAAACGAATTGTGGACATCAGAATTTCAAACTGCGCGGTGTGGGCGGGATGCGTATAATCCTGTGCGAACGTGAAGCGGGCCCCCGGCAGTGAATCCAGACCAGCGGAGCGGACAACTTTATGAAGTGCGCAGGGTGTAGGTGTAGTTTCGGACTAGGCCTGGTCCTGGGAACCATCCTGCTTTCCGCCGTAGCGCTCACGGCACAGCAAACGCCCGCCGTAATGCCTTCCCTGCTCTCCCCGAAAGTCCCTCTGAGGGCCACCCTTCTTTTGGAGACTCCCGGGCCGGCATCGACCGTTACGGACAAGCTCGCGCAGCTGGATAAAGAAGTAAAAGCGGCGCAGTCTTCGGCAGATAACGCCTGGATGCTGGTGAGCGCGGCGCTAGTGCTGATGATGACGGGTCCGGGGCTTGCGCTGTTTTATGGCGGGCTAGTGCGGCGCAAAAATACTCTGGCGATCATGATGCAGAGTTTCGCGCTGATGGCGCTGATTACGGTGATGTGGGCGCTGGTGGGGTACAGCTTGTGCTTTGGCGGCAGCGGGCCGGTAATCGGGGGATTCGAACACGCGTTTTTGCGCGGCGTGGGCGCTGAGCCGAATGCCGACTACGCGGGAACGATTCCGCAGATGACTTTTATGGTGTACCAGTTGATGTTCGCGGTGATCACGCCGGCGCTGATCACCGGGGCGACTGCCGAGCGCATGAAATTCAGCGGAACGGTGCTGTTCATGGTGCTGTGGTTCCTGGTGGTGTACGCCCCGCTGGCGCACATGGTGTGGGGCAAGGGCGGTTTGCTGAACGCCGCGCTCGGAGGTAGATTCCCGACGCTGGATTTTGCGGGCGGGACGGTGGTGCACATTTCTTCGGGAGTTTCCGCGCTGGTATGCGCGCTGTATTTAGGAAAGCGCACGGGCTATCCAAAACAGCCGATGCCGCCGCACAGCCTGGTGCTGAGTTTCATTGGCGCTTGCCTGCTGTGGGTCGGATGGTTCGGATTCAATGCCGGAAGCGCGCTGGCTGCGGGCTCGCTGGCGTCGAGCGCGTTTGTGGCAACACACTTTGGAGCGGCTGCGGCGGCGCTGAGCTGGAGCGCGGCGGAATGGATCAAGAACGGCAGGGCGAGCGCGCTGGGAGCGATTTCCGGTGCGGTGGCCGGGCTGGTGGCCATCACGCCCGCGGCCGGATTTGTGAGTCCGATGCCGGCACTCGTCATTGGAGCGATCGCGGGAGCGGTGTGCTTTGTGATGGTGACCAAGGTAAAGGCTGCCTTCGGGTATGATGACGCGCTGGACGCCTTCGGCGTGCACGGCGCAGGCGGAACCATAGGCGCGCTGCTCACCGGAGTGTTTGCGCAACAGGTTATTAATCCCATCTTTGGCGTGGGCAAGGCCGTAGGCGGGCTCGACGGCCACTGGGGCCAGCTGGGCAACCAGTTGGTGGGCGTGCTGGTCGCTTGGGCGTTCGCGCTGGTGGGAACGATTGTGCTCCTCAAGATCGTGGATTTGCTAGTGGGTCTGCGCGTGCCCGAAGAGCACGAAGTGGAAGGATTGGATATCACGCAACACGGCGAAGAGGCTTATAACCTTGAGACCTAAGGAAGCCGGCAAGGAAGCTTCAAGCAGGGGGCGGAGCGGAAACATCCATGATGAAACTTGAGGCAATCATTCAGCCCTCGCGGTTCGAATCGGTGAAGGATGCGCTGCGCGAGATCGGTGTCGAAGGCATGACCGTGACGGAAGTGCGCGGGCACGGGCGGCAAAAAGGCCACACGGAAGTTTACCGCGGACGTGAATATACCGTGGACCTGCTTCCGAAGATCAAGCTCGAGATGGTTTTGCCGGATAACCTGGTGAACCGCGTGGTGGACACCATTCTGAAGTCCGCCAAGACAGGAAAGATAGGGGACGGTAAGATATTCCTGTCGAGGGTGGAGGAAGCTATCCGGATTCGCAATGAGGAGCGCGGTGAGAATGCGCTCTAGTTTTTCGTTCCCAGCCTCCGGACAACCGGCAACCTGACCGCGAGGCGACCAACGTGACAACCGCTGCTCGACCGGGTTTTAATTCAGGCACCCCGCCCTCTAAGAACATGCCAGAGTCTCCTACGCCCTTGTCCGTGCTCGGCCCGCAGGCCGAAGCCGAACGGCAACGCATCCGGCAACAGTTTGAAGCCGGCGCCAGTGCGCGAGATACGCTGCACGCCCTGTGCGAGCTAGCCGACAACAATGTCCGGCAGATTTTTGGCGAAGTGTTGCGCGTGCAAAACCGCGAGCCGGAGGGGCTTTGCCTGCTGGCGCTCGGCGGCTATGGGCGGCGCATGCTTTTCCCCTACTCCGACCTCGATATTCTTTTCTTGTTTGGCAGCGACCGGACGGAGCAGGAATTCCGGCCGCTGATCTCCGAGTTTTCACGGACGTTGTGGGACCTGGGATTTCGCGTCAGCTCGGCAGGACGCACGCTCGAAGAGTGCAAGCGCATTGAAGAAGACAACGCGGAATTTCACCTGGCCTTGCTGGATCGCAGGCTCCTGTCGGGAGACTCCACGCTGTTTGCAAAACTAGACGAGAAGGTGCTTCCGGGATCGGAGAAGCAGGCGCGCCCTTTTCTGCTCGCGCAGTTGCACCGGTTGACGCGGGACCGCTTGACGCGCTACGGCAACACGATTTTTCACCTGGAACCCAACGTGAAGGATTCGCCGGGTGGGATGCGCGATTACCAGGCAACGATTTGGCTGCGGCAACTGGCGGAAGAAAAAAAGGGAATTCGCAATATCACTGCCGCTGAAGAAGAGATGTGCGCTTCCGCCGTGGATTTTCTCAGCGCGAGCCGGTGTTTTCTGCATTACAGCAACGGGCGCAATGACAACACGCTGACGTACGAGCTTCAGGCCGCGGCGGCCGAGCGAGCCTTGGGAATCGGCGACGGCGTTGCCCGGACTCCTTCTGATTGGATGCGGCAGTATTTTCGCCATGCGCGAACTCTGAACCGGCAACTCCTGCGGTACCTCGAACAAAAAGCGCCGGTCCCGTTGACTCTGCGCCAGCGGTTAATCAATGCGGCGCGCCCTTCGAGGATTGAGGCAGGTGACGGGAAATATTTTCAAGTGCGCGATGGCCTGCTCGAAGTGATGGACCTTTCCGCACTTTCCGATCGCGCAATTACGTATTCGCTTTTTGCCGAGGGCGCACGCACGGGCACGCCGCTCAGCCGTGAGGCGGAGCGCAGCATCGGCTACGTCTTGGTCCACCCGGAACTTCCGCCCAAGAACACGGAAATGCCGTGGGAAAAGTTGCGCGAAATCCTGGGCTCGGATTATCCGGGGCTGGCGTTGCGGCCGATGCAACGGCTGGGTCTGCTGGCAGAGATTCTTCCTGAATTTGCGTTGATCGATTCGCTGGTGGTGCGCGACTTTTATCACCGCTGATTCTCGCGCTGCTGCTGCACGACGTTGGCAAAGGCATGCCGGTGGAGAATCATGTCACCGGGAGCCTGGCGGCGCTCGAGAGCGCGGCCAAGCGCTTGAAGCTTTCTCCGGAAGAGAAAGCGGAAATCCACGCGCTCATCGAACACCACCTGGACATGTCCGCCACCATACAGCGCCGCGATATCTTCGATCCCGCCACGGTTGCCGGGTTCGCCGAGTCCGTCACCAACCAGGAACGTCTCCAGCGGTTGTGCCTGCTCACCTACGCGGACATTCACGCGGTTAATCCGGAAGCGTTGACGCCCTGGAAGGCGGAAATGCTGTGGCAGTTGTTTGTAGCGACGTCGAATTATTTCAGCCGGACGCTGGACCGAGACCGGCTCCATGCGCACGACGAAGTTTCGCTGCTGGGGAGAATCAAAGCATGCGCAGAGGGCGGGTCGACGCAAGAAATCGAACGGTTCCTCGAAGGATTCCCGCGGCGGTACCTGGCGGTGCACTCGCCGGAGGAAATTGCCGGGCACTTCGGGCTGTACCGCAAACTCAGCGCGGAGCCGGTGCAGACGCAAGTGACCGCGACGCGCCATGGCTTCTCCGTAACGCTGTTGACGGCGGATCGCCCCGCGTTGTTCTCCACGATTTCCGGGGTGCTGGCCGGCTGGGGGATGAATATCAACAAAGCGGATGCGTTTGCGAACGCCGCAGGCACCATATTGGATACGTTTTATTTCTCGGATTTGCACCGCACGCTGGAATTGAATCCAACGGAAATCGTGCGGTTCCGGAAGAGCCTCGAGGACGTGCTCAACGGGAAGGCGGCGCTCGAACCGCTTTTGAAGGGCCGCGAAAGCGCGATTCGCGGGCGCGCGCCGAAAGTCACCGTCGAAACGCACGTCAACTTTGATGATTCGTCATCGGCGCACTGCACGCTACTGGAAATCGTCACGCAGGATCATCCTGGCCTGCTCTATGACATTGGTTCGGCTCTGGCGCGGTTGGGATGCAACATCGAAGTCGCGCTGATCGATACGGAAGGGCACAAGGCCATCGACGTGTTCTACCTCACGGCGCAAGGCAAGAAACTCACCACGCAGAAGCAGGAATTGCTTAAGGAAGTGCTGCAAGGAACGCTGACGTAACTCGGTCTTAACTGGTTCTCCGCCAAAATCGAAATCTTAGAAAGACAGGCGGGCGCTGAGCTGGATTTGGCGGCCCGGCGTGGCCGCTTCCGTGATGGTGCCGAATTGCGGGGTGTTCACGAAGCGATCCGGCGTGCCGAGATTCACCTTGTTTAGAGCATTGAAGAATTCGGCGCGGAACTGGAATTTCATGCGCTCGACCAAGCCGAATTCGCGAGCGAGAGCGAAGTCCAGCGTCTGCATGCCGGGGCCAACGACGGTGTTGCGGCCAACGTTGCCGAAGGTGAAGGCCGGCGGAGCGGCAAACGCTTGCGCATTGAACCATTGCGTGGCTGTGTGTGTGCCGGGCCCAAAAATCGGCTGGGCGGTGACGTTGGCGCGAATGGGGTTTTCGCCCAGGACCGTGCCGGCGTTGGCGGTATCGCCGAAAACGGAAATCGTGAGAGGGAAGCCCGTCTGAATCTGATAAACGGAGGACAATGCCCAGTTGTGAGAGAGCGCGCGGATTGGGCCGGAGGCTCCGTAGCCGGGAATGTTGTACACGGCGCTCAGTGCGAAGCGATGGCGGATGTCGCAGGCCAGGCCCTTTTCTGCCGCCAGGTTGCCGTTGTTCTGTGGAATCGAGGATTCGAACATCGGTGAGCGAAAGTCAGGGGCATTGCTCAGGCTTTTGGCAAAAGTGTAGTTCGCGAGCAGGCTCAGGCCGTGCGCGTAACGGCGGCGCACATTGATGTAGCCTGCGTCGTACCAGCTTTGCGCAGAGTTGGCGAGCAAATTGATGGTGCTTACAGGGGTGCAGATGGCTCCGGCAAGACAATTTGCGGGAGGCGTGGGAGAAACCGTGACGCCCGCGGGCAGAGTGGAATTGCTGACGAACTGGAGGATTTTGAGGGGGCGCCGCGGTCCGATGGGGCCGGGCCCGGGAGGGGCGTTGTTGATGAGGTCGGCACGCTGAAGATGGATGCCACGCGCTCCGAGATAGCCGACTTCAAGAGTGGTCTCGCGCCCCAAGCTTTTTTCGACGGAAGTACTCCATTGCTGGACATACTGTGCGGGCGCGTGAGCGTCAAAGGTCGTAAAGCTCACGGTGGTGGTCCCGAGAACTGCGGGATTGAAGTTGAGCGAAGCCTGCGCTTGCGCAGCGCTCAACAAAGAGGCCGGAGGATTGAAATTGTCAAACTGCTGCGTCTCCGGAAAAACAAACGGAACATTGTGGCGCTGGTTGCACCAGGTGTTCAGATCAACGGGGGTAAAGAAAATCCCGTAGGCGCCATGGAGAACGATTCCGTAACTCGCGAAATTGTGCGAAATGCCGAAACGCGGGGCGAAGTTGTGTTTGTTCGAATAGAGCAGGCCGTCGGGATAGCCGTTCTGTCCGCCAATGAAAATCTGCGGCGTGCCGCTCTGAAACGTGAGGTTGGTGTTCGTGTAGGTGATGTCGTGCAAGGGCCGGGCGTATTCATAACGCAGACCCATTTCAATGGTTGTGGTGCGCGTGACCTGAAAGCTGTCCTGCACGAAACCATCGGTCGACCACGCGCGAAGCTGCATCTGCGGGATGCCGGCCTGGCGCTGCTTCACGGCGGGTAGGCCGAGCAAAAAGCTGGCGAGTGCAGACCCGGTGCCGTCGTTGGCGCCGGTCTGACTGGTATACCCTCTCGTGAACTGGTAGTAGCCGCGATTCTGGAAGAAGCCCCACATGGGCCAGATATAGTCCCGGAAACTGCCGCCGAATTTGAGGCTATGACGGCCGCGTTGCCAGTTGAGTGAATCACGGGCTTCGATGGTGGTGTCCCACGCACGCATTGGAGTAGCCGCGTAGGTATCGCCCATGCCGGAATAACCCTGCACGTTAAACCACGGCGCTCCCCAGGCGCCGGGTCCGCCAAAGCCGATGCCCAAAATGCCGAGTTGCGAAACGATGTCGTTGGTGTAGGCACTTTGCGTGAAGTGGCTCATGGCCAAGCGCGACAGGGTGACGGTGGCGATGTTCAGCAGGTTCGGAGAAATAATCCGATTCCAGGCCAGGCTGCCCTGCTGCGAGAAATCATCGTGGCTGGTGCCGAAGCCAGGCAGGTTAATGGGCATGAATCCGCGCTCGGAACTGAGCGAGTAGCGCGCGGAAAGCGTGCTGTTGGTGGAGAAAATCTGATCGAGGCGGGCCGTGCCTTGGTCGTTGACGTGGTGCTCGTTGCGGAGGTCGAGATAATTGTTGCAATCGACGCCGGCGCCCACCACGCCCGGCGTGCCCATCATAGCGCCGCCGCAATCCATCATGCCCATATCCAGATTTGGCTGAGGGACGTATTTTTGAAGAAAGAGCTGCGCCGCCTGGCTGATGTCCTGCGTGGGGATAGTGTTGTTGGAAAACGGCACGCGCGGATTCGTGGGGCTGGCGGGCTGGCCGGGGGTCGACACATTGTAAGGGTCGTAAATAGTGACGCCGCTGTTCTGAAAATTGCCCGCAATTTCCTCCGGGGTGGGCACCGTCATGGTCATGGAATCGGCTTGCGAATGCCGATAGCCTTCATAGTTGAAAAAGAAAAACGTTTTGTTTCGAACGAATGGTCCGCCCAGTGAGGCGCCGAAATTGTTTTGCACGAGAAACTTCGAGGAGCCCATCGCGCCGAAGGAATAGGCATCCATCGCTCCGTTGCGCAGAAACTCATAGGCCGTGCCGTGAAACGCGTTGCTTCCCGAGCGCGTGACGATATTAATTTGGCCCCCGCCGGCTCCTCCCATTTCGGCGGAATAGCTGCCGGTTTGCACTTTGAATTCCTGCACGGCGTCCGGCGAAGGGCTGAGATTCATGGTGTTAAACGTCGGGTCGGTGTTGGTGGCGCCGTCCAGCAGGAAATAGTTTGCGTTGGGTCGGTTGCCGCCGATGCTGACAGCAGATCGCTGGCCGGGACGCCAGTAAAGCGGGTTCATGTCGCCGGCTTGCGCGCCGTGACTCACATGCGCGCCAGGAACGGTGAGCACGAGATCGATGAGCATGCGGCCGTTCAGCGGAAGATTGCTGACAGCGGCGGGCTCAATCACTTCACCGATGCTGGCATCGACGGTGTGAAGCACGTCGGCCGCGGTGGAATCAACCCGGATCGCGTCGGAAGTGGAGGCAAGCCTTAGAGAGAGGTTGAGGTCGAGCTGCTGGCCAACTTCGAGGCGAAGAGGGCGGATGAGCTGCGCGAACCCTGAGGCGGCCACAGACAGGTCGTACTCGCCCGGCAAAACTCCGGTGATCTGGAAGATGCCCTGGGAATTCGTGCTGCCACGCCGCTCCGCATGCGTCTCTTTCGAAGTGAGCACGATCGCGGCGCCCGCGACGGGCCCCTGCTGTGGGTCCGTTACTGTGCCCGTTACCACAGCATAATTACTTTGGCCGAACGCGCCCGGCGACAAAGCTAGCAAGAAGAGAAGGATAGCTCTTCGCATGATTTCCCCGCCTTTTAAAGACACTTCAACCTTTTTGAAAGCTGCTTCACACACCCCGACGCTGTGCACCGGTTGACGCAAGTTCCCCGGATGGGGATTCGCGCAAAGTTCGGAGGATTAAACAGCATGCAAATACTAGTGGCAATACTACAAAAGCATTAGGGCGAAACGCGGGAGCTAGTCATTCAGGACGGTAGTTCAAGAGTAGGCGGCAACGACGTGCGCGAAATCTATTTCTTGGGCTTGCCTTCGACGCCCGTCCAGCGCTTGACGAGGCCTGCATCGATTCCGAACAAATCGAGCACACGCCCGATGGTGGTGTTCACCATGTCATCGATGGTCCGCGGACGACCGTAGAAGGTAGGCA
>QHYM01000225.1 GCA_003223295.1 Acidobacteriota bacterium | reverse complement strand
GGCAAACATCGCGGGCGCAACTTCTTCGAGCTACACCACGCCAGCCACAACAACTTCAGACAGTGGCTTGACTTTCGTTGTCGTAGTGACCAACACCGCTGGCTCAGCAACCAGTAACGCCGCGACGTTGACGGTGAATCCGGCCCCGGTAGCGCCAACCATCACCACGCAACCAGCGAATCAGACGGTGACGGCGGGACAGACCGCCGCATTCTCGGTGGTTGCGAGTGGCACGGCACCGTTGAGCTATCAGTGGCAGAAGAACGGGGCAAACATCGCGGGGGCGACGTCTGCGAGCTACACGACGCCAGCGACAACCACGGCCGACAGCGGTTCGACGTTCCGAGCCGTCGTCACCAACGCTGCAGGCAGCGCGACGAGCAATGCGGCCACGCTGACTGTCAATCCTGCTCCCGCCCCGGCTATTACAGTTAATCCCACATCGATCAGCTTTGGAAATGTAGTGGTTGGTACAAACCTGTCCCAGTCTCTAATCATTTCCAATACCGGCACGGCCACCCTGAACATCACGCAAATCAATGTGACTGGCTCTACGACTTTCACGACGAGTGGTTACACGCTGCCCCTAAGCGTAAACGCTGGCCAGCAGATCACAATCACAGTTGGCTTTTTGCCGACCGCTGTGGCAGCAGTGTCAGGAAACGTCTCCATTGTGAGCAACGCGCCAACCTCGCCCACTTCCGTCGGGCTCACAGGCTCTGGCATAGCTGCGACCTTGACACTCGGCATCAACCCCACGAGCCTGAGTTTCGGTAATGTGACCACTGGTACGTCCTCGGCTACGCAAAACGTGACAATCACCAACACGGGCAATGCAAACGTGGCGATTTCTCAAATCAAAATAACCGGAGCTGGTTATTCCATGACTGGAGGAAGCACGCCAGTTACGCTTACTCCCTCGCAGAAACTTATTCTGGGTGTGCAATTCAGCCCGGCGGCCGCGGGGAGTGTGACTGGTAGCATCACCATCGTAAGCAACGCGACGGGTTCGCCTGCAACGGTCACTTTATCGGGAACGGGCGTGCTACCACATTCCGTGTCCTTGTTGTGGACTGCCAGCGCGTCGGCCGTTGCCGGTTACAATGTCTACCGCAGTACGACGAACGGCAGCGGGTACGTGAAAATAAACACCTCGCTTGTAACTGGCTTGACGTATACCGACTCCAATGTTCAGAACGGAACCACGTACTATTACGTGACCACGGCCGTGGATTCGAACGGGATTGAAAGCTCGTTCTCCAATCAAGCAACTGCAGTCATTCCGTGAGTCTATGATCGGAGGGAGAAGACTACGCAAGGCCCGATTCTCATCCGAAGCTGGGGTGCCGAGCTGACCGATTTGCGTATGAGTCCGGAAGGGCAGGGTTAATACCTGTACCGAATCTGGACTTTTAAGCAGTTTCTGCGAGACCGAGATAGACATACGCTAAAGTCTGGGCACATAGTCGGCGCCTAGACGATGAAGCGTGACTACGCCACAGTTGGCTTTGGTTCCCGTTGGTGCTCCGCAGGACTCTGTTCCCGCGCGGGATGGGCGTTTCTCCTGGTGGTGATTCTCAGTTCGGCGGCGCTTTCTTGGGGATGCGCTGGCTTTGTAGCGGGCCAGAGTCAAAGCATTCCGACACCACCCCCAACTTACAGTATCTCAGGAACCATCAGTCCGGCCGCAGGCGGGAACGGCGCCACGGTAACGCTAAGCGGCACGGCCTCTGCCACAACTACCGCCAATAGCTCCGGTGCTTATTCGTTTACGGGATTGGCGAACGGTACATATACGATCACTCCGAGCCGTACTGGTTACACCTTTAGCCCCCGCAGTGCGACCGTGACAATCAGCGGTGCCAATGTCACCTCCGGAGCGGATTTCGCCGCGACGTCAACGTACAGCATCTCAGGTACAATTTCTCCAACCGCTGGCGGAAGCGGGGCGACAGTGACACTAAGCGGCGCGGCCATTGCGACTACGACGGCCACTAGCTCTGGTGCCTATTCCTTCACAGGATTGGCAAACGGGGCATACGTGGTCACACCCAGCCTGGCGGGTTACACGTATAGCCCATCCGGCCAGAACGCAACGATCAATGGCGCCAACGTCACGGGAATCAATTTCACGGCCAACCCGCAATCGAACACCTTCAGCATTTCCGGGACGATCACACCAACGGCCGGCGGAAGTGGCGCGACCGTTACCCTGATTGGTCCCGCAACGGCTACCACTACGACGGACACCGCTGGGAATTACAGTTTCGGCGGATTGGCGAACGGGAGCTATACCGTGACGCCGAGCAATAGCGGATACTCCTTTATCCCGCCGAATCAGTCGGTCACTGTGAACGGTGCGAACCAGACGGGAGTGAATTTCACCGCAGCCGTAGCCGTAACACATACGGTAGCGCTATCTTGGATTGCGAGTACTTCAGTCGTGTCTGGCTACAACGTTTATCGTAGCATCGTGAGTGGGTCAGGATACGTGAGGATTAATTCATTGCTCGTATCCGCTTTTGTGTACACGGACACAAGCGTGCAGAGCGGCACCACCTACTATTACGTGACGACCGCCGTGGACGCTAATGGGAACGAAAGCAGCTTCTCGAACGAAGTGCCAGCTTCGATTCCATAAGGGTCCATTTTTAGAATACAGGTTCGAGTATCTGGAGTCCTCGTTTCTTAAAACGTCGAAATAGTGCTGCCTGAATGCTACATCGAGACCTGAGCTCCATCAAAGACCACGGCTGAGGAAAGGCCCTCACGGCAAGCAATCTTATTGTAAATTTCTGAAAATACTAAGGATAAGTGCTTTCGGAGGCCCGATTTTAGTCACCAATGAAGGTGGTCTTGGCTTGCTGCCCCAAAAGTAGAAAAGGAAAGATAAAGGGATATTGTGCCAAGAAACTTCCACTCCGACACTTGTCCTTTGGCAAGCCGAGCAATATGTTGAGGGCTGAGCGAATCTATGTTCTCATAAACAGTTTAAAATGAATGCTTTACAGCAGTCTTGCATAGTATCTCTCTGGCAGATTCGCTGGCAAGAAGCGTGCTCCCATGAGGCCAGCCAACAGGATTCCTCCGGGCTGCAATATTCAGTTGCGCAGTGACTTGGATAAGATGGCGAGCCCAGCCCCAGCGCGGCGAGGAGGGCTGGAGAGGTTCAGTTTATGGTCCGAGACGGTGAGATCTCCCTAGACGATGCCAGGCGAGTTGTTCGAAAGCATTGGTGGGTACTACCGACCTGTCTAGTGATCTGCACCGCGGGCGCACTGACACTGGTAAGGTTCCTTCCGAAGCGGTTCACCTCTCAAACGCTCGTACTTGTTCGCCAGCCAACCGTGCCGACAGATCTTGTAAAACCCGTAGTGACGGAGGATTTGAATCAGCGGCTTGCCTCCATGCAGGAGCAGATTCTGAGTCGGTCACGGCTCGAGCCCATTATCGAGAAGTTCAGACTCTTCCCCTCTCTCCGGAGAAAACACTCGCTGGACGACCTTATCGCTCAGTTGAGGAAGTCAATTGAGGTTACGCCTGTCCAGCCCATGCAGGGTACAAGGGACAACAGCCTGCCGGGGTTTCACATCGTGGTTACGCTTGACAGTCCACAGCTTTCTCAAGAGGTTTGCGCGGAAATAACGTCGATGTTTCTCCAACAAAATGCCGTATCACGCGAACAACAGTCGGCAAAGACCACTTCCTTCCTCACGCAACAAGTCGATGAGGCTAAGGCCAAGCTGGACGAACAGGATGCCCGACTCGCTAAATTCAAGTCCAAATACCTCGGTTCCTTACCGGACCGAGAACAAGCAAACTTGAGCCTGTTGACGGGTATAAACTCGCAGCTGGAAGCGAATACCCAGGCACTCAGCCGAGCCCAACAGGACAAGGCTTTCAACCAAACTCTGCTTGATCAAGAGCTAGCGAATTGGCAAGCTTCTCAAACTGGTCAAAACCCCGCGACTCTCGACCAGCAACTTGCCTCTTTGCAGGAGCAGCTTTTGGCACTCCAAGCAAAGTACACCGACGAGTACCCCGACGTAGTTAAACTTAAAAATCATATTCAGGATCTAAAAAGGGAGATCGCTTCCTCAACGGCGAAGAATCGGCGTTCAACCAGTGAGGGAATTAACCCTCAAGCAGCTGAACCGCTGCAGATTCAGCAGCTTCGCGCGAAGATTCGTCAGGACGAAGTCAGTATCTCAGGCTTAGCCGAGCAGCAAGAAAAGATCCAGGAACAAATCAGAGTATTGCAGGGACGGATTCAGTCAAGTCCAGCCGTCGAGCAACAGTTCAAGGAGCTTACCCGGAATTATCAGACGGCTCTCGACTTCTATAATGACTTACTCAAAAAGCGGGAGAATTCGGCAATGGCGACGGATCTCGAACACCAACAGGATAGCGAGCTTCGTGTCCTGGATCCGCCCAGTCTCCCTTCAGAACCTTCGTTTCCTAAGAAGAGATTCTTCGCAATGGGAGGGCTCGGGGGCGGCTTAGTGCTCGGGCTGGGAATTCTCTTTCTGATTGCAGTTTCCGATAAATCTATGCATACACAGGGTGACATCGAGACCTATCTTAAGCTTCCCGTCCTCGCCATGGTGCCAGTCATCGAACAGGCTACGAGACAAATGTCCAGAAAAAATACAAAATGATTTCATTTCAGGCGCTGGGAGCAAAGACCGGATGATCTGTACTGTGATTAAAGGAAGTGTCCGAGGAGAAGATGAGTCGGATTCATGAAGCACTGAAAAAAGCGGAACTAGAGCGCGCCACGCAAGCGGTCAGTGGGGGCGGGAAGGATTTCGGCAAGCTGATCCCAAGCTCTCTAGTTTCAAACGTCGCCGACGATCCGAATCCCGTGCTTCCGGAACTCACCAAGCAAGCTCCTGAGTTCCAGGGGCCTTTGACTTTCGAGCTTCTCGCCAACAGATGTCCGCGACTCCAATTGCGAGTCGATCCGGAGGTTGGCTTCTTTGAGGACTGGGAGAAGGGCACTTTGGGAGTAGAGGTATTTCGAACGCTCAGATCCAAGCTACGCCAAGTCGCTAAGACAAAACAGCTGCGTCGAGTTTTGATCACAAGTAGTGTTCCCGGAGAAGGGAAGACATTCATCGCTTCAAATCTTGCGCGTTCCTTTGCACGCCACGCGGATTCCCGCGTGCTGCTTATTGATGGTGACCTGCGGGTTTCTCGGCTGCATTCTGCTTTGGGTGCGCCAAGGACGCCCGGTCTGACAGACTATTTGCGCGGAGAGATCGACGAGTTTTCCGTGGTCCAGCTGGATCCGCAAAAAG
>QHYM01000224.1 GCA_003223295.1 Acidobacteriota bacterium | reverse complement strand
ACTTAGAAGCGAATTACGCACCCGCAGTCTGTCGTTATAGTCAATGAAGCCGAGCCGCCTAAATTTGTTCATGAAGAAATTCACGCGTGAGCGGGTTGTCCCAATCATTTCCACAAGAGTCTCCTGACTTATGTCAGGGATTACTTCCTCGGGCTTGTCTTTTTTCCCGAATCGCGCCAGCAATAAAAGGGCTCGCGCCAACCGTTTTTCACTGGAGTTGAATAGTTGATCGACCAAGTCTGCTTGAGTATGGTTGTGACGTTGAACCAGGTAAGCCACAAAAATGTCGGAGAACCGGTGTTCTTCGTGAAGCGTGCGTAGCATCACTTTCTTTTCAATCTTCAGAATAGAACACGCCGTAGTTGCAGTGGCGGTTGCCATGTGGAAAGGTTGGTCGGAAGCGATGCAGCCTTCGCCTAAAAAATCGCCGGGGCCGAGCAGCGCGATGGTTGCTTCCTTGCCCTGTTTGGAGACTACGCTGAGCCGTACTCTTCCTTCCTGAATGTAATAGACAGCGTCCGCAGGCTTTCCTTGCGAAAAAATGGTTTGTTTCGCGCCATACGGGTGAATCGTCCTTCCGATGCCCGCATTGGTTAAGAATTCCTTAGGGTCAAAAAGCCTGATTGGGTTAAGAGCGCGAAGTTGTCGTTTCGGCAACCGGCGAGGAGACGGCATCCGAAGCTCCCAGAGTCCAGCTTTGTATCTATTGTCATATATGTAGGCTGAGAATTTCCAGCGAAAGCCTACATATCTAACGCGGTAATTCACATCGAGGGGTGGCTGAAATGCCAAACTCCCGATGGAAGCCCAGGTCCCGGGTCTTTACGCCTGCGCAGCCTTAGAACCCAAATTGAGAGGTACAGTGGCGCGAACGATGGTGCCAAGTCCGGTCTGGGAATCGATGGAAAGCTCCCCATGGACCAGTTTCAGCCTTTCCCTCATGCTGGTGAGGCCCAGCCCTCGTCCCCTCATCGCCTCTTCGGGACAAAAACCGATGCCCGCATCGCGTACGCTCAGCTCGATTTTGTCCGATGCGCCTCTGAGCCATGCTTCAATGCGCGGTGCTCCGCTATGCTTGATAGCATTCTGCAGACTTTCTTGCAAGATCCGAAAGAGACAAAGCGCGATCCCCTGATGCAGGTCCTTCGGTATGCCTTCGGAGTGAAAGTCAATCTGCACTCCATGCTGGTCGGATAACTCTCCGCAGAAACTGGAGGCCGCCGCCGCGATGCCCAGGAACTCCAGCTTTGAAGAGTGTAGCCGGTGCGACAGGGCTTGAATATCGCTACCGAGACCGGAGACTTGATCGAGTATTTCATCGAGGCGCTGGATGACTTCCGGGCCCAGAGCGGGAAAATCTTGTTTCAAGCGCTCCAAATTCACTGACGCTAAGGCAATTTGCTGATTGATGTCGTCGTGAAGCTCTCGCGCGATCCACGTACGTTCCTGCTCATGGGCCTCGATTAGCCTACGGCTCATTTCGGTCAGAGCCTCTTGAGCCAGTTTGCGATCAGTGATGTCGATACTCGAGCCGATGTAACCTGCGAACGAACCGTCTGTATTTATTCTGGGCACACCTTGATCGAGCACCCATCGATATTGTCCATCATATCGCCGCAGGCGATACTCCATCTGGAAACGTTCCTGCCGATCGAAGGCGTTCGCGTAGGTCTCCCAACAGCCCCGTAAATCATCCGGGTGGACGCCCTTCACCCAGCCGTTGCCGACCTCCTCCTCAAAAGGTCGGCCGGTGAACTGCAACCAGAACGAGTTGACATATGTGCATAACCTATCGGTGCCTGCCATCCAGATCATGACTGGAGCTGTATTCGCAACATGGCGGAAGCGGTCTTCACTTTCTTGGAGCACGGTCTCAGCTTCCTTGCGCCCTGTGAGATCAACGAAGGTGACAATGTTGGTATTTTGGAGCGGGGAGAAATGAAACTCGATGTAGCGGCTCGACCCGTCCTTGGAGCGAACGGTTGCCTCCATGGGGTTGATTTCATTTCCATTTTTGAGGGCTTCTTCTACCCGCACATCCCATTCTGCTCTTATCGAGTTGCGATAGGCTTCATCGGGGTACGCAAGTGGCCACCAGTGGGCCACGTCGGGTACATCGTCTAACGTGTACCCGAGAAGACTGGTGAACCGATCATTCATCATGATGACTCGCTGTTCCCTTCCTTCGGTCACAACCATTGCGATGGGAGAACGTCGTACCAATTCCCGACTGCGCTCCTCGCTTTGTCTAAGCGCTTCTTCGGCACGGTGCCGATCTGTGACGTCCCGAATGATGACGGTAAACAGTTTATGGTTGCCGGTTTGCAGCTGAGAAATCGAAGTTTCAATTGGAAACTCGTCACCATTTGTTCGGAGAGCCCACAATTCCCCTAGCGAGCCTGGCGCGCGTTTGGTCATGCCGGTCTCTCCGAAGTGGCGAATATGTTCTGTATGGGCAGTGCGGAAACGCTCCGGGATGAAGCGGTTGATCGGGCTTCCGATCGCGTCCGATGAAGAGAGACCGAACATTTTCTCCGCAGCTGTGTTAAAGACAATGATTCGGTGTTCCTGATCTACGGCGATGATGGCGTCCATCGCCGACGCGATGATACCCTCCAAACGTTTCTGGCTCTCACGTAGCTTCTCCCGGATCTGTTTGCGTTCCGTGATATCCACCTGCACTGTCATCGTATATAGGAGGTTTCCCTGTTCGTCTTTCAGGGATCCAGCATTGACAAGCACCGTTCGCTTCTGCCCTTGTTTGGTGAGAATTTCTATCTCTTCATTGTGAAGTGTGCCCATGTTCTTCCACTTCCCGGACAATTCAATCAATCTTGTTAGCGCCCCGGGGACATAGATAGCAGACAGTGATTTGCCGATGAGTTCTTCTTTGGAGTAACCGAGAGCGCTACATGCTGCTGGGTTGGTGTCCAGAATTTCGCCATCCCCAGAAGTCATGAAGCAATACTCTGGCAGTGTCTCAAAAAACTGCTTGAATCGATCCTCTGCAGCCTGTTCAGCTTGTTCAGCGCGTTTAAGATCGGTGACGTCCGCAATCATGGAAAGAGCGCACGGTTCACCTTGGATCTCGATTAACTCAAATGTTCCTAAAGCGGAGCGGATCTGGCCATCCTTCCTCCGGATTTTGAGATCGAGATCTCGCACAGTGCCTTCGACGAGTAGGCGCTTTACTAATTCCTCTCTCTGTGTAGGATCGACCCAGCCTCCGATCTCCAAGGGCGTTCGGCCCAGTACCTCGTCGCGGCGCCAACCCGTAAGACGCTCGAACGCTTCGTTTACTTCGAGGTAGCGATTGTTTTGAATGCTCGTTAGCGTTTTGGCGAGAGCGCTTTCACGAAACGCTTTAGAAAAGTTCTCTTCTGAACGCGTTAGTGCCTCCTCGGCTTGTTTACGATCCGTAATGTCTACCGCCATGCCAACCATTCGGGCGGGGACACCGTTCGTCGCGTACTCAAATCTACCTCTCTCCACAATCCAGCGGATTGTGCCGTCAGGCCAAAGGATGCGGTACTCCGCCATGTAGGTCTTACCCTCTTGCCTCGCCTCCGTCACCGCATCCGAGACTCGCTTACGGTCCTCCGGATGGACGTAACGGAAAAAATCGCCAACCTTCTCAGTGAACGTGTCGGAAGGAATGCCAAACAGGGTACGCAGATCGCCAAACCAAGTATGTCGCCCGGTAGTGAGATCCCATTCCCATCCGACCGATTTGCCGGACTCCATCGCCATGCGAAGCTGATCGCTGTAACGGATCAGTTGTGCCTCTATCTGCCTCCTTTTCGCTCGCTGCCAGAGGAGGGCGGTAATCGCTAGAGTCTGTGCCAAGAGTACAAAAATCCCGACGATGATGTGTCGTCGGTATGCCTCCCAAAAGGTTGGTTCGCGTTCAAGAACAACGCTGTCGGGCGGCAGATCGCTTTCCTTGAGCCCCCACCTCCGCAGGGCACGCCAATCGAACAAGTAGATGTTGGTGCCTCTGACAATCGGGATATCCTGCGGCTTTTCCCCATTGAGAATCCTGAGAGCCATCCCGGCGGCGACTCGACCTGCCAACACGAAGCTTGTGACGTCCCCGCCTACCGCCCCTCTACCCACATCTACATCGTCGACGACATACACGGGCGCGTTCGCGGCGCTGGTCTCCATTGGTACTGCCTGAATTGCGTCGACAAAGTACGTCCCCGCTGCATCCTGCATCATTGATGTGTGATAAACGATCGTATTACTTGGCAGGTGCTTCAGTCGCTCGATTAGCTCGGGCATCGCCAGGTCGGTTAGGTAGGTGAATTCGAGTTTCGATTCGTACTTGCGAAACCGTTCTTTGACGATGGTCTCAAGATGGCGGTCATACGGTGCCACACCGCCCACTACGACCACATGTTTAGTGCCGGGTTGCAGGTGAAGTGCTGCATCCAAAGTCTTGTCTGGCTGTGCTACCCCCCAAACCCCCGTAAAGTCAGAGTCGAGCCTAGGAGCTTCGGCAAACTCTTCGGTACTCCCCCAGAAAACAATCGGGGTATTTGGAGCAAACGCCTGGTGCGATTCGGCCAGCATCTTGACTGGGGAAGGACCGACGGCAATGATCAAGTCTGGCGTGCGATCTCGGTACTTGCGAAGGTACCAGTCGCCAAATTGAGACTGTGAATCTTTTTCTAGAAGCAGGTTAGCGTCCAAATCCTCGATATAGAACTCGATATGGTAAGGCGCCTTCCCTAAAGCAGTGAATATCTCCTGGTCTATGACACCCACATCGGACCCTAGTTCATTAAGAATGAGGACTCGTCGTGTTTGTTTGAGCTGCGCTGGGGCATTCGCCTGGAAGACAAGGCAAGTCAGGAGCAGCAAG
>QHYM01000327.1 GCA_003223295.1 Acidobacteriota bacterium | reverse complement strand
ATTATTTGGGCGAGAGATTCCTCAAGTGTTCCTGATGCACGACAACGAAATCAACACGGAGACGTTGGATCGCCTGCTTACCAATTTGGAGCAACGTGGATATGAGTTCGTGACCCTCGACGCGGTTCTTGCCGATCCCGCGTACGGGACTCCGGATCGATTCGTCGGCACGGCGGGCATTTCGTGGATTGAGCGCTGGAGAGTTCACTTTGGACAAAAGGCCGACTACGAACACGATCCGGACCCGCCGGACTGGGTGATGAAGCGGTTCCGAGAAAGCCGAAAGGCCGCCGCAAATGAATAGCGGAAGCGATAGCGGAGCCGAAAAAAGCGTGTTGCAATCGGCTACGTTGTCAGTGCGGAGTGGCCTCTACATTCTCGACGGATTGAATTACCAACTGGACGTTGTTGTCTCAACGACTCTGCGTTGGTGATTCCTCGGAACGTTTCCTTGACCGGGTGTTGGCAGAGCAAAACCCAGAGACATAACTAGGTACGGCAGCCAGGTTTTCATCCCACCAGCATTCTTCTTGTATGTTGGACACCACTAACCAGCAAGAGTGCCCGATATCAAGAATCAGTAGTGGAAGCGGTAGCGCAGTTGGACAAAGATTTCGCGCGGTTTGAGGTAGTGGGTGCCGCCGAAAGTGAAGCTATTGTCGAGCAGCACGCGGCGGTTGACAACGTTGAGGGCCTGGAGATTGACGGAAAGGCGCTCGCCAAATTCCTTGCCAATCGAAAGATCAAGCGTGGTGTGGGGCTGGAGATGATCGCCAGGAGTCATCGGCGGTTGGTCGCCATCGGTGAAGCCGGAGGCGTAGGAGATGTCGGTAGAAGCATAGGCGTGCCAGGGTAGAGTGAACTCGCCGCCGAGGTGCAGCGTGTGCCGCTGGTCGTGGTCGAGAAGGCCACAACTGCCGCTGAAGGAAAAATCAGTCAGGCCGCCGTTGATGCCGCCGCAGCCGAGGGCAAGCTGATTCGAATAAGTGAGATACATCTGACCGCGATTACGAAGGCGGGGCGAGCGCAAGGTGAGCTCCCAGCCGCTGATGCGCGCGCCTTCGATGGTGATGGGGAAAAAGAGATCGGAATTGTTGAAATTGTTGTGGTCAAAGAAGTTTGCGGCGCGCGTGAGAAAGTTATCGGCGTCAAGGGTCCAACGGCGCAAGGGAATGGTGACGCCGAATTGATGCTCTTCGTCGCGCTCGCCGTGAAGCGGGATGAAGCCTAGGTTTTGGTCAGTAGCCGCCTGTAGAAGAGGTCCGGAAACCGTAAGCAGCGGAGGGGCCTGGTAGAAGTGGCCGTAGAAGCCACGGAAAACCCAATTCAGCTTGGGAATGCGGAGTGAGGCGCCAACGCGTGGGCTGGTGGCGTTTTCCACCACGCCACCGGAGAAATGAGTTTGGCGCAGGCCGGCATTGAGCGTGAGCCAGGAAGTGGCTTTCAGCTGATCTTCCACATAAGCCGCGATGAGGCTTCCCGTGGAGGTGAGAAGCTCCGGCGAAGTGAGGCCCACGCACTGCTGTGGATCGTGACAGTCCAATCCAAAGAGCTGATGGTCCTGCTGGGCAAAACCATAGAACCCACCGCGCAAATTATTGCGTTTTTCGACCCAAGAAAGAGCGGTTTGGCCGCCTTCGTATTTGGAAGCGCGGTTTTCCGTGGCGGAAGAAGGAGAGTCCTTCGGGCTGCTTTCGTAGTTCGCGGAGTTGTAGTGGTAGAACGGTGAAACTGTGAGTAGCAAGCCGGAATTGAGAGTGCGGACCCAGGAAAAAGCGGCAAAGGAATCGCTCTCGCGATTGGCGTCGCGAAGAAACTGACTGGGAGCGTTGTTGGGATCGGCCGGATCGAAAGGAACCTGGTAGAAGTCGCGGCGCGACTGGGCCACGAAGCGAAGCTGGTCCCCCGGAGTGGCGTTGTAAATGAGCGAAGTAAAGCCGCCGAAGCCATTGGCCGCGTCGTGAATGACGACTGATGTTGGAGGATCGAGGCCGAGGTTAGTGCGGTTGCCGTTGAGGCTGGCGTAGTACGCAAGGCGGCTAGAGTGGCCGCCGAAGTTGAATTGATTGTCGGTCTGGTAGAAATTGCCGGCGGAAAGCGACAGCTCGGCTTCCTTGTTACGCTCGAAGCCGGTGCGCGGGGCGACGTTAAAGGTGCCGTAAGTGCGATCACCATAGTCGGCAGAGTAGCTGCCGCGCTGCACTTCGAGAGTGTCAATGTCCTTGGGATCGATTTGCGGGCCGAGATTGCTGGCGATGTTGGTATTGGGAATGGGCACGCCGTCGATGAGCCAACTAACCTGGTGGCCGCCGCGAATGTGGAGCTGATCATGAGTGACGTAGGAGCCCGGAACAAAGTCAAGGACCATGGCCAAGCTATTGGAGCGCGAGGCCCCCGGCGTTTCCTGAATTTGCAGGCGATCAACGAGGCTCGAGGGCGTAACGGTTTCGGACTGACCGTCACTGGCGGAAACGGTCACTTCCTGCTTTTGTGAGGAAAGGCGCAATTCGAGATGCAGAACGGGCGCGGTACCGGAAAGCACGGTGACGTTTTGTGGCTCGGCGGCGAAAGTCGAATCGGAGATGGCGACGGTGTATTCGCCGAGCGGAACGGCGTCGAAATGGAATTGGCCCGCCGCGTCGGTATGCGCGGTCTGCGTGAGTTCCGAATTGCGCGCTTTGAGAATCACGGTTATGTCGGAAACGGGGCGGTGCTGTGGATCGTGAACAATACCGCGCACCGTGCCAAAAACGGTGGCCAAAGCACTTACAGCAAAGAAAAGAAAAACACCGAGTAGCCGAAGATAGCGCATAGAGCTTTTTCTCCCCAAAGAAAGTGAGCCGCGCGGACAAGATGCCTGCGGAAGGAGTGAATCAACGGATTAAGGAAAGAAGCCGCAGTCTCAGGCGGCAGCAGTAGAGATTCGCGGAGGGGGAGAGAGGGGTTTGATCGAGCTGAAAATATTTCGTGGGTCAGGAGCAGGAGCCAATGCTTCTAAGTTCGTGGTGGCGGAGACCGTGAGAGGTATCGGGAGCACGAAAATTACGGGCGTGAAGGCAGGCCGGTCAGGATGCTGACAGCAGGACATACTGCAGGAAGCCATCGCGGGCGTGTCGTGGCCGCAGTCCATGGCATGTTTGGGAGAGGCGGACGAATGCTGCGCATGATGGCCCTTGATCGGGCATTGCTGCGTGGTGCAGCACGCGGCGGAGTACAGAGACCAGGCGGCTCCGCCTAGGGGAGCGTAGAGCAAGACGACCGCAACCAGACACAGCATCGCGAAAAGCGAACGAAGGCGATTTTGCGGCCGCGAGTTCATGAGGCTCCCAAACTTCCTCCATGATACGCCAAAAGGGGTTTGGCGGCAGCAAGTTGGAAAGGCCGGTAAGGGGTTAGTTTGTCACGATCAAGAAAATTCAAACTGCCCCACTACCGAAAGGCCAATCCGGCAGCGTTGAGCTTTTAGGGCGTTGCACGCGGATCGTGTGCGCGGAACCTCGAATCTTGACTTGGCGTGCCCCCGCGTCGCAGACTCGACGTATGGCTCACACGTACGGGATTTACATTCGCTTCGATTTTGGGACCGACGAGGAGAAGGCCCAGCAAGCGCGGCACAAGCTCGATGGGTGGAGGCAAGCGTTCCGGTTGGACAAGAGGGTTCAATACAAGATGGACCGACCGGAGACCGCCGGCCCTGCGACGCAGGCCGCCGAGAAATCAGCGCCCGCGGAAAAGCCGGCTACGGCAGGAAAAACGAAAGAAAAAGCCGCAGGGAAGGCGGCGGCCAAAGCTGCTGGAAAATCCAGCGAACTTGCGGCAGCAAAACCGGAAGCCGCCACGAACGGCAAAGTGGAATTGCTGGTGAGGCTTTATTTTTCTCCGCACGAGAAACTTTCCGAGCAGCGCTGGCTTGCGCGAATTCCAGCGGAGGAGCCGTTCAGGAGCGCCTCGCCGAAAGTGATCAATCAGGCCGATCCGGAATTTGAGGCGACGGACAAGCAATTCGAATCCATCTCTTGACAGGAGCAGCATGGGTAAGCTCGCACTTTAGGTTTCAAGGCCAAATTGGACCGATGACTTTGAGTCCATGGGCCACGACCAGGAGAGTACGCTGGGGCGGGGGCAAAAGAAATCCGCTATAATGAGCTCCCGCAGACCCTCAAACCCCTGAATCCAAACACGAGGACGGAACGAATGGCGCTTCACACGCGCGTCAGACTGACCAAGCTTGATTCGCTCAAAGTTCAGGACCTCGATCACGACACCCTCATACGCATCTACCGAACGATGTATTTGTCGCGGCGTCTCGACGACCGCGAAATCCAGCTGAAGCGCCAGAACAAGATTTTCTTCCAGATTTCCAGCGCCGGACACGAAGCGGTCTGCGCAGTTATGGGGTTACTTTTGCGGCCCGGCGTGGACTGGCTGTTTCCTTACTACCGGGATCGCGCGCTTTGCCTGATGCTGGGCCTGACGCCCTATGAGACGCTGTTGGCGGCGGTCGGCGCGAAAGACGATCCCAGCTCCGGTGGGCGGCAGATGCCGTCACATTGGGGGCAGCCGCGGCTGAATATCGTCAGCAAGTCGTCTTGCACGGGGACGCAATTTTTGCAGGCCGTGGGCGCGGCCGAGGCCACGCAGTATTACCAGGGACGTGCCAAGGCGCTTGCGCAGGCAAAGAAAGCTCCGCTGGGCCAATACGTTGGTCATCAGAGCGACGAGATTGTGTACGTTTCAGGCGGCGATGGCGCCACCAGCGAGGGCGAGTTCTCGGAATCGCTGAACGTCGCGTGCGCGAAAAAGCTGCCGCTGCTGTATCTGATTGAAGACAACGGCTACGCCATCTCCGTGCCCGTTGAAGTGCAGACGGCGGGCGGCAGCATTTCGAAACTGGTGCGCGGATTTCCCGGGCTGCATGTGGCCGAATGCGATGGGACGGACCCGTTCGAAAGCTACGCGGTTTGCAAGGAAGCCGCGCAGTACTGCCGCGACCGCCGAGGGCCAGCGCTAATCCATGCGCATGTGACGCGTCCTTATTCGCATTCGTTGTCGGACGACGAAAAACTGTATAAGGCGCCCGAAGAGCGCGAAGAAGAAGCGCGACGCGATCCCATTTCCAAGATGGCGCTACGATTGGTGCGTGAAGGGATTCTGGACCAGAAGCAAATCGAGAGCCTCGAAGCGGAAGTGGATGAAGAAGTCCGCGCGGCTGCTGATCAGGCCCTGGCCGCGGATCCGCCGGAAGTCGATTCCATTCTCACGAACGTGTACTCGCCGGAAATCGATCCGACATCGGGGACGTTCGAAACGCAGCCGCATTTTCACGGCGCACCCAAAACCATGGTGGAAATGGTGGCGCTGACACTTTCGGACGAAATGGCGCGCGACGAACGCATCACCGTGTTTGGCGAAGATGTGGCCGACGCCAGCCGCGAGGAAAACCTAAAGCACGTGAAGGGGAAGGGCGGCGTTTTCAAGGCGACTTCGGGCTTGCAGAGGAAATATGGCCACGATCGCGTGTTCAATTCGCCGCTGGCGGAAGCGTGCATCGTGGGACGGGCCATCGGCATGGCCGTGCGCGGATTGAAGCCGGTCGCGGAAATTCAGTTCTTTGACTACATCTGGCCGGCGATGATGCAGATTCGCGATGAATTGTGCGTGATGCGCTGGCGTTCGAATGGCGCGTTCAAGGCGCCAGTGGTGCTGCGCGTGCCAATTGGTGGCTACTTGACCGGTGGCGGCGTGTACCACAGCCAGAGCGGCGAATCGATTTTTACGCACTGCCCGGGATTGCGAGTGGTGATGCCTTCGACCGCGCTGGATGTTGCCGGGCTGCTGCGCACGGCGATTCGCTGCGACGATCCGGTGATGTTCCTGGAGCACAAACACTTGTATCGGCAGCCGTACAACCGCTCGGAGAATCCTGGACCGGATTTCACGATTCCTTTTGGTAGGGCGCGCGTGGTGAAGGAAGGCAGCGACCTGAGCATTATCACCTACGGCGCGGTGGTGCACCGCGCGGAAGTGGCCGCGGCGCAATTTCAGCGCGAAGGCGTCAACGTGGAGATCCTCGACCTGCGCTCGCTTTCGCCGTACGACTGGGAAGCCATCTCCGCCACGGTTCGAAAGACGCACCGCGTCATCGTGGCCTATGAAGATATGTTGAGCTGGGGCTATGGAGCGGAGATTGCTGCGCGCATCGCGGACGAGCTATTCGAGGAACTGGATGCCCCGGTGAAGCGGGTGGCGGCCATGGACACGTTTTGCGCCTACCAGCCGAAGCTGGAGGACGTGATCCTTCCGCAAACGGGCCACATAACTGCCGCCGTGAAACAGCTTTTGCAGTACTAGGCTTGATGGGTCTAAACTACCGGCGCAGGAAACTTTTCGGCCACGTTTCTCGTATAGTTGAATAGAAGGTCGGTAAATTCGCGCTTTGAAGGTGAAGCCATGATTTGCCCGAATTGCCAAAAAGACATCGCGATTGGTTCGAGGTTTTGCTACAACTGTGGCGCCAAACAGGCGGAAACGCCTCCACCGGGGTTGTCACCTGCAACGGGCGGCAAGAAGAAATTGATGCGCTCAAGCACTGACAAAAAGATAGCAGGCGTTTGCGCCGGCTTGGCCGACTATTTTGATCTGGATCCGACCATCGTCCGTGTCGTATGGTTGCTGGCGGCGCTTTGTGCCGGGACCGGTCTTCTCCTCTACGTCATTCTGTGGATTGTTCTTCCTTTGGCGCCGGCAGGTATAATTCCAACCTCGGCGGCCACTGCCTCGTAGTGGCCCTCAGTTCTGAATGCCCCGCTGCGTCAGGAAGAACGCATAATCAAACGCTTGCCATACGGCAAAAGAGTTCTGTTTGTAACCTGTTTTTTTTAAACCGCGTTACTTGCCTCCCTTTTCGAACAACGGCTGGTCCAGAGAAAACGCTCCCGCGCCAACCGTTGCCAGCGCGAAGCAAGCCACCGCGAGCGCAAGAGGAAATTCGTACTCGTGCACGGCGAGGTATCCTTTGCTGCTGTGTACTTTCCAAATCGCCACAGTCATTTCACCGGCTAGCAGCAGTGCGGCGGGGCGCGTAAACAGTCCCAGCATCAACAGCAGTCCGCCAAACACTTCCAGCACACCCGCAACATAGACAAAATATCCTGGCAGGCCATGCTCTACAAAAAAGCCCTGCATGCCGCCGCCTAAGTGCGCGAGCTTGGGGTAGCCATGTGAGAAGAAAATGATGCCGAGCGCGATGCGCAGCGCCAGCAACCCAAACGGCTGCAGAGCATTGAGGGACTTCATGCAGAACCTCCGCGAAAGATTTCTTGAGCGATTTTCTTGAAAGCTGCGGCATTTTAGCAGAAAAAGCGACGTGCTCCACGGGCATCTCCGGCGCCAGCACGGCTTTCAGGTACAATCTCAAGCATTCCGGCGAGACGCGGAGATTATGACCATGAGGAACGCCATGGTAATGCCTAACGTCCCAGCGTTAGAAGAAGGCGCATGAAGCGAAAGCTTCTTATCGCTGTGCCGCTGCTCTGCCTGGTGGCCTTTGCCGCCTGGATGGTGCGTCCAAAACGCGAATGGCAGGGTGTGGCTTTCGTCAGCGAAAGGGCGGCTCCGGTGCTCAGCGGCATCGCCCAGGTGCGGCAGCAGATGGGAGTGCTGCATTATGGCGAGCGCGTCGAGGTCCTCAGCAAACGCAATGAATATGCGAAAGTTCGCACCGCCAGCGGCGCCATCGGGTGGGTGGAAGCACGCCAATTGATGGAGCCGGCGCTTTGGCAGCGCAGCATCAAGCTGCTCGAGCAGGTGCGCAACATGCCTGTCCAGGCGCGCGGACGCACGAAAGTTTCCACCAACTTGCGCGTGCTCCCCGGTCGTACCGAGCCGCGCCTCTACCAATTCGCGCGCAACGTTCCCGTAGAAATTGTGGGCCGCAGCGTGGCCGATTGGGTGCAGGCCACCGATGAAAAAGATTCCGGCAACGAGCCTCAGGAGACCAAGAAAGAAGATTGGTTCCTGATTCGCGGCGTGGCCACGCGGCCGCCCGGAGAGACTTCGTCGCGCGCCGCGGAGACAACCACCACTACGGAACCGGGAGATCAAACCGTGCCAATCGCCGGTTGGGTGATCGCGCGGTTCATCGAACTGGACCTGCCGGATCCCGTCCGCGAAGGTGTGGCTTCGGCAAACATTCGCCCTGGCGCGTGGTTTGAGTTGAATCGCGTCCAGGACCCCTCCGGCGACAAGCCGCAATACCTGGTCGCCGCGACGCGCGGGCCGGAGGGCCACGTATGCGACTTCACGGCGCTGCGGGTCTACACATGGTATGCGAAGAAAGACCGCTACGAGACCGCATTCATCGAAAACAATCTTTGCGGGCAACTGCCCATTCGCCTGAGCAAGGGCCCCAAAGACGAACCCGAATTCCGCTTCCGGGTCATGGATGGAAACAAGGAAGAGCGCGTCTACCGGCTGATGCAGACTGTAGTCCGGCGCATCCGTGAGCCTGGCGAGGCGGGGGGCAAGCGCGTCGCCGCAAAACGCGCGAAACCAGGGTCGCGCTAATCTATTTTGAGGAGAGTTTTGTGACTTGCTGCGGCATAGCGGCACGCGAGCCGGGAAGAACCGCATGACTCTGCATATCAGCGAGGCAGAAGTGCGCGAAGTGCTGGACATCCCGCGAGCGCTCCGGGCGGTGGAGGAGATTTCGCGCAAACAGGCCACCGAAGAAGTGATCGTGCACCCGCGGAGGCGATTCGAATTGGCTCACGGGGGCTTTTTTCACTACATGGCCGCGGCCGACTATTCCGCGGGTTTTGTGGCCATGAAGCAATACACCTACGTGCGCGGCAAGCTGCAGTTTCTCGTGCCGCTCTACGAAATGGCTACGGGAGATCTGCTGGCAGTCATCGAGGCTGATTACATGGGACAGTTGCGCACGGGAGCGGCCTCTGGGGTGGCCACGAAATATCTGGCCCGTGAAAACTCGTGCATCGCCGCCATTATTGGAACGGGAGGCCAGGCGAGAACACAGCTTGAAGCCATTGCCGCTGTTCGAAAGCTTGAATCGGCGCGCGTCTATGGCCGCGATGCCGCCAGGCGCGAGAAATTTTGCACGGAAATGTCTTCGCGGTTGGCAATCCCGGTGATCTCAAGCGGTTCTTCGGGCGAGGCCGTACGCGGCGCGGACATCGTTTGCACGGCGACTACTTCTTCGCAACCGGTGACCTACGGCGCGGACTTGACGCCGGCCGTGCACATCAATGCCATCGGCGCGAACCATGCGCACAAGCGCGAACTGGATGATGAGGCCGTAGCCAGTGCCGACGTGATCGTTGTGGACTCGATCGAGCAATCCCGCCAGGAAGCGGGTGACCTGATCCTCGCGTTTCACGGAGATGAAATCTGTTGGACCGGCGTCAAGAAACTCTCTGATGTGGTTGCAGGGAAGGTCAGCGGCCGAACGAGCAATGCGGAAATCACGCTGTTTAAATCCAACGGAATTGCTTCGTGGGACTTAGCGGTTGCCATGAAAGTGTACGCGGCGGCACGCGGAAAAAAACTTGGCAGGGAGTTGCCATTTTGGGGCGGTGCTCGGAGTTGACACATGCTGCTCCAGGGAGACAGGCGCATTCTCGGAGACAAAGTGGGGGAATAGCAGGCTTGGCTGCTGCCTATTTAGAAAAGCGCGCACCTCAGTTTCAAAGGGAAATAGAATCATCGAAAGGCATAGTAAGCTGGCAGCATGCGCACCCTGCCCGATCACCTTCGCAAAGGCATGAAGCTTGTCATTGTCGGTTGCAATCCCAGCGAGTCTTCCGTCCGCGTGGGACATTACTATGCCGGACGAGGCAACGAATTCTGGCCCATCCTGTATGAGAGTGGCGTAGTGCCGGAACCGTTCGACTATCACGATGACCGGCGGGTGATTGAATTCGGCGTCGGCCTCACGGATTTGGTGAAGCGCCCGACCAAGGGAATCGATGAATTAAAGCGCGAAGATTTTGCAGAAGGACGCATCGTGCTGTCGCAGAAGCTCGAGGAGTTTGCGCCACACGTCGTGGCCTTCAACGGTAAGCTTACCTATGAGCAGTTTGCGCAGCGCCGGTGCAAGTATGGGATGCAGAAAGAACTGCTTTACGGGGCGCACGTCTACGTTCTGCCTTCCACGAGCGGCGCGAATAACAAATTGAAGGGCGAGAAACTGGTGCACTTTCGAAGGCTTGCGAAACTCGTCGCAAAAGTTGAAAAGGCCAGGGAAGTCCAAGCACACTAAGTTAGATGCTTATGAACAATTCTCCTCAGCCGGCGCAGGCCGGGCCGGTTCTTCTGGAAGCGCAGCACGATGCCGTTGCCGTGCTGATCATGAACCGCCCTGATCGTCTGAATGCGCTGAACAACGAACTTGCAACAGCTTTGAACGAAGCCCTGGGCCGAATCGCCAAAGATGAGTCCGTCCGCGCTGTGGTGCTCACGGGGGCGGGGCGCGCATTTTGCGCTGGCGGCGATCTTGCCTTGATCGGTAAAGGCCGCGCCACTGGCGATACTCAGAGCATGGAACCGCTCCTGCGCTCGGGAATGCAAGCGGTCTTGACCATGCGCATCATGCCGCAACCGGTCATCACTGCGGTCAACGGCGCTGCCGCAGGCGCGGGAATGAACATCGCTCTGGCTGCGGACATTCGAATCGCAGCGGAAGAAGCCACATTTGGCCAGAATTTTGCCAAAGTCGGACTTTTCCCCGACTTTGGTGGCACTTACTTTTTGCCGCAACTCGTTGGCCCCGCGAAAGCGGCGGAGCTTTTTTACACCGGAGATATGATCGACGCGAAGACCGCATTGCGTCTTGGCATTGTCAATCAAGTGGTGTCCGCCGCGCAGCTCGAAGCAGAAGTGAAGACTCTCGCTCAAAAAATTGCGCAGGGTCCGCCCTTGGCGATTCGTGCCGTCAAGAAGACTTTGTTTTCGAACGAAGAGCAAAGACTGAAGGAAGCTCTGGAGCGGGAAGTCCAGGAACAAATTCGCTGCTACCTTTCCGACGATTGCAGCGAAGGGATCCGCGCTTTCTTTGAAAAACGGCAACCGCACTTTCGCGGGAAATAGTCTTCAGATTTCTAACCCTCGGTAAGCATGACTGCTCATCACGAAACCATTCAGCTGCGCATCGAGCAACGCGCCGCTTGGATCACGCTCGATCGCGCGCCTTTGAACGTTCTCGACATCGCGATGATGGAATCGCTCGACGCCACGCTTCAGCGCTCCTTGCCTAAATGCGATTTCGTGATTTTCCAGGGCGCGGGCGTGAAAGCATTTTGCGCGGGCGCCGACGTTGCCGACCACGCTCCCGGGCGTGTGCAGAAAATGCTTTCTGCGTTTCATGCGGTCTTTCGCCGTCTGGCCGCGGCCGATTGCCTGACCATTGCCGCTGTGCACGGCTATTGCCTGGGGGGCGGCATGGAGCTGGCGACGTTTTGCGATTTTGTTCTGGCCACGGAATCCGCGCAATTCGGCCAGCCAGAGATCAAGATCGGCTGCTTCCCGCCCGTGGCCATGGTGACGTTGCCACGCCTGATTGGCATGCAAGCGGCCGCCCATTTGATCCTCACCGGCCATCAAATCAGCGCGACTGAGGCTCACCGCCTCGGGCTCGTGACGCGCGTGGTGTCTGACGATGAGCTTTCCGTGGCAGTGGATGCGCTTCTCGAGGAACTTCGAGCGCTCAGCCCGAACGTTCTCCGTTTGACGCGAAAGACTCTTGCGCGGCTTCACTCGCCCGATTTTTTGAAAGAGCTCGAAGAAGCGGAGCGGGTATACTTATCCGAGCTGATGCCAATGCACGATGCACAGGAAGGCGTTCGCGCCTTTCTGGAAAAGCGCAAGCCGGCGTGGAAGGTAAAATAAATAAGATATGGACCAATTGGAGATTACGCCCGCGGAAGTGAAGGCACGGCTCGACCGGGGCGAACAGGTAATGCTCGTTGATGTCCGGGAGCCGTGGGAATTCAAAATATGCCGCATCGAGGGCGCGCAACTCGTTCCGCTCGGCTCGCTGGCGGCCAACTTGAACATCCTGCCTGAGGCGGACGAGGTGATTTGTTATTGCCATCATGGCATGCGAAGCTTAGATGCGGCGGCGTGGCTGCGTTTTCAGGGATTTCAAAGAGCCAAGTCCTTGGCTGGGGGAATCGAGCGCTGGTCGCTGGAAGTCGATTCCAGAGTCCCGCGCTACTGATTATCTTTTCTTGCCGGGGCGCCGCATTCATTCGAATCTGCTGACAAAAAGCTCCGTCGCTGCCACCGGAGAGCGCATGCCAAAAGTCAAAGTCAAATTTCTGAACAAGCCCACGTGAACCACTTGCCGCAAAGCAAGAGGTCTCTTGCTGGAGCTGGGTGCGGAACTCGAATCGCGCGATTTGGATAAAGAACGGCTAAGCGCGTCCGAGATCGAAGAGCTGATCGGCCAGCGCGATTACAAGGACTTTCTGAACACGCGCAACGAGCTCTTTCGAACGCGAAACATGAGGGAGCATCCGCCTTCGCGCGAGGAAGCCATCCAACTGATGGCTAAAGAGCCAAATCTAATCCGGAGGCCGGTGGTGATTCGCGGTACGCAGATGGTTCTCGGTTTTGACGAAAAGGCATACAAGAATCTTTTGAAATAATTTATCCGGTTCTGTCTCGGAGAAGCTAAAGAATGGATGTGAAAACCATTGCCGTCATTGGCGCGGGCACGATGGGCCGGGGAATTGCCTACGCCGCGGCCTTCGGCGGATACAAGACCGTGCTTGAAGATATTTCTTCGCGGGTGCTCGAACAAGCCGTGGCCTGGATTCGGCAATCGTTTGAAGAAGGGGTCGCGCGGGGAAAAGTCGAAGCCGGCGTGCCTGAAAAAGCGCTCGCGCTGATCTCCACAGCCACGGATGTGAAAGACGCGATTCGAAACGCCGAACTGATCATTGAAGCGGTTCCGGAAGAGCTGGAGATGAAGCTCGAACTCTTCACCATTTTCGATAAGTTCGCGAAAACCGGCGCGATCTTTGCTAGCAATACTTCGTCGCTCTCGATTACTGATTTCACGGACATCACCGTTTCGCGCGAGCGCTGCATCGGCATGCACTTTTTTAATCCCGTGCCAAAGATGAAACTCATCGAACTGGTGCGCACGCCGCACACTTCCGAAGAAACCGTGGTGACCTGCCGCGAAGTGGCGCGGCGCATGGGCAAGGAAGTGGTGCTGGTGAACGAAGCGCCAGGATTTATCACTACGCGCGTGAATGCGCTGATCGGGAACGAAGCTTTCAACATGCTGGAAGCGGGGATCGCCACGGCGGAAGACATCGACAAAGCGCTGAAATTGGGCTTGAATCACCCGATGGGACCGTTCGAGCTGGTGGATCTTGTCGGGTTGGACGTCCGGCTGAACATTCTCGAATATTTGCACAGCACACTCGGCGAGAAATACCGGCCCAATGAACTCCTGCGCAAATACGTGAAAGAAGGCCGCCTGGGACGGAAGAGCGGGCGCGGAGTCTACGAGTATCCACAGCCGAAAGCTGCGGAGAAGAAAGCTTAATCGCGAACCTGAGCACAGCGGCCGGAAAAGAGCGGATCACGCCCATGATGAAATCGCTTACGGAAAGAATCATCATCCAACAAGGCGACCTGACGGAGATGGATACGGACGCCATCGTCAATGCCGCGAACAACGATTTGATTCTTGGCGCGGGAGTTGCAGGAGCAATCTATCGCAAAGGCGGAGACGTAATTCAAAAAGAGTGCGACGCTATCGGCAGCATTCCTGTTGGTTTTGCGGCCATCACTGGAGCGGGAAAGCTCAAAGCGCGCTATGTGATTCACGCCGCAAGCATGCAAGCGGGAAGAAGGACCACGGCGGAAACTTTGCGCGGCTCCACGACGCACTCGCTCCGGCTCGCTTCGGACCGCGGGCTGAAGACGATCGCTTTCCCCGCGGTTGGCACCGGTGTTGCAGGATTCCCCATGCAGCAGTGCGCCGACATTATGCTGCGAGTCGCAGCAACGCACCTTCAAGGCAGCACCTCGCTCGAGACCATCTACTTCATGTTGTTCGACGCGGCGGCAAAAGACGTTTTCGAGCAAACCTGGAAAAAACTCCAGGCGGAGCTTGCCTCGGGAACGGCCGGAGCAAAGGGCGCGTGACGCCTCTGGAAGAACTGCTCAGGGAGCGGATTCGCCGCTACGGGCCAATCCCCTTTGCCGACTTCATGCGTGAGTGCCTGTACCATCCGGTGCACGGCTACTATAGCACAGCGGAATCGCGGCGCTTCACCGATTACTACACCAGCGTGGATGTGCATCCGGTTTTTGGACGGCTGCTAGCAAGGAAATTCGCCGAAATGTGGGAACAGCTCGGGCGGCCAAAGGAGTTTTTGCTGGTGGAGGCCGGTGCGGGCGTTGGGCGGTTGGCGACGCACATTTTGGATTTCTGCGCGGCGAAACTTCCAGAGCTTTACCGTGCGCTGCGTTACGTTGCCGTGGAGCAGTCCTTTTCGCGGCGCGAGCAAGCGGATGCGCGATTGGGGCGGCACGCGAAGGATGGTCATTTGCGGGTTTCGCAGGAGATTCCAGCGCGGATTCCCACGGGATGCGTTTTCTCGAATGAACTGATGGATGCGCTGGCAGCGCACCGCGTGGTAATGGAAAAAGGCGTGTTGCGAGAAATCTTCGTGGGCCGCGACAGCGGAAAGTTCGTGGACGTGGTCGCGCCGGTTTCAACTTGTGCGATCAACGAGTATTTTGGGACGCAAGGCGTGACCCTCAACGAGAGCCAGCACGCGGAAGCGGGGCTCGAAGCATGCGACTGGATCGCGGAGGTTGGTAGGCGCATCGAAAGTGGATTTGTGCTGACGATTGACTACGGCCATCGCGCCGCGGAACTGTTCGACGAGCGCCACATGCGTGGGACGCTGCTTGCGTACCGGGAGCATCGCGTGAGCGAGGATTTCTACGCCTCGCCGGGAGAACGGGATTTGACGGCGCACGTGAATTTCACGGCGCTCGAAACCTGGGGGAAGCGATCGGGCCTGGAAACGGCGGAGTTCACTTCGCAGACAGCTTTTTTGCTGGCGCTGGGGCAGGGGAATGAGTTCGCCGACCTTTACGATGCAGGGCAGAGCGAGTCGGAGCAGGTTCGCGCACGGCTTCAACTGAAGACATTGATCTATCCGGAGGGCATGGGCGAACGGTTCCAAGTGCTGGTGCAGCGAAAGGGAGTAATCGCAGAGCAAATTTAAGGATCGAGGTTGCTGAGGTGGGCCTGGCATGGTTCAATTTATCGCCTGGTTGGGGGCGAGGTGCTGAATGGGTCAAAATCCGTCATTTTTCTTACGATCCGTTAATTCTTAGTGAGAGGTGAAGAATGAGAGTCGCAACATTGATCGCGCGTATTCTGCTTGGCTTGGTCTTTTTTGTGTTTGGGCTAAATCCATTCTTGCACTTCATTCCGGCGATTCTGCCTCCCGACCTGGGAGGCCAGTTCCTGAATCTGCTCTTCCAGTCGCACTATGTACTCTTTGTAGGCGCGGTCCAAGTCGCAGGCGGCGCACTCTTGCTGGTGAACCGCTACGTGCCGCTTGCGCTGACGCTGCTCGGCCCGGTGATGGTCAACATCTTGTTGTATCACCTGCTCTTGAGCCATACCGGCGCGATATTAGCGATCCTGGTGGCGGTCTTGTGGGGATTTTTGTTCTATCGTTATCGCCACAACTTCTCGGGCCTGTTTGCACAGCGGGCGGCCTAAGCACACCATCACAAAGACCGCCGGCAAAAGAAGGGCGGAGAAACTCACGGGCCTGAAGCCCCGCCATTACAAGAGAAAATGGCGGTTCTACTGCGGGGAGGGGTTGGGCTTTTTGAGGACGGGCTTCTCGCCGGAGGCGGGAGCCGGAAGAGTTGAGGCGGGCTTTGCCGGTTCGCCAGTGGTCGGTGTGGCAACGAGCTCCCCGCCGCCTTCGGAATAAGGCTTCTTGATCAACAGCTCGGCTCTGGCTTGCGCGCCGCCGGTATTATCGTTGGTTTGCTTAGCCTTACTGTATTCGTTGACGGCGCGTTCGCGCTGACCCAGCAAATCGAAAATCTCGCCAAGATAGATGTGGCTCCAGACCTCGGTCCACTTTTCCGAAGGTTCGGGAACGCTTTGCAGAGCTTCTCGGAAGGAGTTCGCCGCTGCCTGATAATTTTTCTGATAGAAGAAAGCTTCGCCCATGCGGAAATTGGCAAGTGGGCGGCCGGGCTGGATGCTGAGCCCTTTTTGGTACTGTGCCACGGCGTCGTAGAATTTGCCTTGCTCCGCGAGATCTTCGCCGCGAGCAATGGCGGCGCGAGCGCGGAGGGCCGTGCTGGATTTAAGGATAACGTTGTTGGGGTCGATTTTGATTCCAAGCGGCTTGGGGCGGCCGAAAACGTCGATTGAAAACTGCGATTCCAGGCCGGTGACCTCGATGGTCTTGATTTCGGGGTTTCCTTCGGTGTCGATGCGCAGATCCACAGGCATGTGGAACGTGTCGAGAGGCTGCTTAATTTTGCCAACGACGCGGAAGCCTTTCGGCGTGCGATAGACGACGTAGTCGAGGGTAAACTCGGGAATGCCCGTGGAATTCAGCCATTGCGCGAAGAAGCTGCGAAGATTCGGAGGATCCTGCCCCGGTTTGGCGGAGGCCTGGAGGCGGCGCTCGGCGAGATTCTGGAAATCCTCGATGCGGGCGGATTTCTCGGCGAACTGGAAGTAAAAATCGTGCAGGGCGGATTTGAAAGCGACATCGCCCATCATCGCACGCAGCATGTGAAAGAGCATAGCGCCCTTGTTCATCACCACGGAGCGGTAATCGGGTGAATAAGGCGCGAGACGGGCGACTTGCCCGACGGGCGCGGCGTCCTCGTACATGAGCGCGCCGACGGCGAATTCGTCGATAGCGCGAAGGCCGGCTTCTTTGCCGGCAGTTTGTTCGGCATAGAGCGCTTCGGAGTAGCGAGCGAGGCCGTCGCTGATCCACACATCATTAGGAGTCGCGGGAGCAACCTGGACGCCCCACCATTGCGAAGCCACAAGGCGGGCAATCGTGCGGTCGCTGGCCTTGGGGTCCCACACGCGCTGACTGAGAAGGAGGACCCCGGGAGCGGCAAAATCGCGGAGCGTTCCTTCAGGCAATTGAATCAGGGTGAAAGAGGGATCGGGAATCGGACCGATGAGATCGGAAAAAGCCACGGCGGCGCGCGCTACGTCGGAGGCGAATTCCTGCGCGTTGGCGGACATATTGCGCGGCGCGTAGACGGCGACGCTGATGCCTTCGGCTCGCTTGGGGTTGAGCTGCAGGTTGCCCGCCACAAAAGTACCGTGCTGTGCGGGACGGTTGCATTCAAAGGTGTAGAGAAGCCTGCCACCCTCGACGGCGTTTTTTCCAGGCACCGGTGAGGGAGCAGCCGCTTTGCCGGAGCCGGCAACCGCGAAAGCTTCGGGAACATTCAGGCGAAACGTGGCGGTGTAGCGGTTGGAAGGGAAATTAGTGAGGGGAAACCAGCGCGCTGGCAAGAGCAGATAGGCGCCGTCCTTATTGATGGACGCCGCGCGCACGCCGGGCACGGGGCTATTTTCTTCGTTGAACAGCAAGCCCGCGTAAGTGAAAGTGATCGTGACGTGGCCATTCGTGGCGATGGGAGTGAGAAGCTGAACATTGACGAAAAGAGGATTTTGGTTGTCGCGCTCAAAGGTGAGCGGTTTGCCTTCAGGGCCCTTGACTTCCTTGATCACCAAGTTGGGATGAAGTTCCACGCGCACGTTGCTGGAGGCTTCGATGGCGGTGAGATCGATTTTCGCCGTTGCGGAAAGCGATTGCCCGATGGCGTCAAGCGTCGCGGAGACGTCGTAGTGGGTGGCGAGAAAATTCGCGGGGCGAGGGACTTGCGCATGGAGCGGCGCCGCGGCGACGAACGAAAGAGCCAGCGCAAACAAACCGATAGTGCGGGAAATTCTTCGACGGCGGGTCATCGGACCCCTTTCAATGCGATTCAATACCAATGTACACCTAATAGGATACCAAAGAGCTCACTTTGCGTTGCTTTGGGCGGCTTGCAGAAGCCGGGCGATTTCATCGGCGGCCCGGTCGACAGCTCCTGGAGGGCCCAGGAGCTTTTGCACTTCTTGCAAGCCGCGCTTCATTTCTGAGACGCGCGCAAGCCCGGTTTGTGAGCCGGAAAGCAGTGACTCCGCTTCAGCGGCGAGGCGCTGGGGCGTGAAGTCGTCCTGAATCAATTCCGGGACGACGGCGCGCCCGGCGATGAGGTTGACCATGCTGAAAAACCTGGTTTTCACCAGCGGTTTTGCGAGGCGCGCGGTGAGCGGCGAAAGGCGATAAACGACAATCATAGGTTTGCCAAGGAGCGCGGTCTCGACGGTGGCAGTGCCGCTGGAGACAATCGCGAGATCGGCCGCAGCCAGAGCGTTGTAAGTGTCCTTGGCAATGAACCGCACCTGCCAATCGGCGGAGAAGTGCTTCTCGATCCGCGCGGCATCCAAGCCAGGGGCAACAGCAAAAACAATCTGAGGCGGCACGGGGAGGCGTTCGCGAATCTCACCAAGCCCCTCGATTAGGATGGGAAGGTGGTGCGCAATTTCCCCCCGCCGGCTGCCCGGGAGAACGGTAATAATTTGCCCGCCCTCTTGAAGACCGTATTTCCTGCAGAATAATTCCCGCGTCAGAGTGGCCTGGACGTTTCCCACGAGCGGATGGCCGATGAACTTCACGGGTACGCCAGCGTCGGCGTAGAACTTCTCTTCGAAAGGAAAAATGCAAAGGGCTTCGGCAAAGCGGCGGCGGACCAGGTTCACGCGCCAGGGGCGCCAGGCCCAGAATTGCGGGCAAATGTAATAGATGATTCGAGTGCCTTGGGGGCGCAGCTTGCGCGCGAGGCGGAGATGAAAGCCCGGAAAATCTGTGAGGATGGCGAGCGGGGGTTTGCGGCGACGCGCTTCGTCGACAAGATGGCGCATGGCGCGGACGAGCGAGGGTAAGCGCTTCAAGACTTCGGTGATTCCCACGACGGAAACTTCCGAATAGTCGGTGATGATTTCAACGCCCGCGGCACGCATTTGCGGTCCGCCCATACCGAAGATGGCCACGTCGAGGCGCTGCTCCAGGGCGGAGGCGAGGCGCGCGGCATACATGTCCCCGGAAGCCTCGCCGGCGGAGAGAAGAAGCGGAATGGGTGGCATGTTCGGCAGAGAAACAATCAATCGCTGGCCGGCAGCGCCGAGGGTTCAGCCGCGCCGGTGGCTTCGGCGGGCAGGTGCAGTTCCTGCTCCTTGTACTGGAGCTGATAGAGGCGGTAGTAAATGCCGCGCTGCGCCAAAAGCTCCTGGTGCGCACCTTGTTCGCGCAAGCGCCCTTTGTGGAAAACGAGGATGCAATCCGCGTGCTGGATGGTGCTCAGGCGATGAGCGATTACCAGCGCGGTGCGCCCCGAGAGCAAGCGGCTCAGCGCTTCGCGGATTTGCAATTCCGTTTTGGTGTCCACGCTGGAGGTGGCTTCGTCGAGAATCAGGAAGCGCGGGTCGTGGGCCAGGGCGCGCGCGAAATTGATGAGCTGGCGCTGGCCCACGGAGAGCGTGGAGCCGCGCTCATTGACGCTGGTGGCGGTGCCATTGTCGAGCGAACGGATGAATTCGCCGAGGCCAACTTCCTCGATCGCGCGTTCAACAGTGGCGTTCTCGATGTTCTGGGTACCGAGACGGACGTTGGTTTCAATCGTTCCAGTGAAAAGAAAAGGATCCTGCAGCACGATGCCGAATTGACGTCGCAAATCCTGAAGGTTGATGGCTCGAATGTCCTTGCCATCGAGAAGGATTTGGCCGCGCTGAATGTCGTAGAAGCGGAGAAGCAGGGAAATGAGCGTGGTCTTGCCGGCGCCTGTGTGACCCACGATAGCGAAGGTCTGGCCCGGTTCAACGCGGAAAGAGACGTCGCGCAGAACCCAGTCTTCATCGGCAGGCTCCTGAACATTGCGGTAGCTGAACCACACATTGCGAAATTCAATTTCGCCACGCGGCTGGTCCAGGGGGACGGCGTTGGGATCGGACTGGATCGTGACGGGCTCGTCGAGAAGCTTGAAGATACGCTCCGAGGCGGCCATGGCGGACTGCAGGATGTTGAATTTTTCGCTGAGATCCTGAATCGGGCGGAAGAAGCGCTGCGCATACATGGTGAATTCGGTAAGCACGCCAAGCGTAAGCGCGCCGTGCAAGATGCGATTGCCACCGGACCAATAGATGAGCGCGATGGTGGCAAAGCTCAAAAACTCCACCGCGGGATAGAAAAGCGCGTAGGCCAGAATGGCGTCGCGCCAGGCGAGCATATTGTCGCGGTTGCGCTTGGAGAATTCGTCCATGGCCTTGCTCTCGCGATTGAAAAGCTGCACGACGCTCATGCCCGAGATGTATTCCTGGAGGAAGGCGTTGATGCGTGCGATGGCCGTGCGGATGCGGCGGTTGGCGTCGCGAACGTAGTGGCGAAAGATCAGCGTGACGACCAGGATGCCCGGCAGGACAAGGAGGGTATCGAAAGCCAGGCGGCGATCGAGCTTGAAAAGCAATGCGGCCATGACCGCGAGGAGAAAAAAGTCGTTGATCATGGTGACGACGCCCGCGGCAAAGAGGTCGTTTAGGGCATCCACATCGGTGGTGACACGAGTCACGAGGCGGCCGACGGGGTTGCGGTCGAAATAACTCATCGGCAGGCGCTGCATATGGCCGAAAATTTCGCGGCGCATGTCATACATGGTTTGCTGGCCGACGCGCTGCATGATGCGAATTTGGATGTACTGGGCGAGGAAATCGAACGCGAGCACCGCCAAGTACAGCAAGCTCAGCCAAATGATGCCCGTCCATGCGCTGGATTCGGGCATCTTGTGATCCATCGCCGGGACGAAATTGTTGTCGATAGCCTTCTGGAAAATGGCCGGTGGAGCGAGCTCGAGTGGCGTGACCACCGCCACAAGCGCCAGCGCCAGAATCACGCGCCAGCGGTACGGCTTCAAGTACTGCAAGAGCCGCCGCATCAAGCGCGAGTCGTACGCTTTGCCTAAGGCCTCTTCCTCGTGTTGAGTGCTCATGCCTTTTCGAGCTCTTCTTCAAGCAACTGCTTCTGGTACAAGTCCGCGTAATAACCGCCGCGCTCAAGCAACTGATCGTGAGTGCCGCGCTCGATGATGCGGCCTTCGCGGAGAACCACAATCTGGTCCGCATTCTCTACCGTGGAGGTGCGGTGCGAAATCAGAATCGTAGTTCGGCCCCCCATTACGCCACGCAAGCCCGAAAGGATTTTCTCCTCGGTTTGTGTGTCGACGCTGGAGAGCGCGTCATCCAGGATGAGGATGCGCGGGTCGCGAACAATGGCGCGGGCAATGGCAGTGCGCTGTTTCTGCCCTCCCGAAAGCGTGATGCCGCGTTCCCCGACCGCGGTTTCGTAGCCAGCAGGAAAGTCGGCGATGTCGCCATGAAGGCTGGCGATTTCTGCCGCCTCGCGACAGCGCTCGGGATTGTAATCCGGCAGGCCGAAGGCGATATTCCCGCCGACGGTCTCGCTGAACAGATAAGTGTCTTGGGGAACGTAGCCGATGGAGCGGCGGAGGGCCTCGAGCGGCCAATCTTGGATGGAGTGGCCATCGACCAACACCGTTCCTTTGGGCGCTTCCCAAAGGCGGGCGACAAGAGCGGCGAGGGTAGTCTTGCCACATCCGGTGGGCCCCACAATGGCGAGAGTTGAGCCTGCAGGGATCTTCAAATTGATGTCGGAAAGAACAGCGTGCGGACCGCTGCCGATGGATTTGCCGGCGCCGTTTGATCCGTTTGCACCAGAAAGAGTGGTTGGATAAGCGAACGTGAGGTTCCGCAACTCGATTTCGCCGCGTGGGGATGAGTCTTTCGGAAGAGTTGCGGCGCGATCGTCAATGCTTGGTTTTGCCGTCAGAATGAAATTCAGGCGGCCCATGGATGCGGCGCCGCGCTGGAAAATATTCGTGACCCAGCCGAGGGCGATCATGGGCCAGACCAGCACGGTGAGATAGCCATTGAAGGCGATGAGCGCACCCAGCGAGATCTCGCCGCGAAGGAGCTGGTGGCCGCCCTGCCAAAGGACAATCAAAAAACTGGTGCCGACCAATGCCTGGAGCGAAGGCATGAACATGCTCCAGGTGCGGATGAGGCGAATGTTGCGGGAGACGTACTCGCGATTGGGCTCGTCAAACGTGCGCATTTCCGCCTGCTCCTGTGCATAGGCACGTATGATGCGAACGCCAGAGAGATTCTCCTGCACGCGAGCGGTGAGTGTTGCGAGGGCGGCCTGAATTGTTTCGTAGAGCTCATGAATCGTTTTGCCGAAGTACCACACGGCCACGGCGACAATCGGCGCCGGCAACAAAACCCACAGTGTGAGCGAAGGGGACAGCGTGACCATGACCAGAATGGCCATGATCATGGTAATGAGAGTCGTCGCGCTGTACATGATGCCGGGACCAAGCACCATGCGGACGGCGTTCAGGTCGTTCGTGGCGCGAGACATCAGCTCGCCGGTGCGATTGCGGACGTAGAATTCGGGTTCGAGTGCCAGCAAACGCTTCAGCAGGTCACTGCGGATGTCGTACTCGATGTCGCGGGAAACGCCAATGAGCGTCCACCGCGCGGAGAAAGAAAGCAGGCCTTTGATCGCCACGCACAGCACCACAATGAGACAGTAAATACCAAGAGTGCGGCGGCTGTTCGGCGCGTAGAAGGGAATGGCGCGGCTTAGAGTGGACAGATGAGGCAGTGCTGCGAGCGTGGACCCGGCTCTCGAATGTTCAAACGGAGCCTGGCTGCCGGAGAGCGTGTCGGTCATGATGCCGACCGCCAATGGGAGCACGTTGCCTACGATCCCCATCACCACGACCATGAACAATCCGAAGATGATGCTCCCCGTATACCGGCGAAGATAAGGCATCAACCCGCGCAAGTCTTTGCTTGGAGGCGGATCCTGTCCAGCGTTGGACGCCCGGGAGTTTGCGCCAGTCGTTGCCTGGCTCATCGCAGAGAGGACCTCGCAGCTTCGATGGAGGGGGCCTCGAGCAAAAAATGTTCGTAGGTGCGGTCGAGCGACTGGTAGCGCTTGGTGGCCGAATTCCAGCGCACGCCAATGGGCAGCACGTGCGAATCGGTGACGCCCTTGAGCGGCGTGAAGTAGAGCTCCAACCCTTTGACTTCGCTTTGTTCGTATTGCAACCGCCAACCGGTCACCGACGTCAAGGGCGTCAAACCCAAAAAACCCTTCGCGTTTTTCAAATGCTCATCGCAGCGCAGGACTTCCGACCACTTTCCGTCCGAGTTTTCTACGACAACGGCGCGCGTGACGATTGTACCGGGCAGGTTGTTCGTGGGCGTTTTTGGCACGACGTTGGCCGCAAGGAACTGCTGTTTGCCGTTTTTCGCCAGATCCCCGAATAGCAACACTTGCGTCTCTCTTCCTAACAAGGACTCCGCCGCCGACTGAATCTCATCGGGAACCGCCGGCGCGGCAGGTTTGGCTTCGGCTTGTGCCACAGGTTTGGGTGCGTCCGTGCCGCAGCTGCACAGAAAAATAGCCATGGGCAAGAAACTCAAGCACACGCGCAGAGGGATTTTTCCGCTTCGGACCGCCCCGGCACCGACTATCCTCTTTAGGAAGGACGGAGCCCGCCCGGTCCCGTTAGCACACGAACAATCGTTCGATGAGGTCTTTTCCATTCCAACCTGGGGGCCGCGAGCGTGCTTCCGACCATCGGCTCGGGCTTCCCATCTTTCCCCGGAGTGCTGGGGATTGCCAATCTCGGCGGCACATCCGGACGCGCCGATTCCAGCGCCAAATACCACAATTCTAACCGCTCCCGTCGTTCCTTGGAAGGACTCTGCGAGTCTAATTGCCATGAGGCGCGGCGCGCTAGAGTCGCGCGAAAATCTCATCCAGCCGCGCTTCCATGTTCTCCTCCCCTTCGGACCACAACTCCGTGCGCTCGACGGGCAATGCCCGTGCGATGGCATCCATCCAAAGAAACAATTGTTGGATGTTCTCGCGGGTCTTGGCGTGATATTCCTTCAGGTTGTCGCTCACGGCCATCCACTGCCGGAAGGTGTGTTCGACGGGATGTTCAAAGGACTCGAAAGAGTTGGACGAATTGGAAGATTTGGAAAAACTAGACGAGGTGCCAGGAGCGAGCAGTCCGCCATGGCCAGTGAAGAAATGCTCGAACGTCAAGTCCGCCTGAAAATGGCCTGCCGAGGCGGCAATTCCGCCGTCGTAGTCGGGCCCATGGCAAGTCAGTTCCAGCGGTTCGGGTTTCCGTTGCCACTTCATCGTGTCGATGTCGAAAGACCACAGGTCCCAAGCCGCCCTTGCGATGTAGGCAGTATCGGAATTGAGGTGTTGGGCAGACATGGCGGCCACTTCCGCCGGGCCTGCTTTGAGCGGGCGCAAATCCCATTCCGCGATAGGGGTCTCACCGGGATCGACAGCCTGGACGATCAATTCGTCAAAGGTGTCCTGAGAAGCGGAAAGCGGCGCGGTGGTCAGGAAGCGCGCGAACTCGGCGATCATCGTTTCCAGGGAAAAGTCGCGTGTCCAGACGCGCAGATAAGCATGATTGGCCATGGCGTTTGAATCTTTGGATTATACCGGGCTCAGAGACAAGTGGCGAATCGCGGGCGATGCAAAATTGCTTTGCGCCGCATCAGAGAGGGTTTGGACGCTAGTTTCCCGAGCTTGCGCCCTTCGCACGTGGTGCAATGGGCTCGGTCGGCGGCGTAAAGTTCTTCGCGATCTCGCTGAGGCGTTGCCGCAGCGAATCTCCCACGCCTTCGAAAACTTGCGAACACGCTGCTCGAAGCTTTTCTTCCGCGGCAGTGGCAATCCCTGAAATCAACTCGCGGGATTGGTGGTCCAGTGATACCACCGTCGCCAGCAGCCACTGATTGGACACGCCTTCGAGCCGCGTCTTGTGGTGCTCTGCAACCTGCTCGCCAATCCTGTCATAAACGCGCTTGGTCTCTTGCTGGTGAGCATAGGTCATGGCCTTCCACTGCTTCAGCAAGGGGGCGAAGCCTTCGGAAACCGTCTTTTGGGCTTCGGCGACGCCCGCTTGCAGGACTTCGCCCAAGGATTCCTGAAAACGCTTTAAAAAGGCCTCCTGCTCGGCATTGACCTTCTGTGCAAGCTCTGTTCGCTCTTTTGTGGTGGAACGTTTGAGTTCCTCGTTGTATCCGCCAAGTTCCTGCCGGGCAGTGCGCTGAATCTCATCGATGAACGCGGCGGCCGTCATGTCCGCCGCTTCGGCGTAGAGCGCGCGCGCCCGTTCAAAGGAATCGCGCACCACGTCTTCCATCTGGGTCTGCGTGTGGCCGAGGAAGTTGCGGCTCGAATGATCGAGTTCCGTGGCAAGAACGCTGGAGATTTCCCGCGCTCCTTCGCGCAGCTGGCTTAGCGTTTGCTCGACGGCTTTTTCCGAATGATTCTGAATTTGTGTCTGCGCCCTTTTCTCGTACCACTCCGCGGACTTGAGAAGTTCTTCCTCGACCTGGTGCTTCAAGTTGGCAACTCTTTCGTCCAGTTCGGCGAGGGACTGCCTGGTGATGGATTGCGAGGATTCACGCAGGATTTGCTCGACACTTCCGAGATTTTCCCTGAACTGCGAAAGGGATTCGGCGAACGCTTCGTCGGCGGAGGCGCGGATCCGGTCTTGTTGCAGCGTCAGGGCGGCGTCAACCATCGAGCGCCCCCCTGCGAGGCGGTGGATTGCCTCCTCCGTTTGAGTAATATGCGGCTGGACCAGGCCCTGAATTTGCTGGTTGAATTGCTCCATCGCTTTGTTGGCGGATTCTTCGAAGGTGGATTTTACGCGCGCGTTGATCTGCTCGACGAGAGATTCCGCGTCCCGATGCAATTCGTTGCGGCGCTGACTCTGCGTCTCGTCGAGTTGCGCCTGAAAAGCTGCAAGGGTTTGCTCCTGCGCGTTCTGAAATTCGGTGGAATGCTGTTCGATGCGCTGATGGGTTTCTGCGGCGCGCGCGAGGATAGATTCCAGCTTTTGCGACTGCTCCTCCACGGCCTCGCGCATGGCCGTCAGGCGCTGTTCCCATTCGGCTCCCACTGCCCCAGTGGATTCCTGAAGAGCGGCGCCGTGCCGCGCGGCTTCTTCCTGAAGCTGCGCGAGCAACGAGCGTAAGTGTTCGTTCAATCCGCCAGCCGCGCGATCCTGTGCTTCGGCGAGCGGGCCTTCCAGGCGTTCGCGTAATTGTGCGTGAGCAGTCTCAAGCTTTTTCGAGACCTGCTCTTGCAGCAAAGATTGCGCGGAGGCTGCCTGCTGCTGAACCTCCTCGGCTTTGGCCTGCAAGGCCTCGCGCTGCGCGTTAATGTTTTCTTCGTGTTGCCTGGCGGTCGCCGCCAACGAGCCCGTTGTGGTTTCGACCCGAGCGATTTCCGCTTCGGCTTGCTCTGCTTGAGTCTTTAGCCGGGCGGCAGTTTCTTCGGCTTGTTGCCGACTGGCGTTGAGCGAGCGCGTAGCTGCATCCAATTGCTGTGCGTGTTCACCACGCAGCGCTTGAGCCTCCTGCGAGAGTTTGTCGGTGAGATCGCGGGTGAGCTGTTCCAGTTGTGGTGCCAGCCAGCGAGGCAACTCCATACGCAACGCTTCCGCCGCTGCGGCATGGGCCTCGCGTGACTGCTTGTCCGTTTCCTGCTGTAGTTTTTCGAGCGCGCGTGTCGTTTCATTGGCGATTTCCGCGCGCCCCGCGGCAAACTTCTGTTCCCACTGCTCGAAGGAGAGGCGCCGCTCGGCGGAGGCGGCGTGTGAAGCCGCTTCCTGCGCAGCCGCCTGAATCTGCTGCCGCGCGTCCGCGACAAGTCTGGCTACTTGGCGAGCCAACTGGAGCGACGTGTCGGTGGTGCTCCCCGGAGAAGGGAAGACACGCAAATTGTCATTTGCATTCGCCGGCGTGTTTGCTGATGAAAGGTCGGCTTCGCTCACAGCAGCGGGTGCCTCAGGCTCCAGAGCAGGCGCCGGCACCGGCTGTGTCTGCGGCGGTCCATCCAGCACCGGAGGAACCTGCACCCCCTCAGGGAATGCGAACCAGTCTTCCGGCGGAAAGGCGATGCCCCAGGCATTTCCGGATACTTCCAGCTCGAGCGCTACTTGAAAAAGCTGGCGCACCGTACGGGGCCGCTGAATCCAGGCCACGCGGCCGCGCACTGCTCGCGGCGGTTGCCCGCTTTCCGGGTGCGGAATCTCCAGCGTCACCCACATGTTTTTCAAGACGTAGTGCTTCGATTGGTAGCGACAGCCGTGGCAGTTGAGGATCAGCGACGAAGTACGCTCCACGAACGGACGCCCAAGCGCGTCCACACCGGTCACCACGAGAGGAACGGCCTGTACGATGCGCGTACTCCGGCGTTTCCTCAGTTCCACGGTTTGATTGGCTCCCGACTCCGAAGCCATCTCGATTGTCTCATCGGCAAAATTGCCGCCTGCGTCGTTCATACAAACCGCCGTCTTCCCTCAGTGTCTTGTCTTCGAGCAAGTGCAAAAGCGCCGCCGGACTACTTATCGGCGGTGCTTCGCGTGGTACCTTCTGAGGTCGACCTGCGGCTTGTTCCCAAGAGAAACATCCAGACTTCTCGAGCGACCCAGATTGGCCCAACGAGCAAATAAACCGGCCCCTGGAAAAACGCCGGATGATTTCCCTCCATCCGGTGGCCTAGGAATAAGAGCGCCCACCCGCCAAGAAAAAATCCCGCTCCCCAAATCCACTTCATGAAAAAAAGGAGGATGATCCCCGCAAAAATCATGGGGATACCGACCGCATGCAGCAGCTTGTTCGAAGTGAATCCGTGCTCGTGATCGTACTGCGCCATGTAGTGCGCCAGGCTCGGCATGTAGCGCACCTCCCGGCAGCCGTTGCGGGCTGCCAAGTCGCGGTTGTGGGGACGTCCGCGTTCCAACTGCACTCTATACCTAATCGGGAGAATTTCCTAGGGCGTCCTGGAACTACTAAGAGTCATGTCGCGACCTGCCTATTACCCTCCTAAACCGAGAAGCTCTGAAATCGCAGCCTTCCACTAATCTTGCTTCCACAAATGCAAAGACTCTCGCGGAAGACTAGCCTCCGCGAGAGTCGGGGAATCACGGCTAATTCTGGTGCTCGTGTTCATGATCTTGGTCACGATCACGAACGGCCACGTTTGTTCGCATCCATGGATGGATGCAGCACTGCCAGTGCGTTACGCCCAGAGGTAACGCCCGGGTGCCCGCAATCGGTCCGAATTCTGTCTCCCCCGCCTCCACAAACTGATTGGTATCCGATTCCGGTTGCGGTGCCAGTGAACCGTCCGCGAGTACGCGGGCGCACTCCGGAGCCGGTTCAGGATTGCCTGTGAGGGGATTCAGCGGTGCAAAGAATCCTCCACCAAACTCCTCGACCTTGGTGAAGGTATGAGTTTCACCGCCCACATTTTCCAGCGATATGCGGTCCCCGGGCGCAAGCTCCAGTCGGACGAGCTTGAAGATGCCGTCCGTTGTGTTCAGCAGAGGATTGAACCGCCAGCCTCCAGCCACCCGGTCTTGCTGCACTTCGGCGAAGAAGTCGTCAAAAATTGTTTGTCCATGATGGCCCGCAATACAGGTTCCCGGACCGACTTTGGCATCGAAGGTTACTGGGTCGCAAGCGTCCCAGATGCGAATTGTCTTTGTCTGCGTTCCCGCTTGTGTGCCCGAATTGTGCGCTGGTTTCGAAGCGTTGGTGCGAAAGGCGGGCAACGCAACCTTGATTTCTTCACTTGCGCTTTTCGATTGCGCGCCACTCCTCAAAGGAAACATGAGCAGCAGCGTCGCGCTCATGCTTACTGCCAGCCACCTGATATTGCTTTTCAATTCATTCATAGCATCTCTCCTTAAATTTATTGAACTGCTGTTTACTTCATCCGCTCAGCGGAAACCGCGACGCGAACTCCTCGAGTGATCGAGTCGTAGACAGGTGAAAACGTGGGACCGAGGGAGCTGAGTTCTTGAAGCTGTTCGTCCGAAACATCCGCCTTGATGCGCAGCTTCATGCGGATATTCTGATAGCCCTTTCTGACGTTCGGGGAGAGGTCGAGAAAACCGCGGAGGTCGAGATCACCCTCGAGAGTGGAGTCCACTTGCTCGATAGCGATGCCACGGGCGGCCGCGTGGTAGACCATCGAAGTGGTTACGCAAGACGCCAAAGCGTGGAGCAGATGTTCGACGGGATTGGCGCCTTGGTCGGCTCCGAGCAAAATATCTGGCTCGTCGGCCGCCAACCTAAAGCCAGTCTTATGTTGAATCTCCTTTCCTCCGGCAGAAAACGGCTGCACCTCTGACCGATTGTACCCACCGTCGATCCAGCGGTTCTGCACGCGAAATTGGAAGCTGCCAAGTGCAGGGGCCGCCTTCACAGCCGCGACTGTCTCTGTCAGCCGGCCTACGTCTACACCATTCGTGAACGACACGACTTTACTTTGCATTCTGTTCTACCTTTCTTGTTGATCTTGGAACTTGCATTCCGTAGCGACGTGTAAGGCAGGCAGGATGCCAGTCGTGGGCTTATGCTTAGTCGTTGAGTTTCAGCGAGTTCCGATCGGCGACTGGTATGCGATGGCTAGCGACTTTTCGCTACGCAGTGCCAGTCTCGAGATGTCGCGGGGCCGGATCTCATGGAGATCGACTCGGCAGGGGACGTAGTTCCGCCCTTGGCCCAGGTGCGCTACACACCGTTGTCTTTAGGACGTCCAATTTGCGCGGGACAGGGCGGGCGAAGGAATACTTAATCAGTTCGCTGCGAACTTCCTTTGGCTTTCCGTCGAATCTCATCCTTACAATGGCGGAGCACTTCGGCGGTGTTTCGCGAGGATCGGCCGTCCCACGAGTCGTCGTCCTCAGGGAGTCGTCCGATAATGTGACCCAGTTCATGGAGCAAGGCTGTCATTTGCGCCTCGTTCGTCTCTCCCCTAAACGATGCTATAGCCAGCCTTTGAAGCCCAGCGGGCCGCACTGGTATTCCGCCCGGACGCACCTCCATAACCGGCGAAATATAATTGAAAAATGGTCCATTGGCATTGAGTTCGACAGTCGAGTTTGGACCGCCATTCTCGGTCGTACGTGCAGCCCAAGGCTGTTTGAAGAACTGTTCACCTCGGCCGTCCGCCATACGGAAAATGTATGCAGGCTTACCGCTTCCGATTTCATAGTGCAATGACTGAAAGACTCCAGCGGGATCCGGATCGGCTTGGCGAAACCAGGCGGTGCATGCATTCTCTTCTTGCAAGATCGTCAGAACCTGATCGCGGGCTCGTGCAATGACAGCACCGCGCTTGCCCATGGCTGCCAGCTCCGATTCGACCCGAGAGTCGGGAGTTGACGAATCTTGGGAACACGCTAGGCGTGGGAAAAGCGGCGTACTCAAAATCGCCAAAGTAACGATTACCTTCAGTCTTCGCGTAAGAAGCATCCGGCCTCCTGTGTAGGCCGGAGCAAAGGGTATGCCAACAATCCCAACGGACAAGTCGAGTTCTTCGAACCGTTTAGGCGTGTGACGTCTGCCAAAAAACTGACGATTTCTCGCTTTTCTCGATTTTTCGAGGGGTTTGTTGATCAGTCTTGCGGACGGATTTGTTGAGGACGTCGAATCCGAAGGGCTTTCATTCTCGAGTTGAGAGTGGAGGGCGGAATACCCAGTTTCTGTGCGGCTCCTTGAGCACCTGCCACCTTCCAATTGGCCTCTTCCAGGGCACGGTGCAAAGTCGCCTTTTCCATCTCCCGAAGTTCTCCTTTGGTGCGGAGAGCCGGAACCGTGCCCGAACTCCTGCGCTCTTGAACCTGCGGAACATTATGGATCGGCAAGACGTCGCGCAGGTTTAGGCGTCCGTTGCGCGCGATGATTACGGCGCGCTCGATGACGTTCTCCAGCTCTCGTACATTACCCGGCCAAGGATAAGAACGCAGGCGTCTTAGACAATCGCTGGTCAGTTCGAGGGGACTTCTTCTCATCCGCGCGCAAATGCGTTCGAGGAAACTTTGCGCCAGCAACTCGGCATCCGAGCCCCGCTCGCGAAGCGGCGGAACCGGAATGGGAAAAACATGAACCCGATAGTACAAATCCTCACGGAAACGGCCCCCCGCAACCTCAGCGGCAAGATCGCGGTTTGTCGCGGCAATGACGCGAACGTCCACTTTGCGCGTTTGCGAACTGCCCACGGGTTCGTATTCGCCTTCCTGAAGAACACGCAAGAGTTTGGGCTGCAACTCGAGTGGCAACTCGGCGACCTCGTCGAGGAAGATAGTTCCACCGTGGGCCGACTCGAACCTCCCAATCCGGCGCGTAGCAGCGCCAGTGAAGGCTCCGCGCTCGTGACCAAAGAATTCGCTTTCGCAGAGAGCGGCGGGTATGGCGGCGCAATTCACACGAATAAATGCCTTACTGACCCGCTCGCTCGCTTGATGAATCGCCCTGGCAACCAGTTCCTTGCCGGTACCCGTCTCCCCGGTGATGAGAACAGTGGCTGGCGTTGCAGCGACTTGGTGAACCGCAGTGATGACATTGCGGATGGCCGAACTGTTGCCGAGAATTTCTGTGCAATTCAACTGTTCTGTACTTTCGCTCAACAAATAGGCGGTTTCTGCTTCGAGCTCACGAAGGCGGCTCTCTGCCGCCAGTTGATCCTGCACGCTTCGTAGGATCAAGCTGAAGCGGCGGTTGCCTTGGACGTCAAACCGGGAAACGCTGGCCTCCGCGGCGAAAGAAGAGCCGTCGCTGCGTACGGCATCGAATCCCCCCGGCACCCACGCGAAAGGACGGCTTGCGCAATCCAGTTCTTCTGCAACAGAACACAGCTTCTGAGCGCTGGCCGGCGCGAGGAGCTCTGTCATCTTGCAATGGACAAGGGCGTCTCCTGACAACGCAAACAGCTGAGCGGCTGATTCGTTAGCGCGCATGATGCGGAATTGTTCGTCCAGCTCGAGGATTGCGTCCATGGCGCTATCGAACAGTCTCGAAAAGCGTTGTTCGCTTTCACGGATTGTGGACTCCGCGCGCAGCCGGTTGAGTTCTGCGGCCGCACGCTCCGCAAAAATGCGAAAAGCGGACTCCAGCTCTGGAAGAAGTTCAAGAGCTTTTGTGTCCAGCGCTGAGAGGTGTCCCATGACCGTGCCATCGGATTTGAGCAAGGGGACCCCGGCATAGCTCACGGCGTTGAGTGCTGACAGGTCTGGATCGTTCGGGAAGAGCTCGATGATTCGCTCCGGATAGTGCACGAGTCGTGCCCCTTCGATCACCACCTCACAGGGTGTTCCCTCGATCCTATACTCATAGTCTTGGATGAAGCCGCCGTTCATCCAGAATGCCAGAGAGCGCAAAACCTTTCTCTCCGGCAAGTACTCGGTCACCCAGACGCCGGCAACGTTCATTGCCAAAGCTGCGGAGCGCACTAAAGCCTGTAGAAATTCCTGCCCAGTCTTCGAGGAAGTGCCCTCGAGAAGGTAGCGTATTAGTGTTTCCGACCGGCTTTGTGCGGCAGCGCTGCTCATGTTCGAATCTGTTTGACGCTCCTTGCCCTTGACGGCAAGTTATGTGCGCGAAAATGTCACCATCTTTGTTTAACGGAGCATCGTGAAGGTCTTTGATCAAACCGGGCAGTCGCGCTGGGGACAATCCATATTTCCCTAGGCCTATCGGTCTCACACCCCGTCAATCGCAAATACCGCTGTTCGCGTCCGTTTATTCCGGATGGAGCAGCAAATTGGACGAACGACCGCATCAGCCGTGCGGGCCTTACAGGCCTGGTTGTTAGTCGGCGGAGTCTGGATTCGGAGCTGGGAGATTTGGATGCGGGTCCGCACGTCGAGACTTTCCGATGACCCGGCGCGCCCATCTCCGGAAACCTGGTCTTTTTCGCTTTTCTGAGCTTCCCGAGGCATTCGAAGGAGAGATTTGCCCCGCTGTGTGAAATAAAGCTCCCGAAAGCCAGCTTGCCGCCTTCTCGACCCCACGGTGAATCACGTCGGAGGTCAACCATCCGAAGACCAACGGCACGGCGAATACGGCCAGGTAAAGGACCGTACGTCCTTGCGGCGTAATCGTTTCTCTTCCTCCCGACCATCCACTGACATAAGCCAGCATCTTGCGCATCGCAATGAAGACGGTCTGGAAGTCCGGGTTGAATTGTCCCTCCGCGGCAACCATGCCCCAAGAAAAAACAAACCAAAGCGTGAGCAATATAGTCAGCAGAAGGAACGGGTACATACTCTTTGCGATCGCTTTTCGCAGCAACCTTCGAGCTCTGGAGAACAGCAACAATAGCGCCCCCGCCAAGGCGCAACCTTCGATTTCTGCCATTTGCCAGGAATTGGCTGGCAGCAGATGGTCACGCGCACCCAATTGAACGTAGTCCTTCCACTTCTCGGCAGCTTCCTTGTTCAAAGGACTATTCAGGAGCTCAAGAGGAGTGCCCCCCAATTCACGCTCGATGGTGGATTGGTTTTCTTGCATGATGTCCAGGAGGTCGCTGATGAGGGCCGCCGCAGCGGGATCTTTGCGTCCCTCACTCGTTACCAGCGCTGTGCTCAGAGAAATTGTCGGCACCCCGCGCTTCAAGTTCGGATAAGTGGCCAGGGGAATCGCGGACCGTTCATAGAGCCCGTCTTCGGTCATTCTGTCGATGATCTCTGATGGCAGGCCGACGAGCCGGGCGTCTTTGGAAAGAAGCGCCTCTATCGGATCTGTCTCCTTCCCTCGGTCCCGCTCCCCTTTCTTCTCGACATGCCGGATGGCAACGTCAAGATGGTCGCACGACGGAATATCCTTGGGGACCTCGGCAGGCGAAGAAGCCATTTCCTTCCGTGGAGTGGAACGCGTACGGAAGAAAGCTTGTAGGTTTCCTTTGAGCAGGTCGTTTTTGGCATTGGCCCAGCTCTTTTCGTTCCGTTCCCCAAGCCTCGAGATTTCCATCTCGGTCAGGCCGGCAGCTTCCAGGACACGTTCCGTTGTGGCCCTGGTGCCGCTGCCTTCGGGGCCGAGCCAGACTTTATCTTCCATGCGCCTTAGGTCACCGAGAGAGCTCAAATAGAAATGTGGCTTGAGCACCAAGTGCACCTTCTCGTTGTACAGATAGGTGACCAGCGAAATGGGCTTGGTCTCCGCTGCTTCCTCCGCCGGGTGAAAGGCTTCATCGTGCAACGCATCACTTTGCACCAACGCGAAGGTGATGCCGGAATCCTCTCTTTTCAAGTACTCCAGGTTTTGCTTCGATCCTTGCGAATGGCACACCTGGATGTTTATACCCCAATCGGCGGCGATGTGGGCGATTGCATGTCCCAGGCGTATATAGTCGCCATCGAGAAGCCCGGTGGCCAGGACGATCGGCTTGCGGCCGGCGAGCGTTGAGTCGCTGCGCGAGGTCCGCCTTGAATTACCGCGGATAGTTCGTTGCGTGAGGAACAGCGCCAAAAAACCGATGCCAAGCAGACCAAGTGCGATGCGAACGGCATGGCTTCTGCGCTTGCTGCTTTTCATACGACACCATCAAGAATGCATGCGGAGCCGCTACGGCCAGCTATCTAGCCGCGCAGCGTTGGTCCACCGCATCTCTGCCTGTTTGGACCCGTATGCAGGAGTAGTGAGGGTCAGGAGCGAAACGTTTCAGGCTGGCAAATCGAGTCTAGAGGGTTAGAGGTCCCGGCGGCCTTCCATGGCTTTTAGCATAGTTACCTCATCGGCGTATTCGAGGTCGGCGCCCACGGGGATGCCCACGCCGATACGGGTAACGCGAACGCCCAGCGGCTTTAGGAGCTTCGAGAGATAAACGGCCGTTGCCTCCCCTTCGGCAGTGGGGTTTGTCGCAATGATGATTTCTTCCACAGTGCCCCCCTTCAGGCGCTCGATGAGCGATTTGATATGAAGTTGCTCCGGCCCGCGCCCCGAGAGCGGAGAAAGAGAGCCGCCAAGCACGTGATACATGCCGCTGTAGGTGCGCGTTTTCTCGATGGCCAGGATATTGTGGGCCTCTTCGACGACGCAAATCGTTTTCTTGTTGCGCGTGGGACCGACACAGTAAAGACACGGATCGGCATCCGTGATGTTGTGGCACGTCGAGCATTCGCGAATCTTTTCCTTCGCGTCGCGAATGGCGTCGGCAAGCGCCAGCGCATCTTCAGGCGCGGCCCGCAGCAGAAAAAACGCCAGGCGCTGCGCGGTCTTCTGGCCGATGCCAGGAAGATGTTTCAATTCATCGATGAGGCGTTCCACAGGAGCGGCAAAATCAGGCATGCAGCATGTGTAGCACAGGCGCGCGCGCGAGCGCAAACGGCTCAAAGCTCGCGGTACATGATGTACGCATCGACCAAGCCGCAGGTCGGGTGGTCAAAAGCCTTAGGTAAGCGGCCGACAATCTCGAAGCCAAACTTTTGCCACAGCCGGACGGCTCGTTCATTGGTGCTGACCACAAAATTGAATTGCATGCCGCGGAAACCCCGTTCCCGCGCGCGCTCCAGCGAGTGTGCGCACATCGCACGAGCCACACCGCGGCCCGTTGCGTGAGGCGCAGTCATATATCCGCAGTTCGCAACGTGTGCCCCACCGCCCTTCTGATTGGCTTTCAGGAAATAGGTGCCAACGATTTCTCCGTTGTTTTCCGCGACAAAAACTTCGTGGCCGGGAGAGAACCAATAGGCGAGAGCGCTCTCCCGGTCCATGTCGCGAGGCAGGGGGTAAGTTTCCCCCGCGCAGATGATAGGTTCCAGAATCCTCCAGATGGCATTCGCATCGCCTGGAACCGCTTCGCGAATTAGCATCCCGCTATCTTGCCACGACACCTCGGCAGTTTTGTCTAACTTCTTTGTTTTTAGGAGG
>QHYM01000326.1 GCA_003223295.1 Acidobacteriota bacterium | reverse complement strand
CCGAAATCACCGTCACGCAAGCGTCGTCGCTGACTCCTGCCTGCTTCATTTTCGTAAGCTGCCCCACTTCGGTGTCCGAAGTATTCAGCGCCTTGAGCTGCTCGACGCTGCTCGACCACATGCCGGACTGATCGAGCGGGCGGTAATCGGTGAGCAGATGCTGGTTGCATCCGAAGAGCCGCAGAAACAAAACCGTCAGAGGGATGAGCTTGTACTTCATAATTCCATTTTATCGGGGGCAAGGGCGGCGGCGCGGAAGTGTGCTGTGCGAGGTACCCGGCGAAGGGACAGGGGAGAAAACACAGTCCCCAGTTCTCAGTCTTCAGTCTTCAGTCTTCAGTCTTCAGTCTTCAGTCTTCAGTCTTCAGTTTTCAGTTCCGTCCACGAACCAATGCAACCCACAAACAGCCGGTTCCACGGCATGCATAACCTTGGATTTGGAGCCGACAATCAAATCTAATAACTTAAATTCTTAAAGCAAAAAACCAAGAACTGAGAACTAAAGACTGACAACTGGCGTCAGTGCGCGGCCTGGTAGATGCGCTCGACGCCGTAGACTCCCGGAATTTTCTTGATGTTGACGAGAATGGTTTCGAGCTGGCGGCGGTCGGCGATTTCCAGATTGGCGTCAATGCGCGCGTTCGTGCGATCCGGGCGGCTTTCGAGGTTGTGAATGTTGGAGCCCGCGCCGCTAATTACGGAAGTGATGTCCGCAAGCAATCCGGCGCGGTCGCGCGCGCGAATGGTAAGTTGCACGGGGAAAGTCGCCCCGCTGGCGCCGCCCCATTCCACGGCGATGCGGCGCTCGGTCTGATACAGCAGATTCTGCACGTTGGGACAAGCGCGCGTGTGAACGGCAACACCGCGGCCGCGCGTGATGTAGCCGACGATTTCGTCGCCGGGAATCGGGTTGCAACATTTCGCGCGATACACCAATAAATCGCCGTGTCCTTTGACGATGAGCGGCGCCTCGCCAAATCCCAGCATCCGCTTGACGGTTTTGACCAGTGTTGGCGAGGAATCCGGCGTGGCGGCCTCTTCACCTTTTGCCGGCTCACCAAGCAATCGCGTAAGGATTTGCCGCGCGGAATACTTTCCAAATCCCACTGCCGCGTAGATATCTTCGAATTTTGCGAAACCGTAGTCAGCTAGCAGCTTCACAATTTCCGTTTCGGGAATTTTCTTCAGGCTTTTGCCGAAATGCCGCGCTTCATTTTCGAGCAGGCGCTTGCCCATTTCCATGGCTTCTTCGCGCTCCTGCTCATTGATCCAATGGCGGATTTTACTTTTCGCCGACGATGACCTCACGAAGCTCAGCCAATCACGGCTTGGGTGGTGGCCCTTCTGCGTGAGAATCTCGACCACGTCGCCGCTCTGGATTTCATGGCGCAGCGAAACCATCTGGCCGTTGATCTTCGCGCCCACACACTGATGTCCTACTTCGGTGTGAACCATATAGGCAAAATCTACGGGCGTGGCGCCGCGTGGCAGCTCGAGCACGCGCCCCTTTGGAGTAAACGCGTAAACTTCCACGGGCGCGAGATCGACTTTGAGCGTGGAAAGAAATTCGCTGGGCTCCTGGAGCTCCTGAGACCACTCGATGAGCTGGCGCATCCAGGAAATGCGCTGATCGTCGTCTTGCGCGCCGGGCTTGCCTGCTTTGTATTTCCAGTGCGCGGCCACGCCTTCTTCGGCGATGCGATGCATGTCCTGCGTGCGGATTTGCACTTCAAACGGCTGCCCGCTGTGCAGAAGCGTGGTGTGCAGTGACTGATACAGATTGGGGCGCGGAATGGCGATGTAGTCCTTGAAGCGGCCGGGCACGGGCCGCCAAATATGATGGACGACTCCCAGGGCGGCGTAGCAGTTGCGCTCGGAGTCCGTGACGACGCGCACAGCCAACAAATCGTAAACCTGCTCGAGGCCAGATTCCTGACGAAGCATCTTGCGATGCAGCGAATACAGCGTCTTGATGCGGGCTTCCAGCTCGGCAGGAATGCCGGCTTCCACGAGCTTGGACCGGATGGTGGCCTGGACCTCGTCCAAGAATTCCTTGTGAAAAGCAGCTTTGTCGGTGACTTCCTTTTGCAGGGCGAAAAACGCCTCCGGCTCGAGATAGCGGAAGGAAAGGTCCTCGAGCTCCCCGCGAACCACGCTCATTCCCAAGCGGTGGGCAATCGGCGCATAAATGTCCAGAGTTTCGCGGGAGATGCGCTGCTGCTTTTCGGGATCAAGGTACTGCAGCGTGCGCATGTTGTGCAGGCGGTCGGCAAGCTTGACCAAGACAACGCGCACATCGGTCACCATCGCCAGCAGCATCTTGCGCACGTTTTCGGCCTGGCGGGCTTCCGGCGCGGTGATGTTCAGGCGGCCGATTTTGGTGACACCCGCGACGAGGTGGGCGACTTCGGCGCCAAACCGCTCCTCAATGCGGGAGACGGGATATTCGGTATCTTCAATGGCGTCGTGGAGAATGGCGGCAGTCAGGGTAATGGCGTCCAGCCGCATGTCGGCGAGGATATGCGCCACTTCCAAGAGGTGCGACAGGTAAGGCTCGCCGGAGCTGCGAAGCTGGTCGTGATGGCGCTCCGAAGCGATCTCATAGGCGCGCCGGACGATCCAGGGGTCCTCGGAAGGGCGGTGCTTCTTGAGCTTTTCGAGAAGCTCTTCGAGGCGCGCGTCAAGCTGGCGAACCGCGCGCACGCGGTTGAAGCTCAACGGCAGATTACTGGGGCGAGGCATGGGTTAGTTTACTCCGAGAGGTGAGGCAAAGGAAAACAAAGGAGCCAGGACGGTGCATGATGTCGGCGATTTTTACAACACGACCCGTCTTGGATCACGGTGAACTGAAATCGCCCTGAAGAAAGGCGAAGCGAGGAGCGCAACACCAGACGACGAGGAAGGTGGCGGTCGGAGTGACCACCCTACTTCTTAGACCCAGGCAGGATCCTTCAAGCCTAAAGGCCTGAGCTACAGATCGGGATGACAGCGCGCGGGTGTGAAGGAGAAAGTGCGGCCCCGCAAGCCCCGCCCCTGAGAAGGTAATCGCGGTTTAGTGAAGGGGCGGAGAGAAGTCGGTGAGGGTGAGGAAGGTGGAATCCACCTTTTCGACGATTTTGCCATTGGCTTCGGACTTGTCGCGCACCGCAATCCATTCAGGATCGTCGCGAAAGGCGGTCCAATTGGCGGTGGCGGCTTCGCGGCTGGGGTGGGCAAGGATATAGAAGAGAGTGCGGCCCTTGAGCGGCTCATCGAGAGGCGTCCAATAGGCCACGTTGCGGATGCCATGCTTCTCGAAAAGCTTCATGGTGTGGTCGCGGAAGCGGCGCAAGAGGTCGTCGAGCTTGCCTTCGAAAGTGTGATACACACGGAGTTCGTAGACGGTGGCGGAGATTTGTCCGGAAGCGGCTTTCTCCTGCGAGGAAAGCCAGTTACCCGCCGGGAGCAGCGCGGCGGCGGGAAGCGATTGAAGCAAGGTGCGTCGTTTCATGACGGTGATTGTAGCAGAGCCAGTGGAGGATGCGGGAGCACACCCAGGGCGGAGGCCGAGGCGGCTATAATGCGAGGCTGCGCGTTGCGCTTAGAGAGCTTCTTGGCCGGGTACAACCTGGCTAGGTGCAACGCCAGGTATAAGCGCTCCCGACGATGAGTCTATTCTCGAAGCTGCCAATTTTTTTGTCACCAGCCACTGCACTGGACTGGCCACCGATCCGCGAGCTGCGCTGGCAGCTCGCGGGCTTTGCGATTGGAGTGGTGATTCTCTCGTTTGGCGTGGCCGGCCTGTGGCTCTTCTTCTTCCAGCGAAAGACGGCCGACCGCAGCCTGGTGTACTTCAGCTTGTTTTCGTTTCTCTATGCGATCCGGCTGATCTTCCGGCAGAGCTTTCTGCATTCTCTGGTAACAGCTCCTGAGAGCTTTTGGAAGTACTCGGACCTGATCATCGACAACTTCATCGACAATTTCATCGTGGTCCCCTTGACGCTGTTTGTCATTGAAGTGGCGCAAGTACGCTGGAAAGCGTTCCTGCGCTGGGTGCTGTTGTTTCAAATTGCGTTCGCAACGATCCGCTTTATCTCGAACCTCCTTCGCGCCGGCCAACACCCAGTGGAGATCATCTACCATATCGTGATCGTCGCTTATTGCGCGCTGCTGATCGCTTACCCCTTCTCCTTTCCACGAGGGCAGCGCATGCCACGGGAATTCAAAGGCGTGTATGCGGGGCTCGCTGTTTTTGGATTCTTTGTGGCCTGGAACAACCTCGCGGACCTCGCGAAATCTCACGGGCGCGACCTCGAGCCCCTTGGCTTCCTCGTTCTGGTCTGTTGCCTCGGCTACCTTGCGGCCTCGCGAACGTATTCCAACGAACAGCGACTGCTTTCCATCCAGAAGGAACTGGAAATCGCGCGGCAGATTCAGTCGTCGATTCTGCCGCGCGAAGTGCCGCGCGTCGCCGGCCTGGACATCGCCGCGCAGTACGTGCCAATGGCCGCGGTCGCGGGAGACTTTTACGATTTCCTGGTGGTGGACGAGAAGCGCGTGGGAATTCTGGTAGCCGATGTCACCGGCCATGGCGTGCCCGCGGCTCTGATCGCATCGATGCTCAAGACGGCGCTGGCCGCGCAGTCGGCATTTGCGTCTGACCCGGCGCAAGTGCTGGCGGGACTGAATCGCTCGCTCTGCGGGAAATTCGAGGAACATTTCGTCACCGCGGGCTACCTGTTCCTGGATGCGGAAAGGCAGATTCTCCGCTACGCCGGGGCGGGTCATCCGCCACTCGTCATGGGAGCATTGGATGGAAAACAAATCGCGTTTCGAGAAATCGATTCGAACGGCTTGTTGCTCGGCCTTTCGGAAGACGCCACGTACAGTTCGCTGGAACTTCCCTTCCGGCCCGGAGATCGCTGCATTCTCTACACCGACGGAGTGCTCGAGGCGAAAAACGGGGCGCAAGAGGAGTTTGGATCGTCGCGCTTCCTCGGATTCCTGGAGGGGCAGGGGCATCTCGCGGCTGCTCTGCTGATCAGTGCATCGCTGGCCGAATTAACGCGCTGGTCCGGGAGAGGCGAGAGCGCAACGCGCGAAGACGATATCACGCTGATTGCCGTGAATTTCGAGCGCGCAGCATTGAACCGTTAGTGGACGAAGGAAGTCGGAAACAAAAAAGGCTGCAAGAGCCCACCACTATGAACTCAAAGGCGGTCATGCCCCACGGCTAGTCGAGAAGGCGCGGTGCGGGGTTGAGAAAAGCAAAGAGGGATTTCTCGCTTCGCTCGAAATGACGGGTTGCGAGCCGAGAGCAGTCTAGCTGGTTGGCTGTGGTTGCTCAGCGCGCTTCTGCTTGACTTCCTTGACCCTGTCAAGGAGAACGTCGGCCCGTTTCTCCAGATCGTCCCGCTCCTGTGCAGACTCGACCATGTCGGCCTTGCGGCGATACAGCAGGCTAAGGTAAGCCATGGCGTCGTCGTAGTCCGGCCGCAACTGGAGGGCCTTCTGCAGCGCGTTGATGCCATCATCGACCATGGGGCCAGCCTTGGCCAAGTACTCGGCGCGAACGGAGGAAGGCATCGGATCGATGTCCTGCACCTGCTTCTTGAGATTGTTCTTGTTGTACGCTTGCCTGAGCTCCATGTTCACACGCTGGGCGACAACCCAATCGATCACGCCGATCCAATAGTCGGGCTCCGGATCATTGGGCTTTATTTCGATGTGCTTCTGATGGTAGGACTTGGACTCCTCGAATTTCTTGGGATCATAGGGCGAGCCAGCCATTTGATAAAGAATCGAGCCGATGCCGTCGATAGCGCTCAGGTTATTGGGGTCGATGCTGAGCACGTCCTTGAATTCCGCGATCGCCTGATTGCCTAGGCGCGTGTTCGCTTCCGAAGGAGCGCCGGGAATGTACTGGCTGGCATACGCGGTGGCCAGATAGAGGCGGGCGTTTATCAGCGAAGGATCGAGTTCCCTGGCCGCCTTGAAATTCTCGATGGCGGCGTCGTACTGGCCGTTCTTGAAGGCGCCGACGCCCTTGTTGAGGAGGTCGCGAGCCTTCAGTTTGTTGCATCCCGAAGCTCCGGCAACGAGAACGAGAAGAGCCGCGCAAGCGAAAACCCGGCGAGAGGCGCGGGGCCGCCTGAAGCGAAATGAGCTGTGAAGTGTCACCGATGAAGCATGAGTCATCGAGGCATCCATCCCTGCTGGGCGCGGGGTCTAGAGAGGCGAGCCCAGCGCCAGAGTATTCACGTCCGCCCTGCGAAGGGCAAAAACCAAGCGGTCAGAAATCGTTTCCCAGTTGTTGCGTCAACAAGCCTATCGGCGCGATTCCCGCGGCGCACATAACATCGATGACCCGGGCCACCACGGCGAATTCAACCGACGGATCGCCCCAGATAAAAGCAGTGCGGTCGGCACGCACTTTGAAGACTTCCCGCAGCCGAGTCTCCAGATTCTCCCACGGCACGGGTACCTGATTGACGCGCAGGGAACCGTTCGCGAGAACTTGTACCACAACTATGTGCGGTTTGTCTTGCCCACAATTCTCAGGTCCCTGGACCCCGCATGCCTGCGGAATTTGCGCCTGGAGCCCCTGTGAGTGGGGGAAAAGCATGAAAATCACCAGGAGCACCAGCAGAATATCGATTAATGGAACGACGTTTGGATCGGAGACAACACCACGCTTACCGCCTACGGCAATTCCCATGAGTCACCTCGTCGAAGAGCAGATCTCCCGCGAGGAGGACTCTCACAACCCTGAAAAAACTACTGACCGGCCTCGAGCTTGGCGGTGATCAAGCCAATCTTGTCGATGCCTGCGCCGCGCATGATGTCAATGGCGCGGGCGACGTCCATGAAGAGCACGTCGTTGTCACCCTTGACGAAAGCAATTTTCTCCGCGCGCTCCTTAAAAATGGTCTCCATGCGCGGGCCCAAGGCATCCCAAGTCGTGTCTTCCTGATTGATCTTGAGCTTGCCGTTCATGGCAATCTGGACCACGACGGTTTTGTTCTCGAGTTCCACGCTCTGCTGCTGGTTAGGCGAGGGCTGAGGAACAAGCGCGTCCAAACCGTTGGGGGTGCGCGGCGTGATGACCATAAAAATGATGATCAGCACGAGCAAAATGTCGATGAGCGGCACCACGTTGGGGGTAGATAAGGCACCGTGGCTTTCTCCAACTTCCATTCCCATAGCGAGTCTCCTGTAGGCCCAGGAAAGAGCATCTCCGCAGGCCACGCAACCGCGCCGGGTGGGATCCGGCGCGGCTTGAATCTGAATCAGCAAACCAATTTCAGCAAACCAATGGCAAACACCGGGTAAATTCCAGCGTCTGGAAAGCAGCCGCCGGAGGCACAACCGTCCTCAATCCGCCGCGGGCGGAGGAGGGGTCGTCGTGGCCTTTTCCATCCTTTGCGTGAGCAACCCAAGCTGGTCAACACCAGCAGAACGAATCTCGTCCACGACGGCGACGACGTCGCCATATTTGGCGCGAGAATCGCTCCGCACATAAACGGTCTTGTCGAGCCGACTGGACAGGCGGTCCTTGATCTGACCGGTGAGGTCGTCTTTCTCGACTTTGCTGCTGCCAAGATAGATGCGGCCATCGCGAGTAACCGCCACGACGATGGCATCGTCCTTGTCGGCATCCTGCATGTCCCGAGAATTCTGAGCGGGAGTCAGGTCGACCGGAATGTCCTTGGTCAACAAAGGAGTGACCACCATAAAAATAATGAGCAGGACGAGCATGATGTCCGCCATGGGGATGACATTGGGGGACGCCATTTGCGCGCCGGCTACAGGCTTGTACGCCATGATTTATCCCAGTTACTTCCTGGCGCCGCGCCGGAGAATGAAGTAGTTGATCAATTCCATCGAAGAGTTGTCCATCTCGACGTCGAAGGCTTCCACCTTATTGGTGAAATAGTTGTAAGCCCAAACGGCGGGGACGGCGACGAGAAGACCGAACGCAGTCGTGACCAGAGCTTCGGCGATACCGCCGGCGACCGCCGACAGACCGGTGGCTTTCTGCGTCTCAATGCCTTTAAACGCGTTCAGGATGCCGACTACGGTGCCAAACAGGCCGACGAACGGCGCTGTGGAACCGATGGTGGCGAGAGCAGAAAGACCGCGCTTCATTTCGGCATGGACGATGGCGACGGAACGCTCGAGCCCACGCTTGGCGGCATCGATCACGTCGGAGTCCGAAACCTGCTGCGAGGCCGACTGAAATTCCGAGAGGCCGGTGGCAACAACCTTGGCGATGTGGCTCTTCTTGTTGCGTTCGGCAATGGCGATAGCTTCATCGAGTTTGCCGTCCTTGAGCGCGCCGGCCACCTGCTGCACAAAGATACGCGATTGTTTGCGAGCCGCGCTGTACATCAAGGCGCGGTCAATCATGACCCCGAAAGAATAAACGGAAAGAAGAAACAAGATGACAACCACGGTCAGAGCCAACGTCCCCATGTTGTGGATCATGCCGCGGAGGTCCCAGTTACCGCCCTGCAGGAGCAGGGCCGAGAAGAGATTCAGATTGGCTACCATTCGTTTGCTCCTTAAGTTTCAGGCGACCCTCCGGCGATAGCTGAAGGATCGGCGAGAGTGTTTGCTGAATTTACTGCGCGGACTGGCGCGCATGCCCCACGACTGGCGCGCCAGACCGTACTACTGGTTAAGAGAAAAAATCACGTCGATCGTCGTATCGACTTCGACCGGCTCGCCATTGAGAAGAGTCGGTTGATAGCGCCATTGACGAACGGCATCAAGCGCCGCCTGCTGCAAGAGCGGGTGGCCGGACATCACTTCCAGTTGTTGAATCGTGCCATCCTTGCTGATGATGGCGTGCAAGCGGACGGTGCCCGAAATACGAGTCTGGCGTGCCAGCGGCGGATAAACGGGCTGGACGCGGTTGACGATGCGAGCAGCCTGCACGTTGCCACCAACGCGGACTGGACCAGTCGGCCTTGGCTTCGGGGGTGGTGGCGCAGTGCCCATGCCACCGATCACGCCGCCAAGGACGCCGCCCATGGAACCACCGGCAACGCCGCCGGGAACGCCACCCACGGCGCCTACGGAAGCCATATCGGGTTCCGCTTCTTCCTTAATAATCTTGATGTCCTTCGGGATCACCTTGGGCTGCATGAGCTTGCCGGCGTCCATTAAGTGAACCTGCGGCCGCACCTTGACTACTTGAACGGCCGCGGGCGGCGGGGGCGGCGGCGGGGGAGGCGGAGGCGCAGTGAGCATGGTAGCCATCATGGTCTTCGGGAGCGCCTCGGTGTAAATCAGCGGGATGAGAATCAGGATTCCCAGGAAGGCCAACTGAAATACGGCTGACAACACAACTGTCATGGGCTTCTTCGTCCGTGTCGGATGGGGACTCGAAACCACCATTTCGTCAAACATAGGTCCTTACCTCCTACCGGCGGGAGCGAGACGCGCGCTGACGTTCTCACTTCCACGGTTTTTGCCGGCTGCGGGTCCGGTGCTTACCACCACGCCATGGCCGCGCCAGCGATTCCAGGCAACGACAATGGGAGCAGCAATACCAAAACTGGAATACGTTCCTACCACAATCCCTACCACCAGGGCAAAGGAGAAAGCACGAAGCACCTGGCCGCCCATCAGGAACAGGACGAGCACGGTAAGGAAAGTCAAGCCACTCGTTAAGATGGTTCGCGAAAGAGTTTGGTTGATGGATTTATTCACCACGTCCGCGAACGCTTCTCTACGGAGCAAACGGTTGTTCTCACGAATGCGATCAAAGATGACGATGGTGTCATTCATCGAATAACCGACCAGAGTGAGAAACGCCGCGATGACCGTCAGGGAAATCTCAAAGCGGAACAACGAGAAGAACCCCAGGGTAATCAATACATCGTGAAACACGGCGATCACCGCTGCTAATCCGTAAATCATCTTGTCGAACAATCTAAGCGTAAAACCAAGAATTCCACTCTGGGAAAAGAAAAGCTGGCCGGCCGATGCGCCACCTTGAAATCGGAAGGCAATATATAACAGCATGCCCGCTAAAGCATAGAGGGTAACTTGGACTGCCTGCAGGCGTAGTTCAGCCCCAACCTTGGGGCCAACGAACGCGGTGCCGCGAATCGCGAAAGGGCCAAGAGAAAAACTGGACTTGAGGGCGTTAACAACAGCGGGTGTAACGCCCGGTACCTTGAAAAGGTCATCGAAGTTCGTGAGGATGCCGTTGGCATCCGAATTGCGATAATCGAGAAGCTTCTTGGCAAGTTGCTGATACCGGTCGCCGGCGTTGACGGAGAGGAACAAAGGATCTTTTTCAGTAAGGACGGCAGCGAGAGAAGCAGGTGTAGCTAGATTAAAATCAGGCTTACCCGAGGTGGCTACACCGTAGGTGGCATTCAAGGCGTCGAGAACCTTGGCCCTGCTGGACTGGATAGCGTCTTCATCCTGGCCTTTACCTTCGACGAAAATAAGCACTTCGTTGTTGCTCGTACTGGAAATGTCCCTGATGGGCTGGAGTTCGGTGTTGCCAAGCCCTTGGGCCGCGAGACCACCGCGGAGCTTGTCAAGATCGGGCGCATTTGCGAAGCGAACGTCCACGTTAGTGCCACCACTAAAATCAATTCCGTACTTAATACCGCGTCCGAAGAAAATCGAAGTCCATCCGGCGAGAAGAAGAATACCGCTCAGCGCATAGAAGTACTTGGCCTTGCCCATCCAATCGAGATTGGGCTGCTTGAAGAGCTCGATCATGCCTTCCTTACATCCCTTCTTTAGACACCGCCGGCGGCGTAATGTTCCCGGCCCAAAGTCATCTAACCTGGGTCACTTAGGGTAGAGGAATCTGGCCGTTGAACCTACCGCCCGTTCGTTTGCAGGCAGTTAGGCCGCGCGCCTTAGCAGTTCTAGTACGCATTTAAATGCTCAGTTCGGCCTGACGGTCCATCTTTGTCAGGTGATACTGAAAAATCGTTTTGGACACGTAGACCGCGGTAAAGATGTTGGCAACCAAACCGACAACCAGGGTGATAGCAAAGCCGCGAATCGGGCCGGTTCCGAAGAAGCCCAAAAAGGCAGCGGAAACAACGGTGGTCACGTGCGTGTCGATGATGGTGCGGAAGGCATTGTCGAAACCCGCATCGACTGCGGCAGGAGCGGATTTGCCATTGCGCAATTCTTCCCGGATACGCTCGAAGACCAGGACGTTGGAGTCCACGCCCATGCCAATGGTAAGGATGACACCCGCAATGCCAGGGAGGGTCAGGACGGCTCCGGACATGGCCAGAAATGCCAGAAGGATGATCAGGTTGAGGATCAACGCGAGCACGGCGTTGCCCCCCGACAGCCGGTAATAAATCAGCATGAAGAACATCACGACGAGGAGGCTCAAGATGGAAGCTTGCACGCCGTGACGGATGGAGTCAGCGCCAAGGGACGGACCGACGGTGCGCTCATCGAGATACTTGATGGATGCAGGAAGAGCTCCGGCGCGCAGGACCACGGCCAGCTCATGGGCGCTCTGCTGACTGAAATTCCCTTCAATCATTCCGGAATCATCGATGCGGGCGTTGATGACGGGATCGGATTTGACGCAGTGATCGAGGATGATGGCCATGTTGCGGCCGATGTTTTGCTGTGTAAATGGCCCGAATCGGCGTGCAGCTTCGGGTGAGAGCGTAAAGTTGACCTGCCAGGTCCCAGGGTTCGTAGTGTTGCGGGTTTCGGTGGCAGTACGCAGATCGCGGCCGGTGACAATTGGCGCGCGATTCAGGACGTACCAGACTTCTCCGTTGTCGGGATTGCTGGCCCGAGTACGATTGTCAGAGCACGCTGGCAACAACTCGGTTCCAGCAGGAAGCACGGTGTGCTGCGCCATGTAAGCAGCGACGGAGGGATAGGTGGCAGGGTCTTCGACGAGCCGCAGCTCCAACTGGCCGCCGGCTTGAATAACGCGTCTCGCTTCTGCGGTATCGGCAACGCCGGGCAATTGCACCAGGATTTCATTGTCCTTGCGGCCATGCAGCTGAATGCTGGGTTCGGTGAGCCCCAGAGCGTTGATACGCTGGGCAATGGTTTCCAGCGATTGATTGACAGTTTGTTCCTGAATCCCAGCCACGGCGTTGGCGCGCAGGGTCAATGTGTAGCTGTTAGATATCCCGGCGGCGGACGCGATATCCCAAACATTGTTGTATTGTGCCGCCAGCAGGTCGCTCAATACGGTGTACTGCGCGGGATCGATATTGCGAACGAGAATATGGGTGTCATCAATGCGGCGGACTTCCTCATAGCGAACATTCTTGTTGCGCAGCGCGGTAATGATACGGTCGACGGTGGTGTCCGTCTCCTGGGCGATCGCCTCCTGCACCTGGACCTGGAGAATCATATGACTGCCGCCCTGGAGGTCCAGGCCGAGCTTGATCTGCTTGCCGAAATTCTCCTTCACCTGCGCAAAGGAGGTAGGGAAGGTCGGATAGCCAAAGAGAAAATAGAGACAGAAAAGGATAACAGCAAGAATGAACAGCGCCCTCCACTTGAGATTGGGATTCATGGTTAGAGAATGAGGCGTGTCATCCGGCGAAGGGTGGGCTTATTTTGCATCTTCCGATGCCTCCACCTGAGCAATCGCCGCACGCGCGATGCGAATTTTAACTTGCGGCTCCGAGGAGATCTTCATAATGACGGAATCTCCGTCGATGCCGCTGACGGTGCCGTAGATTCCGCTGCCGGTGATGACCTTATCGCCCGTTTTCAGGGTCGAAAGCATTGCCTGGGTCTTCTTGCGCTGGCGCTGCTGAGGCATGATCACCATGAAGTACATAATGCCAAACATGAGGGCGAGAGGAACCAGGAAGGTACCGAAGCCGCCGCCACTTGGTGCTTGAAGAAGGATCGCTGCTGTCATGGTCCGTTCTAACTTATCAGTATTCCGTTCTCAGTCAAAAGACATGGCCGGCTGCCCGACTTCGAATTCCCATTTCCAGGTGCTTCTTGCAATTTGGCAAGGCAACTGGCGCTCTCCATTGTCGCACCGCGCCACCGAAGATAGCAAAGCCGCCAGCAGGCGAACGGCCCGCTTCCCTGCTCTACCGAGTTCCTCTTTGTGAGCAACCCCGGCCGGGCCGTGGTTGACGTGATGCCCCGTGGATGGCCCGCACGCTTGCACGGAGCCAAAACGTTCAGCCCGAACTCTTAAGTTACAAGCCCTCAGGCTGGGTCCGCAGCGTAACGCGCGTGCATCTCAGATGAGAAATTCGCTAGGTTCCCAAACTCGATAGCCTCGCGGATTCGACGCATTATGTCAAGGTAAAAGTGGACATTGTGGTGAGTGGCCAGAATGGCGGCGGTCATTTCGCCAGCGGCAAAAAGATGCCGGAGATACGCGCGTGTGTAGCGGCGGCAGACGCTGCAGGAACAATTCGAGTCAATGGGGCGCTGATCTTCCGCGAAGCGCGAGTTCTTGATAAGCACGCGGCCTTCGCTGGTGTAGAGGCAGGCATGGCGCGCGGCACGCGTGGGCAGGACGCAATCCATCATGTCGATACCGAGAGCGACGTAGTCGGCAATTTGTTCGGGGCGGCCAACGCCCATGAGGTAGCGCGGGCGATCTTTCGGGAGCAATGCGGTCACTTCAACGGTCATTTCGCAAGTGGTTTCGTGCGGCTCGCCGACGGCGAGTCCGCCCACGGCGTAACCCGGAAAATCGAGATCGAGAAGCTGGCGGGCGCTTTCATGTCGGAGGTCCGGGAACGTGGCGCCTTGCACGATGCCGAACTGCCACTGCGACGGACGTTCGCCGTTGCGCCGGGCAGATTCTTGGAAATATTCCCGCGCGCGCCGGGCCCAGGCAGTGGTGCGCCGAAGAGCGGCTTCGGCTTGTTCGCGGGGCGCAGGAGTTTCGATGCATTCGTCGAGGACCATCGCAATGTCAGAGCCCAGGGCGAGCTGAATCTCCGCGGCTTTCTCCGGCGTGAGCAGATGCTCCGAACCATCCAGATGAGAACGAAAGCGCACGCCTTCGTCGGTGATCTTGCGAAGTTCGGAGAGGCTGAACACCTGGTAGCCACCGGAATCGGTGAGGACGGCGCGCGGCCAGGACATGAATTGGTGCAAGCCGCCGAGACGGCGAATCAGTTCGTGGCCGGGACGCAAATAAAGATGATAGGTGTTGGCGAGAATGATTTCCGCGCCGAGTTCTTCGAGGGCTTCTTGCGTGAGCGCCTTGACGGAAGCCTGCGTGCCAACGGGGAGAAAAAACGGAGTCTGCACGACGCCGTGCGGCGTGGTGAGGCGGCCGCGGCGCGCGCCGGTGGGCTCGCTTTTCAGGACTTCGAAAGAAAAACTCACCCGCCCAGTGTATCAGGAGAAGATGAACGCCCAACCGACACGACAAAGGACGAAAACGGCCCAGACTGAGAAAGCAATGGTGAACGACTTCGCTCCCTTAAGCTTTTTGGGATTCACGGCGGCAAAGCCGACGGCCAGCAGGATAAGCGTCCAAAAGGTGAAAAGGTCAAACGACTTAAGGAGTGCTACCAGCCACTTTGCCGCATCCTCAGACAAGAGCGCGGCAAGATTGGCCGCGACCGGATTCTCCAAGTCGGCCGTGCCAAAAGGCTTCAAATATAAAGTCAAAATGATGAGTGGGCTACTCACAAGGCCGGTCAGAAAAGCGTGCGAGGTAATGCTGAAGGCTGTGCTGAAATTTGTGCTGATCCCACCAAGCAAGCTGTATGCGCCCCACATTACCAAGCCAATGATCAGTACGGCAAGAATTGGGCCGCACAGGCCAATGACGTAGGTGAAAGGTGGCGTGAACTTGGCGCCGCCTTCGATTTGCTGTTGCTTCTGCGCCGCTGACATTTGGGCAGCGCGGGGACTCTTCTCTATTTGCTGGCTCATGAACTCGCGCCAGTTGATGCGTTGATTGATGGCAAAACTGACCGCGACGCTGAGGATCGTGGTGAGCGCGACCGGTAGCAACCAACTCGGCTTTCTGACGATATCTTCAAACGTAGCCTTTGGCGAGAAGAAGACTCCCATAATCCGCCCAAACGGGCTGACGGTTGCCTGCGCTTCGGGCGTAGGGATAGGGGTTGTGGCCATCGAGGACTCCTCTATCACAGAACTTGCGGAACCCACTTCTGATTGTCATTACGTCTTAGACTGGGGAATATTTCAGGGGATTCTAGCGCGGGGGAAAAGAAGTTGAAAGTCAAAAGTTGAAAGTCAAAAGGGCAGAAGCGAAAAAGAGGCGCAGGGAAAAGAATCGCTCACTCGCGGGGAAGCTCAGGGACGGCAGAGAGGAGTTCGCGGGTGTAGGGATTCTTCGGCTGCTGAAGGATTTCTTCGGCGGACCCGGTTTCGACGAACTGGCCCGCGTGCATGACGGCGATGCGCGTAGCCAACTGGGCCACGACGGGCAAGCTATGAGAAATGAAGATGTACGTGAGCGAGAATTCGCGCTGGAGTTCTTGGAGCGGCAGGAGCACCTGGGCGCCGACGGAAACGTCGAGGGCGGAAACAGGTTCGTCGGCTCACCCGCGCGCCGGACGGAAGCAGGCTCATCAAGGCCAGCGAGAGCATGGTTTTGCCGCTGCCGGATTCGCCCGCGCCGATGTGCAGAGACACTTCGTTCACTGGCCGCACCCAACCAGCGGGCGTGGGCAATTCCAGGTTAAGGCCGCGCACTTCGAGCAAAGCGCTCATGCGGCCATCATAGATTTGAAAATGGAAATGCGAAACTCGAAATTGGGAAAGGCTTTCGCAAAGTGAAAATCAATCTGCTAACGACTGGCCAGCGGGATGACAAATTTGAGGGCAGTGTGGGTGGCAGAAAAGCCAACCACTTTTACATCCTTTAGTCCGCACTTGCGGCCTGCGGCGAGGACGTCGTTTTCGGTGATGTGCTTCTGTCCTTTGGGATAAACGATCCAGAGCGCGGCGGCACCCGACATGGATTTTGCGATTTTGGGAAGAGCGGAGAAATCTTCCTTTGAATCTGCAGCGAGAAACATATGCTCCGAGTCCGAGGCGGCTTTGCCTTTGGCGACAGACTTTGTGAGGGCATGAACTTCGCGAAGGAATTCACCCTCGAACTCTCCGAACAAGGACACTCTCGCCCGAGCCTTGACGCCCAGCTTTTCGATGCGCGATTTGGGATGAAGGATCTTTTTCAGCCATTTTTCCGCCGCTCCGCCTAAATGAAAAATGGCGACGCCCTCCGCGGTTTGCAGGCGGAGCTCACCATCCACAGCCTTCGCCGACTTGATGGTGGAGAAAGGAATCTTCAGCTGGAAATCGCCACGGAAGCGAACTTCGCTCGTTTCGAGCAAAGCCTTTCCTTCTGACTCCTGCTTGCCAAACCGCGCTTTGCATAGTGCTTCGTTCCCCATCGACGTCCCCTGCCCGGCCAAAATTGCTGAAAGAGTGTAACTCTTCACGGCACGCGCTCGCACCGATTTCGGCCACAATAGTAAGCTAAGAGGTTTCATGGCCACGGCAACCGCACACCGAGTCGACTGGACGCTGATCTGGGCGCAGCGCGGATTCCGCTATTTCTTCGTGGCTATGTTCGTGTCGCTGTTTGGCAGCGGCATGAACTTCGCCGGCGTGAGCTGGTACATCCTGGCGGCCACGCACTCGACGGTAAAAGTCAGTTGGCAAGTCATCGTCATGACTATCCCCGGCCTTTTCGTGCCGTTTCTCGGCGGCGTGCTGATTGACCGCTTCGACCGGCGCTATCTCGGCGTCATGCTCGACCTCGTGCGCGGGTTTTTCGTGCTGCTCACCGCGTACATCGCGTGGCGCGGACATCTGCAACTCTGGCATTTGTACGCGATGACGCTCATCACCGGCACCGGTTCCGCGATGTACTGGGCCACGGTGAATGCGCTGGTGCAGGAAGTGATTCCGCACAGCCAGTTCACCGGCGCGAATGCCGCAGTGCTGGTCGGTGTGCAGAGCGGGATGCTGATTGCCGGCGCGTTTGTGGGCTTCCTTTACAACACTGCGGGAATCGCGGGGATTCTGGCCATCGATGGAGCCACCTATTTCGTTTCGGCATATTGCCTATACCGGGTGCGGCAGGGCTACGTTTCACCACGCGACCGCCAGAAATATCCACGCGAGTTCAACGAGGCAACCGAGGCGACGGCCGAGGCTTTGGAAAGCGGAGAGATGCCGGAGGTCGCGGAGGCTGGCCTTTCGCTGGCGGTGTACGCGGACATGCGCGAAGGCTTCGTGTATCTCCGGCAGCAACCGCTGGTGCGGGCATTGGGAATCACGCACTCCATCATGATGGCGGGAGTGGTCAGTGCCAACGTCGTGCTCGTCGCGCTGGCAAACGATATTCTTCACGCGGGCGCGCGCGGGCTGGGCTTCCTGGAAGCAGGATGGGCCACCGGCGCGATTTGCGGCGGCTTGATCGCGAGCCAGCTTCCGGGCAAGCGGCGCATGCCGCTCTATGTTGCGGCGTGCGCCGTGCTCGCCGCGGGCCACATGGCGACGCCATACGTGGCGTTTCTTATAGGCGCGGTCACGATGCAGGTGATTTTCGGATTTTGCCGCGCGCTAGGCGGCGTCGTGGCGCAGTCCTCACTTATGTCCATTGTGCCGCGCCATTTCATGGGACGAACGCAATCGGCGATGGCCATCCTGACGACCGTGGTGCAGCTAATAATGAGCTTCGCGCTCGGCTGGGTAGCGCAAGGGGTCGGCCTGGTTGCCGGCTACGCGCTGCTGGCTCTGCTCTACACCGGATCGACAGTCTCGGCGATTCGCGGACGCCAGCTTATGCGATAGGCTCGCACTTCGGATTCTTGGCGGGAAGCGGGCTGCAGCTCACGATACGGGGGCGGTCTTGCGCCCGAGCATTTCGACAGCAGCCTGGTAGAGCTTGGCGCGCAATTGATAGCGTTCGTTAGCCCTGGTGATGTAGCGCACGGCCATCTCCACGCCGCCGACTACGGGCTTGATGCTGATCGCGGGCTCCACGGAGAACGAGCTCATTTCTCGCGAACGCGTGGCGCGCCGCCACTCTTGCTCGGCCTGCTTGGCGCCTTCTTTTGTGGCTTCGGAAACTTTCTTTTGAAATTCCTGCACGATCGGATAGGGGTCCTGGCCCGCAGGAAGAACCAACTGCAATTCATCCCAGAGCCACTGGCCTGAGGTTGAGAAATTAAAGTAGTGGCCCTCGATGGCGAAACTGTTGGTGAACGTGACGCGCCTGCCTGTGGGATGTCCCGAATCGGTCCAGTTGCCGGTTTCAAGGAGGACGGTATGAAACGGACCGATCTCGACTACCTCGCCCGTCACACCGTTAATTTCCACCCAATCCCCCAATCGAATGCCATTCTTTCCCATCAGCACGAACCAGCCGATAAAGCCGACGATGAAGTCCTTGAGCCCGACAGTAAGGCCGGCAGTAGCAAGACCGAGAAATGTTCCCAGTTGTCCCGGCAGCCCGATAACCACGACCAGAATGAACAGCAAGGCCACAAAGCGTACTGCTACGTGAGCGACGGTGTGCAGGCTCTGTATTTGGCGCCTGTCCATGGTGAGGCGATTCAAGACCTTATCGAGCAACGTACCAAAGTAAATGGCAACGATGGCGATCACCAGGATGATCAGAACACCGCGAAGAACGTGATTCACCAGCGTTCGCTGCCTAGCGGCGACAACGTCAATCCATTTCCCGTAAATGTCGACAAGCTGTTTTTCCGTTTCGATGCGTTTATCGAATCCCGCAAGCGCTTTCTGGTCCGAAGCGATTTGTTTGGTAATGGCAACGAGCGCCGCAGCGTCGTCCGGTGCAAGAGTGGAAAGAGCAGCTCCAGACGAGGGCGGCTCCACTTGCTTGGAATGCTTGGAGCGAGGCGCGAGCTGCGGAGTCTCGGCTTTCGCCGCCTCGATCCGTGACTCAAGGACGTTATGCTGTCCCGTAAGGGCAACAGCTGCAAACTCCGCCTCCTGCTTGGCCCGCCACAATTGAAGCTGCTTTTGATGCAATCCCAGCCACCGTTGAGAAAGGCGCAGCAGGCCAAACTCTTCAAGCGGCGCGGCAACATTCGGAAGGGCCGAACCGGCGCCATGAGTGGCCGCCTCGTGCTCTTTTTCCATCTCCTGGATGCGATCTTGCGGATCGCCGCCAGCCCGGATCAAATCCTGTTTTGCATCATCCAATTCATCTTGGTCCAATTCGAGCTCGGCTTTGGCCAGGTCCAGCTGGTCGCCCAGTGTTTCCTTTTTGTCGCCGGTAGCCTTCGCTTCTTCTTTCGTGAGCTGCGCCACCAGAGCCTGGTCTTTTCCCAACAGCTTTTGCGCCTTCTGCAATCGAGCCACGGCTTCTTTTGCCTCGGGACTCAGCTTCGGTGGATTCTCCGCGGCATCGCGCAGGGCTGCGGCAAAGGCGAGGTCCACTTCATAATCCGCGAGACGCAAGGCTTCCTGCGCCAGAGGACGCTCCTCGGGAGTGGTTGCCAGTTGCGCGAGTTGCTGGGCTGTTTTGATAGCCGACTGGTCGACCTGGACCTGCTGGACAGGGACCGGTTGTTTTCCAACAGATGGAGGAACCTTGGGCGGCTCGGCCGTTCGAACGAGGCCATAGACCGTCGCGCCCAAAAGCAGCACGACGGTGATCGCGAAGAATTTCTGAACCGGTCTCATGAGTGGCGTGTTGGCTTTCCCATTCTAATGAGGTGAGGGGCTAGGCACAACGAAGGAGCGAGGACTTAATCGTCTGGCCGAGTGATTCGAGATTGCGGCGTACTGTATTGTGTTCGCACGTTAGCCTTGCATGGCTCGATCGGCATTGGGGGAGCGGTCGCCCGCTCTCCGCCGAGTAGGCCCGGGGAATTGCACCCCGAGCCTCTCACTGAACCGGACTTAAACCTCTCAGCTTATCCGGCTCGTGCCACCGTCGGGAGACTGCCGTCTTCCACCGATATCGAGTTCCTCCGGTTGCCCGTTGACTCGGATCAGTACGGGTGACCTGCTCCCTTGGCTCCTCGGGAATTACCCCGGATCAACGCTCCTGTGGAGCAGTCCGCCCCTGGCTTGCGCATTGGTACTTTCGGCCTCGCGGGATTTCCGCTTGCGCCTTTTCCCTGGCCATCGCAAACCAAGTTCTCAAACAAAACGCCTCCGACGTTCTCGGAGGCGTTTCATAATCTCTGACGCAGTCTTTTCTAGAGGTAATCCCGCGAAGGGCCTTCGAGGAAGGCGCGCAGCTTGCGCGAGCGTGATGGGTGGCGCAGCTTACGCAGCGCCTTGGCTTCGATCTGGCGAATACGTTCGCGGGTGACAGCAAACGACTGTCCGACTTCTTCGAGCGTATGCTCGCTGCCGTCGTCCAGGCCAAAACGCATCTTGATGACTTTTTCTTCGCGCGGCGTCAGCGTCTTCAGCACCGAGGAAGTCTGTTCCTTCAAATTCAAATTGATGACCGCATCGGAAGGCGAAACCACGGCCTTGTCTTCGATGAAGTCGCCGAGATGCGAATCTTCTTCTTCGCCGATGGGCGTTTCGAGCGAGATTGGCTCTTGCGCAATCTTCAGAATCTTGCGCACCTTGGACACGGGAATGTCCATGCGTTTGGCGATTTCTTCGCTGGTCGGCTCGCGGCCAAGTTCCTGCACGAGCTGGCGGCTGGTGCGCACAAGCTTGTTGATGGTCTCGATCATGTGCACCGGGATGCGAATGGTGCGGGCCTGGTCGGCGATGGCGCGGGTGATGGCCTGGCGAATCCACCACGTGGCGTACGTCGAGAATTTGTAGCCGCGGCGCCACTCAAATTTGTCCACCGCTTTCATTAACCCGATGTTGCCTTCCTGAATCAGGTCGAGGAACTGCAAGCCGCGGTTGGTATATTTCTTGGCGATGGAAACAACCAAGCGAAGGTTCGCTTCGATCAATTCCTTCTTGGCCTGCTCGGCTTCCGCCTCGCCACGGTGAATCAGCGTGAGCGTGCGCTTCAATTCCGTGAGCCCGACTTCGCTGGCCTCTTCGATGTCTTTCAATTCAGTACGGCGCGTGCGCAATTCCTTGCGCGCCTCCGCCGCGACTTCCCCTTTGGCCACGTCAGCGCGGCGCTCTAGGCGGCCGGCCTCACGCTCGAGCGACTGCAAACGCTCGACGGTGCCGCGCATCTTGTCAATCAGGCGCTTCTTCTCGAAGGGATTGAAGTCGATGTCGCGGATGGCCAGGGAAATCTCGACGCGGGTGCGCGCCACTGCCCACTTTGCCCGCACGTACGTGCGCTTCTTGGATTTCGGCGTCTTCTCGAGTTTTACCGCCTGCTTCAGCGCCGTATCGTAGAGCTTGGCAATCTTGTCGATGGACTTCAGTGTCTGCTTGGTCTTGTTGGCGATTTTTTCTTCGGTGAGCTCTTCGTCGTCAAACTGAACGATTTCCTTGATCGAGCGCACGCCCTTGCGCAGATCGTCGCCGACGGCAATCAATTCCTTGATGACGATCGGGGAGCGGGTGATGGACCGCATCACCACGAGCTGCCCGCGCTCGATGCGCTTGGCGATGGTGACTTCGCCTTCGCGCGTCAGCAGCGGAACGGTGCCCATTTCGCGCAGATACATGCGCACGGGATCGTTGGTTTTTTCGAGCGAACCGGGGGTGAGGTCCAGATCCGATTCGCCCTCGTGCGCGTCATCCTTCGCGACGCCTTCATGGTCGCCGCCCTCGGCGGACACTTCCACCGCGCGTGCGGCCTTAGCCGACGCTTGGTCCTCGTAAATCTCGATGCCGTTACGCTCGAAAGTAGTGAGGAGATCGTCGATCTCTTCCGAAGAGTGGACTTCCGCCGGAAGCGAATCGTTCACTTCGTCGTACAGCAGGTAACCGCGCTCCTTGCCGATGGCAATGAGCTGCCGTACCGCATCGTATTTTTCTTCAAGGCCTACTGCCGCCACAAATTCCTCCCAAAATCGAACCGCGAGCCCATGCCATGCAAGACGCGCCGGATTCTCCGTCTATCGGCAGAGGGACAGACAGGCTGGCGCAATGGCGCAAACCACGGGGAAATCCCCACAAGATCGATCGCTTTTTTGTTTGAATCCTTCTGTGCCGTGCCGCTCATGCGCCGCCGGCCCCGTGCGTCGCCCGCATCCCCGCACCCTGGGGCTCGGCCCCTGCCGCTAAGTACATAGATATAGATGCATTTAACGGCAAAACCGTTACTCGCGAAACCGTAGTACGGTACACGTTTAAGTCCCTTGGCGTCAATCTCTTAATTAGTGGAAATGTGTGGAAGAATGCAAGCCGACCATCTAGCCTCGATTCGAGGAACCGGCTAGGAGGTGGGACGTGGCGTCCTCGTTTTCACATGCGGTAGCTGCCCTGGGCATCGGAGCCTGCTTTCATCGCCCCGGCATCTCTAAACGGGTATGGGTCGCGGGAGCCCTCTGTTCGGTTGTACCCGACCTCGATGTCCTTGGGTTTCGCTTGGGCATTCATTACGGCGATTTCTGGGGACACCGGGGATTTACCCACTCCCTTCTCTTCGCCGCGCTCTTGGCTGCTTCGGTCTCGATCCTGGCTTTTCGGTGCCTGCCCGGTACAGGCCTCCTCTGGATTTGGGGCTACCTCTTTCTGGTCACGGCGAGCCATGGTTTGCTGGACGCTATGACAGACGGAGGCCTCGGCGTTGCGTTCTTTTCGCCGTTTAGCAATGACCGCTACTTTTTGCCGTGGAGGCCGATACGAGTGTCACCCATCGGCGTCGGAAGATTCTTTACGGAGCGTGGCTGGACAGTCCTGCAGAGTGAGCTTCTCTGGATCTGGCTTCCCTCGACGCTATTGGCGGGTTTGGTTTGGTTGTTGAGGCAACGCCCCACGTCGGATGTCTGATTCTTCCAGCGGTTTGCCAAATCGCCCTGTTTACTTCAAATTCCGTCCTTGGCAATTCTTATTTCTCTGATAGTATATTCACTAGGAAGTATTATGGGTTGGAGAGTGCGGCAGTCCCTGCCGCCTTTTTCTTTTTCAGGGTTAGGAAAAGGGATGGGTCCCACTTGGAATCAATCACTTGCGAATTGCCTCAAATTTGCTACACATTTTCGCGCCCCTTTTTTTTCATAGACTTACGAATTGCTCAATTTGCAAGTCCTTTGTTTTGATAACGATCCAACAGTACCGGGGGTAGCGTATACGCCCCATAGATAATTCTCCCAACGGCAGTCCCGGGGAGCGCTAAGACTACCGCGAGGCGGCCAGGCGGCGCATGAGCACTTGCTTACGCGTGAGTAATTCGCGCAATCCCTGGCCAGCAGGGTTGGCTTCGATGCTGCGCTGCACTTCCGCGAGTTCCTGTTCCGCCTGACGCTGCTCGAGCGTCTCGACGCAGCTTAGCGCCTCTTCCCAGGTCGGTTCACTGTCCTCTTCAAACAAAATTTCAAAAAGCAGCCGTCGGTCGCGCTCCTCCAGTACGGCCGCCACTTCCGTGGCTTGCACCGGCTGGCCGGCAAGGCTGGCGATCACCAGCGCGGCAAAAATCTTTTCCGTCTCCAGCCCGTGGTAGAGCCGCGCGTTCTGCAGGCGCTGCGCAAGCTCTTGGCGGAATCCTTCCGCCTCCGCGAGCATGCGGATCAGCCGCCGCTCGACGGGCTTGGCCGCTCTCCCAACGAGCTCTGGTTGGAGCTTCAGCTCGCTGCGGCGCTCCGAAGCCGCCTTGCTCAGGGCCGCCCGCAGCACCGGCTCCTCCAGGCGGAGTTGCTGCGCGATACGCGTCGCCCATTCGGAACGCAAAATGCGATTGGGAATTTTCTGTACGTAAGGAAGCAGGAAATTCACCGCGCGGCTCTTGCCTTCGCCGGTGCTCAAATCCATCTGGCCTGCGCGCGCAATCAAATAGTCGACATAGGAAGGGGCTTCTTTCAAGCGTCTTTGATATTCCTCCGCGCCCTTTTCGCGGATGTAAAGATCGGGGTCAGCCTTCTTATCGCCCACGGGTGGAAGCGCGAGAACGCGCACTTCGAAATCCTGCTCCAGCAGAAGGGACAACGAGCGCTCGGTGGCCGACTGTCCTGCCGCATCGGGGTCGTAGTTCACCACCACGCGCTTGGTGAAACGGCCGAGCAGCTTGATTTGCTGCTCGGCGAGGCTCGTTCCGCAGCTTGCCACCACGTTGCTGATCCCCGCGCGCGCCACGGCAATGGCGTCCATATAGCCTTCGACGAGAATGACGAAGTCCTGCCGCCGGATGCCTTCTTTCGCGCGGTCCAGGTGGTAGAGTACGTTGCTTTTTGAGTAGATCGGCGATTCGGGCGAATTCAAATACTTGGGCTGGTCGTCACCCAGCGCGCGGCAGCCGAAGGCCACGATCTTTCCTGATTCGTTCGCAATGGGAAACGTGATGCGGCGTCGAAAGCGATCAAAGAGCTTCCCGCCTTGATCGCGCGAAATGAGTCCCGAGTCCACGAGCAGCTTTTCGGGATACTTTGCTTTCAAATGCCGCAGCAGGGTGTCGCCGCCGCTCGGCGCATACCCGATTCCAAATCGCGAGATGGCATCCTTATCCATGCCGCGGTCTTCGAGATACGCGCACGCCGCTTTTCCTTCCAAGGTTCCTTCCAGTTGCTTGACGAAGAAGGTCTGCGCTTCGCGATGCATTTCCACGAGCGTGGCGCGCTGCTGATTTTCTTTGCGCTCTCCTGGCGAGCGCTCCTTGGGCCGCGGAATGGAAATCCCGCATTTCTCCGCGACGAGCTTCACGGCCTCCGGAAACTCGCACTTTTCCATGTCCATCACGAAGTTGTAGACATCGCCGCCCTTGCCGCACCCAAAGCAATAAAAAATCTGCTTGATCGGTGAAACCGTGAACGACGGAGTCTTTTCCTGGTGAAACGGGCAAAGGCCGCTGAAATCCTTGCCGGTTTTTTTGAGGCGGACGTACTCGCCCACCACGCGGACAATGTCCGCCTGCTGTTTCACTTTATCCGCAATGGATCCCGCTTCCGCCATTTCATTCTTCTATCGCTCATCACCGCTTGGCGTAATCATTTTTGTACACAGCACCGCCCTTCATGACGAACTTCACGTGTTCGAGCGTCGTGACGTCTTTCGTGGGGTCGCCATCGACGGCGATCATGTCGGCAAACTTGCCGGGCTCCAGCGTCCCGGCTTGTTTCGTCCAGCCAAGCAAATCCGACGCATTGATCGTTGCGGTCTGAATGGCAACGAGAGGGGGCATCCCCAATTTTACGTAAACGTGAAATTCGCCTGCGTTTAGACCGTGCGGATAAACGGCGGCGTCCGTGCCGAAGGCCACCTTCACTCCAGCGGCAAACGCCTTCTTTGCGTTTTGCTGCGCAGCCGCGGCAACCATGCGCATCTTCTGTTTGGAAAATTCCGGCACATCGCTTCTCTCTAGGTTCTGTTGCATGTACTCCGTCAGAAACAGCGTGGGCACAAGGTAAGTTCCATTTTTCTTCAGGGTGGCGATGGCCGCGTCATCCATCAAGTGGCCGTGCTCGATGGAGTCCACGCCCGCCTCGGACGCCCAACGCACGCCTTCCGCACCATGCGCGTGCGCCGCGACCTTACGTCCCAGCCTGTGCGCATCGGCGACAATGGCTTTCATTTCTTCGAGCGTATATTGCGAAGCGTTCGGGTCGTCACCTTTGGAAAGCACGCCGCCAGTGGCGCAAATCTTGATCACGTCCGCACCGTATTTGATAACTTCGCGCACTTTGTGTTGCACAGCCTCAATGCCGTCGGCAACCCCGCCCCCTTGGAAATGAAATGCGGGAGGCAACAGATTCTCGTCGCAGTGGCCTCCAGTGATGCCGAGCGCGGGACCGGACGCAACGATGCGCGGTCCGATGACGTCGCCGTCATTGATGGCGTCGCGCAACGCAATGTCCGAATAATCAAAAGCGCCAAGGTTCCGCACCGTAGTGAAACCCGCTTCCAATGTTCGCCGCGCGTTCCTCGTTCCGTGCAAGGCTTCGCGCGCCGTCGAAATTCCTAGCCCCTGGTAGCCGAGGGAATTCAGATCGAAAGTCAAATGCGTATGCGCATCGATCAAGCCAGGCAACAGCGTCGCTTCCGGCAAATCGATGGTCGTGTCGCCCGTGGCCGCCTTCACTTCGCTGGCGGCCCCGATCTGCACGATCTTCTCGGCTTCGATGAGAATGGCTTGATTGGATCGCAACTCGCCGCTGCGCACATCAAGCACGCGACCTGGGCGAATAATGGTCCGCTTTGCGGCGGGCGCTTGCGCGTGTGCTGGCCCGGTAAACCCCAACTGCACGACAAACAACAAAACGACCGACACTTGCCATCTACAGGTTCTCTGCGTGTATCTCCGTGGGGCCGCCGTATTTTCCGGAATTCTCATCAAGCCACCTCGTTGCGAATTGTCAAAGCGAACGCGGGGAGTATAACAAAGCCTTGTGTTTCCATCTCTTGTGCAACACGTACTTAATGTCTTCCCATTTTCAATTTTCAATTTCTATTTTCCAATTTCGGATTCTTACTTTTGCAGCTCAACAACGGTGATGGCTTTCCCTCCGTGTTCTTCTGATTCGAAGGTATGTTTTTCGACCAGGGGATGCGCATCCAAAAACTCACCAATGCCCTTGCGAAGCGCTCCCGTGCCATGGCCGTGAATGATACGCACGCGCGGCTTGTTCGCCAGGGCGGCTTCGTCGAGAAATTTGTCCACACGTTCGCTGGCTTGCTCCACGGTCATTCCGATCACATTGATTTCGTCCGGGGCGAGAGATTCACCGGACTGCGAATGGACCCTGACGCTCGGAGCGCTCGGTTTGCCAAGGCCTTGTGCTCCCACCGCCTCGATGCCTGTAATTTCATCTAGCGCTACTTTCATGCGCAAGGGCCCGGCTTCAATTTCTGCTGAGGATCCATCCAGCCGGCGAAAAATCACCGGCTTGCTGAATCCGCGCACACGAATTTTCGCGCCTGCCTGCAGACGATCCGCGCTCACAACCTCTAACGACACAGAATGAACGCCCAGATCGGCCTGTGAATCTGAAATCGTCTGCACCACGGCGGTATTCAACTCTTCGCGCGCTTCCCCGCGAGCGTCCTGCATTTTGCGCCGCGCCGTCTTTTCCAATTGCGCGCGGAGTTCGCGCTCTTTCACTGCCTCGACCACGTGCGCGACGTTTTCATCAAAGCGCTTCTGCATCTCCGCGAATTGCGCTTCCAGCTCCTGGATGCGCTTGTGCTGTCGTTCCACCCATTCCGTGCGCAGTTTCTTTCGTTCCTCTTCGAGCGCATGCCGCTCGGCGGTCATTTGCTGTTGCATGCGGTCCAGTTCATCGCGGCTGCGATGCAAATAGGCGATGAGGTCGGCGGCTTCGCGCGATTCTGGAGTCAACAACACGCGCGCGCGTTCGATGATTCCCTTGGCGATTCCCAGCCGCTGCGCGATGGCAATACCGCTGGAACCGCCCGGCACGCCCACCATCAAACGATAGGTTGGCTGGAGGTTCACATCGTCAAATTCGACTGCGGCGTTCACCACGCCCGGCGCTGTCGAAGCGTAAGTCTTCAGCCGGTCGTGATGCGTGGTGGCTAACACAAAGCAGTTCTTGGCGCGAAATTCATCGAGCAACGCGACGGCCAGCGCCGCGCCTTCTTCGGGCGCCGTCCCGGTTCCCACTTCGTCGACCAGCACAAGCGATTGCGGCGTCGCCGCTTCGAGCATGCTTTTCAAATTCAGCATGTGCGCGGAAAACGTGGAAAGGTCCGCTGCAATCGATTGTTCGTCACCGATATCCACCAGCACGCGGTCGAAGAACGGCAAAACCGCGCGTTGCGCCGCAACAGGAATCCCCGCTTGCGCTGCCAGCGCGGCCATTCCCACAGTTTTTAACGCCACGGTTTTGCCGCCGGTGTTTGGTCCGCTGATCACCAGCACGCGCTCGTCTCCGCCGAGCGCAAGCGTCATCGGAACGATTGCGCGGTTTTCCTTCTTTAGCTTGTCTTCCAGAACGGGATGACGCGCATCCACCAGCTGCAATTCATCGGCATTGGAAAATTCCGGCGTGGCCGCGTCAAAATCGCGTGCAAATCGTGCTCGAGCAAAAACGCTGTCCAATTCTGCGATCGTTGCCGCTGCTGCTTGCAGCGGCCCGCGAATCACCTGCAGTCTCTCCGTAAGCTCGCGCAGAATGCGCGCGATTTCTGCGGCTTCATCTTCCGCAAATTGCACCAGTTGATTATTCGCTTCGACGGTTTCGAACGGCTCCATGAAGACCGTTTGCCCTGTGGCGCTGGCTCCTTGCACGACACCATGCACGCTGCGGCGGTTTTCGGCCCGCACAGGAATCACGAATCGTTCGTTCCGCAGTGTGACGTAGTCTTCTCCGGCTTCCGCGTTCCGGGCACGCAGAATCTGCTTCAGCGTTTTCTGGATGGCTTCCCGCGTTTGCGTAATGCTCGCGCGAATCCGCCGCAGTGCTGTCGACGCGTCATCGCTGATCTCGCCATCGGGCAACACGCAGCGGCGAATCGCCGCTTGTACATCGCGAAAATCGCCAATCGACGCCGCGCGCCCGGCAAGCAAAGGGAATTTCGCGGCCTCCTTGCGAAATTGCCGTCGGAGCCAACCCGCGGTTTCCAGCAGAGACGCCGCATCGAGCAGTTCGCCCGGCTCCAGCGCGGCACCTGGGCCTTCCATCCGTTCCAGCCAACCTTGCGGGTCGGCTAACGCCCCGAAGCCCAACTCGTGCCCCGCACGCAGCCACTCCCGCGCTTCGCTGATGAGCGCAAACACGGATTCCAGCGCGACGCGATTCGTTCCCGGCTCGAGCGCATCCGCCGCGCGGCACCCGGGCGCACATGTCGTCCGCAGCCGCAGCAATTCGCGCAGCTTGTCGAACTCGAGTATTTCTTGCGATGTGCGTGCCATCTCTTATTTCTATTTGAGCTTATTATGAAGGTGCTGCGCCGCTTCTCCAGGCGAATCCGCAATATGGACGAGCCGCCCGTTCGCTTCGCCCCAGGGCCCGGGATGCCCTAACTCCACTTGCCTCACGCGTTCGAGAATCGGGTGCCAGAACTCTCCGAGCACGGCAAATGGTTTGCTGGGCATCACGGATTTGTTCAGCATCTCCCAAACCACCGCCAGCTCGACAAGTGTTCCCGTGCCGCCCTTGCACGCCACAAAGCCGTGCGCCATACGGATCAATTCGAACAATCGTTCTTCCCAGGTTTGCTTGCGGACTTCGACGTCAATCCACCGATTCAGCTTCGCGGATTTGAAAAACTCCGCGGTCACGCCATAAGTTTTTCCGCCGGCTTCTTTCGCTCCGCGGGAAACTGCCTCCATCACGCCGGCATAGCCGCCACTGCAAACCGCAAAACCGTGCTTCGCCAAAGCTCGCCCGAGCACGCGTGCTTCTTCATAGTCCAGGCTGCCTTCGCGCGGCCGCGAGCTTCCAAAAACCGTTACGATGACTTCAGGCGGCATGTTGCTTTTCTCGATTTCAATGCGCGCGCTTGCGTTCCGGGGCGTGCTTCGGCGGCGCGGCGTTGAATTCTTCGAGCATCGCCACGCACAGCCCCGTCAGGGCGTCTGCGGCTTCATGATTCTTTCCGCCTTGATTGTTGCTCAGGATAGAAAAGATCAGCCGCCGCCCGCCGGGAGTTTCGGCAAAACCGGAAAGCGTGCGCACGTGCTCGACCGAGCCGGTCTTCGCGTGAATGTGCCCGGCTGCCGGAGTATTCTTCATGCGATCTTCGAGCGTGCCGTCCACTCCAGCCACAGGCAACGAATTGTAATAGGTCTCAAACCAGGGCTGTTTTTGGGCAAACGCCAAAAGGGACACAACCGCGCGCGGCGTCACCAGATCGTGCCGCGACAATCCTGAGGCGTCCGATTGAATCACATCATCCGGCGACACTCCCACTGACGCATAGAAATCCTGCGGCACTTTCATCAAGTCGTCCGGCGTGGCCCACACTCCGCCCTGGCGGGCCACGGTCCGAAGCAGCATTTCCGTATGGAGGTTTTGGCTGATCTTGTTGATGAGTTTGATGGCGTCGCCCAAAGGAACCGAAACATGCTCGGCCAAAACGGTCGGATCTTCCTGCGTCTTTGGCTCTTCGTGATGCGCGCGAGCAATTCCATCGACTCGCACTCCGCGCTCCTCGAGCAAGCGCTTCAACACGGCGGCGGCATGTTGCGCTGGCTCTTCAATTGCGAGAACCAATTTTCGCGGTGGCCCTTTCGCGGACATCGTACCCTTCACCACTACCAGACTTGCGCCAGGCTCGCGCTTCAAGGTTAAGTCGGATTTAACTTCCGGGGCCGAAGTGACGACATCATTTTCAACGAAGAAGTCCGGCGTCGAGGGACTTTCGGTCGCCTGCACCGGGCTGCCCGGCTGCTCGCCCGGAGTGAGCGTCAAAGTCACCGTGTTGTCGTCGACGACGATCGAGGAAATCGCCGCGCCGTATTCCCACACCATATCGTCAATTTCCCAGCCGCTCGGATAGCGTTCCCGCGGGAAATAACTGTCGTCGCCAATCACGTCTCCGGAAATTTCCTTCACGCCTTTCGCGACAATGGCATCCGCCAACTCGGTCAGCGTTTTCTCGGGCGGTCCGTCGAACTCTTCTTTCAGGTTGTACGGGAATTTGCGGTTTGAAAGATTAGGATCGCCACGCCCCACGAGCGTCAGATTTCCGGTTAAGACGCCGTTCGAAATGCTTGCGCGCGTTTCCAGCGTGGTGTGGAACCGGTAGTCCGGCCCGAGTTTGGCCAGGGCGAGCGCCGTGGTGAAGAGTTTCATGTTGGAAGCCGGCACGAAGTAGCGGTCGGCGTTTTGCTCGTAAAGGGTCTCGCCGGTTTCCGCGTCCATGATCAGCAATCCCCACTCGCCCTTCCCAGCAGGCCCCGCGCCAAGCAGAGTTTCCGCGCGCAACACAAATTTTGCGGCCTGCCTTTTCGAAAAAGTATTCTGCCGGGACGGGCCACAGCACGATTGTCCCGTTGGCGCTTTTCGCGAAGCCCCCGCTTGCTGCGCTTGTCCAACGCATGCGCACACGACTGCCGCGGCGATTGTCGCTCCGCATCGCTCGATTATCTTTTCCTTGTTCATTATTCATTCGCCCCGCATTTCGCTCTGCGAAATTATAGTCGAAAGGCAACCATTTCCGCGCACACGTCTTCCTAGTCATAAAGTTATGCCCGCCTTCGGCCCCGTTTACTTTTCCAAGGTTGCACCAAGTCTGGATGCGCTCTATGATGCTCGTGCCCAGAAAACTACGACGAGGTGAATCGTGTTGAAGCGAATGATCTCTTTCCTGATGGCGTCTTCCCTGGTCGCTTTACCCCTCACCGCAGACTCAAAAAAAGAAGCGGAACGGCTGGACAACTGCGGAACGGTTCTGAAGGAAATTCTGGACATCCCCGACGATATTCCGACGGATTTGCTGGACAAAGCAGAGTGCGTCATCGTGATTCCCTCGGTGCTTAAGCTCGCCGTCGGTTTTAGTGGAAGTTACGGAAGGGGTTCCATGACTTGCCGCACGGGCGAACACTTCACTGGCCCCTGGAGCGCGCCCGCCATGATGCGTTTGGAGGGCGGGGGCTTTGGACTGCAGCTCGGCGGCCAAGCTACTGACTTCGTCATTCTTGTGATGAATCCCCGCGGCGCCAAGGCCATCCTGAAAAACAAAGTGAAGTTGGGCGCCGACGCGGCTGCGGCAGCCGGACCCAAAGGACGCGATGCCGCCGCTGCCAGCGACGTTACCTTGCGTGCGGAAATGCTGACTTACTCCCGCTCGCGCGGCCTTTTTGCTGGAGTATCTCTGGAAGGCTCCTCGCTCCGCCAGGACAACGGCGCGAATGAAAGCCTCTACGGAAAGAAAGTCCCAGCGGAAGACATCATCCGTAAAGGCGCGGTTGCCGTGCCGCCATCCGGGCAAGAGATGATTGCTCTTCTCAACAAGAAGTCGCCGAAGAACCTTTCGGACCCTGGTTCTCTGAAGGAATAACCTCTAGCAAGGCCCGCTTTTCGCCGAGTACTCTGGGTTCGATCGGGTACTCGGCTACTTTTTTTCCACGAGAGCTTTCCTCTCTCGAGCAGCGCTGCCACTCCTCTTGCCTTTTGGGCTTGACTTCAGGCGCAAAATGACCCATAGTCATTTATGAACAATGGTCACCATACTATGACGCGCTCCTCCAAGCCGACCCCTCGCTCCAATCCGAAGCCCACGGCGCCCTCTTCTGATCGCCGCCAACGCCGTAGCGCTGAACTCCGCGAGCGCCTGTTTCGCGCCGCGCTGGCCCTCTTCGGCAAGAAGGGCTTTGCCGAAACCACTGTCGAGGACATTACGGAGGCGGCCGACGTTGGCAAGGGCACCTTTTTCAACTATTTTCCCAGCAAGGACCATATCCTCCTGGCCTTTGGCGAAATGCAACTGGGCAAACTGGAAGCCGCCATTGACGCGGCGCGCCGTACCAACGAGCCCATGCCCCAGTTTCTGCGCTCGTTGGGTGTCCGCATGACCCAGGAGCCAACGCGCAATCCGGAGATCATCCGCGCGCTTCTTCAGGCCTATCTTTCGACCACGCCCGTGCGCGAGGCCATGCTCGATTTGCAGAAACGTGTGCAAGCACTGCACACCGAGATGATCCGGCTCGGCCAGAAACAAGGTGCGATTCGCAACGATCTCCCCGCCGAAGAGATTGCGTACGTCTTTCGGCAAACCATTTTCGGCACGCTTTTGATTTGGTCGCTCTACGGGGACGCCACGCTGCACTCCCGCATTGAGTCGGCTTTTAACGTGCTCTGGACCGGCTTGGCGCCACGCCCCGGTGGTACCAGGCCACAAGCAGAGTCGTCTTCGCTTGCAGGAGATTAGTGCAATGACCCGGAAGCGGATTCTCATCATTGTCGCGGTTGCCGCCGTGGTGGCGGCTACCGCTGTCTACGCAAACTGGTTCCATCGTGACAACGCACTAATGGGCTCCGGTACCGTTGAGGCGCGCGACGTCCGCGTCGGTTCCAAAATCGGCGGGCGCATCGACAAGGTGCTCGTTCGCGAAGGCGATGCCGTGCAGTCCGGCCAAATCCTTCTTACTTTCGATGACAAAGAACTGCAGGCTTCTCTGGAACAATCGCGCGCCAACGCGCAAAAAGCCCAGCGCGGTTATCGCCGCGAGGAAATTGCCGAAGCTCGCGCCGCCGTCGCGCAAGCCAAAGCCGATTACGAGCTAAGGAAGAACGGCTATCGCAAAGAGGATATTGACGCGGCGCAAGCCGACCTGGAACGCGCGAAAGCCGACGAAATTCGCACGCGCCTCGACTTCGAGCGTTACGACGCCCTCGCCAAGAAGGACCTAGTCTCCAAGCAACAACGCGACACCGCGGAAGCGAACTGGAAAATGGCTCTAGCGCAAAGGGAAATGGCTCAGCACAAGTACGACGAGATGCGGGGCGGTTACCGCCCCGAGGAGATCGCCTCCGCTGAGGCGCGCTACCAACAGGCACTGGCCAGCCTGGACAAAATGGAGCACGGCAACCGCCGCGAAGACATCGAGCAGGCCAAGGCCGCCTATGCTTACGACCAAGCGCGTTTTCGCGAACGCCAGGTCGTTGCGCCTTCCGCAGCCATCGTGGAAGTCCTCGATGTCCGCCCGGGCGACCTGATCGCCCCGAACACTCCGGTCGCCACGCTTCTCGAGAAAGACCAAATCTACGTGCGCATTTACATTCCGGAAACCGAGTACGGGCGGATCAAGCTCGGTCAGAAGGCGGAAGTCCGTGTGGACTCCTTTCCCAACACTGTTTTCGACGGCGAAGTGGAGCAAATCAATCAGCAAGCCGAATTTCTTCCTCGCAATGTGCAAACCCGCGAGGAACGCGTTCATCAAGTTTTTGGCGTGAAGATTCGCATCAACGATCCTGCCGGCCGCGTTCTCCCCGGCATGGCCGCCGACGTGAAACTCAAATCCGCGAGCTGAGCCGATGGCCACTCCGCCGCAATCTTCCGTCGAAGCAGCCATCTCCGCCGAGCATCTTGTGCGCCGCTTCGGCAATTTCACGGCGGTCAACGACGTGAGCTTTCGTGTGGAAAAAGGTGAAATCTTCGGCTTCCTCGGTCCCAACGGCAGCGGAAAAACGACCGTCATCAAGATGCTCACTGGCTTGCTGCCGCTGAGTGGTGGCTCCGCTTGGGTAGAAGGCCTCGACGTTGGTACCGATTCCGAAGCCGTGCGCGAGCGCATCGGGTACATGTCGCAGAATTTTAGCCTCTACTACGATTTGACCGTTGCGGAAAATCTGCAGTTTTACGGCCGGATTTACAGTCTCGAGCCCGCTCGCCTCAAGCGGCGCATCGAGGAAATCGTTCAGCTTAACGGACTCGGCCCCTACTTGAACCGTCTGGCCGCCCAACTTTCCGGCGGCTGGAAGCAGCGCTTGGCTCTTGGCTGCGCCATGTTGCACGAGCCCAAGCTTCTCTTTCTCGACGAGCCCACGGCCGGCATCGATCCCGTCGCGCGCCGCCAGCTTTGGGATTTGCTCTTCGAGCTTTCCGGTCACGGCATAACTTTTTTTGTGACTACCCACTACATGGACGAAGCCGAGCGTTGCAGCCACGTTGCATACATCTATTACGGCAAGCTTATTGCCGATGGTACTCCCGATTCGCTTCGGCAACTCCCCGACGTGCAGCCGCACGGAACCAAGCGCATTGAAATCACGGCTCCGGAAGTCACGCGCGCACTGCGCCTGGCACGCCGGATTCCTGGGATCCGCAGTGCCACGATTTTTGGCCAATCCATCCACGCGCTCGTCGATGAACATTTTGATTTGGACGAGCTCCGCAATCAGCTCCTGAAAAACGGCATTGCCGTGACCGAGATTCGCCCGTTGGCCCCAAGCCTGGAAGACGTTTTCGTCGAACTCACCTACAAACAACAAGCCCTTCTGGAGGTCGCCAGTGACTAACATCTTCCGCGGCTTTGGCGCCGTCTTTTATAAGGAAGTTCTCCACGTGCGGCGGGACTTCGCCACGCTCTTTTTTTCGCTCATCATTCCTCTCTTGCAAATGGTGCTGCTCGGCTTCGGCATTGACACCAACATTCGCCAGATCAACACCGTGGTCTTCAATGCCGACGGCCGCCGCGAAAGCCGCGAGCTTCTCGACCGCTTGAAGAATTCCGATACGTTTCACATCAACCGATACGTTCAAAGCGATGACGATCTCAACGACGCCATCATCTCCGGCCGCGCGCGAGTTGGCATCAAGATTCCCGTGGACTATTCCGATCGGCTTCTGCATCAAATGAGCGCCCAAGTTCTTGTGCTGATTGACGGCTCCGATTCTTCCGTCGCCGGCCAGGCCATCAACGTCACCACCGCGATTGGGCTTGATGAGTCTCTACGCCGCGTTCTCCAGGACCGCGCGGCATTCGCTGTGGACATGCGCCCGAAAATTCTTTTCAATCCGGACTCGCGCTCACCGAATTTCCTTTTGCCCGGCCTCACCGCCATTCTGCTTCTCAACGTCACCACGTTTCTCACCGCGTTTTCCATCGTCCGCGAAAAGGAACGCGGCACTCTCGAACAGCTCTTCGTCACCCCCGTCCGGCCGATGGGCCTGCTGCTCGGCAAACTGCTTCCCTACCTGGGCATCGGATTCTTCGAGCTCACGCTCATCCTGACTTTCATGCGCTTCGTCTTCCGTGTGCCCATCCATGGCGACGTATTTCTTCTGGCCCTGCTCTCGCTGCCGTATCTTTTTGTCTCTCTTTCTCTTGGCATTCTCATTTCCAGCAAGGCCAATTCGCAGGCAGAGGCCATGCAGCTTGCGTTTCTGACCATTCTTCCCAGCATCTTTTTTTCCGGCTACATCTTCCCGCGTGAGACCATGCCTTGGATCTTCCATACTCTCAGTTACTTCGTTCCCGCAACCTACTACATCAACATTACGCGCGGCATCATTCTTCGCGGCGCGGGAGTGGTTCATCTATGGATTGACGGCCTGGCCCTCTTCGCCATGGGCACGCTGCTCTTGATCCTCGCCGCCCGCCGCTTCCACAACAAAGTCATCGTGGCCTGAATTGCGGACCTCGCCTCACGCATTTCTCCATTTCGAGCCCTGCCTGCCGCAGCAAGTTGCGGCGAGAAATCTCTTCTCTACTTTTGTCTTTTGTCACCCCTCAGCGTATTCTGCTGCCTTGTCTCAACGCGAGGAGCGTCTGTGTCCTGCCCGATCTGTGAAAAGCGCAAAGCTTCCCGCTTCTGCCCCGCCAAGGCCGAAAAGATTTGCGCTGTCTGTTGCGGCACGGAGCGCGAAGTCACAATTGATTGCCCCGCTGATTGCACCTACCTCATCGCCGCCCACCGCTATGAGAGCGAGCATCCGCGCGACCTTCCCGCTGACACCCCTCTCCTCGATGAAAATATTCCCCAGTACATCATTCACACGCATCAACAACTGATGGCCGCGCTGGCATTTTCAATTGCGAAATTCTGCGCCGCGCAGCCGGCCGCCGTGGATACAGACATCCTTGCCGCACTTCAAGCCCTCGCGCAAACCTACAAAACGCTGAGCTCTGGCCTCATCTACGAAAAACCGCCGCAATTGCCTCTGCAGGGTGAACTTTACGCCGCGCTTGTCACGTTGCTCGACGAAATCAAAAAGCAGCAGGCGGACCGCGCCGCTTCGGGTTCCTTCAAAGACACAGAGGTTTTCTGTTTGTTGGTTTTTCTTTACCGGATGGGTCTGCTGCGGACGAATGGCCGTCCACGGGCGCGTCTGTTCATCGAATTCCTGCGCGGCCAGTTCCCGCAAGCTCCCGAACTCAAGCGCGAAGAATCCCGCATCATCGTCCCGTGAATCATCTCTTCAAGGAGGAGCCTGTCATTCTGACCTCAGCCGATAGGATGGCCGACGCATCTCCGCCTCAACTCTTTCGCAAACCTGGCTTAGGTATAGCCTCGGTGGTTCTTGCGCACTTCTAGCGCCACTGCGGCCGCATCCCAACCCAACGACATCTGCGTGCACGGCGTCGTGTGTTTCTTCTCCACCCACGGCCTCGACCGAAAACCATACGTCTGCCGGATCTTCGCCACGCGCTCCGCCACTTTGCGCCGATACTCTTCCGGCATATATCCGCTTTCGCCAAACCACTTCTCATACTGTTGGACGAGTCGCGGAAACTTCGCCCGCAAAAAGGGGAAAAACTGTTGTGCCGAGGACGGCATCAGGAACAGCACTCCCGAGAAAAACCACTGCGCGCCCGCCTCTTTCCCCGCAGCCGCCACCGCTTCCAAATCGCCTTCCCGGTCCGTAATTCCCGGTATCAGCGGTGATGCGGAAACTCCAACGGCCAACCCCGCTTCGCTCAATTGCTTTACTGCCACCAGCCGCAAATCTGGACGAGGCGCGCGCGGCTCAAGCATCCGCGCAAGCCGCGTTCGAAGCGTCGTGATAGTAATGTCGATCGCCAAGTCCGACCGCGCAGCGATTCGTCGCAGCACGTCGATGTCGCGCACAATCTGGTCCGACTTCGTGATGATCGAGACGCTTAGCCCTTCCCTCTTCGCCAACTCCTCCAAGCACGCACGTGTCACGCCATATTCTCGTTCCGCGGGTTGGTATGGATCCGTCGCCGTCCCAATCGCAATGTGCTCCGCTCGCGTTCCGCCGGACGCGTCCGACGCATACGAATACTTGTGTGCGACATCCCACGCCAGCAGCGGCCCCGCATCTTTTTTCACATAAATCTTTTTCTCGAATTCTCCGCCATCCAGTTCCATATATTCGTGCGTGTAGCGCGCGTAGCAGTATTTGCAAGCAAACTCGCAGCCCCGGTACGGGTTGATGGTCCATTCGAACGGCACGCGCTGCGAATCGCAGCGGTTCAGAATTGATTTCACCGGCAGCACAAAATATTCTGGCCGTTGCGCAGATTTTCTTTTCGTTTCCGCGGGCGGCGAAGTTGCAGCAAGGCGGGCAATGCCAACCAGCCGCGCGGTAGCGCGCTCACGGGGGTTCACGGCAGAATTTCGGACCGGGCTATTCGAACGGCCTTGGGTCCGCTGTGTAGCCGGTGACGGCGGGGGGCAATCCGTCGTCTGGCGATCCGAAATGCTGCCGCGTTGGCCCGCAACCGGGGCAAGGTTGCCGGCCATTTGCTTTGGGCTCAGGTCATCAGGGCACTCGGGAAAGAGTGTTTCTGGAGTTGGTGAAACGTGGCGGCGCAGGGCTCGAAAATCCGGCGCCGTTAGGGAGTGAACTGGTGACATAGCCCGCCTCGAAGCAGGCCAGTAGTATTTCGCTTTTTATTCGCTTTGTCAACAACTATTTTTCGCTTTTGTTTCGTATAGCAGGCCACTCAACCCTCGCCCCGCCACCCTCACTCATCAGAACACGTCCCGTTGTCTACGCGTTTGAGCAATTGCCTACTCCCGCTCTGGGCTGTATCCTCTTAACTCCCGGAGGAACGTCTTGCGCATTGCCCAGCGGGCTTTAGTCCTACTGAGCTCAACGGTGCTTTCCAGCGCCTTCTTTCCGCCTAGCTCTCACAGCCAGGGGAAACCAGCCCTCACTCAGGCGCAAGCCGCGCAGCAAAAGCCTCTCCCCATGGGGCCGCCCGCGCCGCAATCCACGCACTACCCTATTCTGCTCCTTGGCTTTGGCAATCAGCCCAATTGGACCGTTCGAATCGGGCTAAAAGGTCCCGAGCGTTTCGACCGCGAAGGCTATCCCCCTATCCCGCTGGAACCGGCCGAAGTCACGCACGACGCTACAGCCGAATCCTGGACCTATCACGCGAAGGACTCCGCCATGGGTGCAGCCGTTTTAGCCCATCTTTCCCGCGAAGCTTGCACCGACGCCACCAACGACACACTGACCACCACCCCTCCGCTTGGCGGAAAGTACTCCTTCAAGATTTCCATTGATCATGCCCAAAT
>QHYM01000223.1 GCA_003223295.1 Acidobacteriota bacterium | reverse complement strand
CGTCCTTTGGAATCAGTAGACCTCGACATCGAGTTTCTGGCTCACACACCACCCCGAAGGGGTGGCCGGTGCTTTTCAGTCACTTACAACAGTAAAATTTGTTTTGATAATCATATGAAATGCTGGGGGGTGTGGGTAGTCCCCCCAAGCATGGCACCTAAAGTATTACTTGAACTGCGGCGCCGGGACACTCAGCGATCGGAAGGCGGTCGGTGCCTAAGGATCGCTCGGGAAAGGACATAGCTCAGCAGTGCGAGCAAAATCAGGGAAACGGTCACTTCCAATTTGTGGTGCATCAGGTAGGGCATCGCTTCTCGGCCATAGCGAATCGCCAGGTAGCCGATTCCGAAGTACCGGACCGCCCGCGCCAGCGTAATCGCCGACGCAAAACTCGCGATCGGCACGTCGAACACTCCCGCGGCCACCACGAAGACTTTGAACGGTGTCGGCAGGGGCAGCAGCGCAGCGACCAGCATCCCGCCAAACCCATTCTTCACTACCCAGTTGTGGATGGCCTGCGCCCGATTGCCCGCATGCTTATGAAACAGCGCCTCTCCGCCCTTCTCGGCAAGATAGAACAGCAGCACACAGCCCAAAACAGACCCCAGCATCGCCAGGAACGCGTATAGAGGCATCCTTGCCGGATGTTGGATGGACAATTCAATCAGCAGCAGGTCATTGATCACCGGAAAAGTCAGCACGGACGAATCCAGAAAGGAGATCAGGAAAAGCCCCGGCGCACCCAAGCTGCCGGCAAACACCACAATCTTCTGTTTCCATCCATTCAGGCTCGGCGCCAAACGCTTCTCCTCTGTAGGGGCCGGGCTTTACAGTCTGTGTCAAAACTCAGGTTTTGTCGGTCGTGACCACAAGATATAGCGAATGACGATATGACGCTACGCGATTTGTGGACGAGACTTTGAGTTTCGCAACAGCCTGTTTAGCCCGGCTCTTCACTTGTCCCGACTCTATCGGAATGTTGCGCCCGACTTGGCGCACACTAGCAAGACCCTTGCCATCTCAGAACAGCGTCTGAATGGCCTCCCCAATCACGTCGTACACGTGATGCAACTCGTCGGGCGAAATCACATACGGCGGCAAAACGTAAACGACATTCCCCAGCGGCCGCAGCAAAACTCCGCGTTCCAGAAAAAACTGGTACAGCTTCGGCCGTATCGCCGAAAGATATCCAGCGTCGTCCGCGCGAAGTTCCAGCGCGCCGATCGTTCCAATTTGGCGCGTATCGCCAACCGAAGGAAATTCACGCAACTGCGGCAACCGCTCCGAATGAATTCTGGCGATCGTCGCAATGTGGTCAAACACCGGCTCATCATCAAAAATCTGCAAACTTGCATTTGCCGCCGCGCACGCCAGCGCATTTCCCGTGTACGAATGCCCGTGATAGAAAGTATGCCTGCGGTCATCGCTGCGAAATGCGGCTTCAACACCATCCGTGCACAGCGTCACTCCCATCGGCAAAAACCCGCCCGTGATTCCCTTCGACAAGCACATCAGGTCAGGCGTCACGCCGGCAATGTCGCACGCAAACATTTTCCCCGTGCGTCCAAATCCCGTAAGCACCTCATCCGCAATCAACAGCACATCGTGCTTCGTGCAAAGCGCGCGCACTTTTTGCAGGAACTCCGACGGATGCACGATCATTCCTCCCGCGCCTTGCAGCAGCGGTTCCACGATGACCGCGGCAATTTTCTCGCCGCCCTCAGCCAGCAGTGATTCCAGTTGCTGCACGCATTCGATCTGGCAAGTCTCGCGCTTCAGCCCCACCGGGCAGCGATAACAATAGGCCGAATGCACGCGATGCACCGGATACCGCATCGCGCGAAATGGATCCGTGAACGGCGAATCATCGCTGACCGACATCGCGCCGGCCGTGTCGCCGTGATAGCCGTGTTCGAGCGCGACAATCTCCCGCTTTTCCGCTCGCTGCTGATTGCTGAAATGCTGCACCGCCATTTTCAGCGCCACTTCCACCGCCGTCGAGCCATCATCCGAAAAAAACAAATGCGTCAGCTCGGGCGCGACCCATTTTCTCAACCGCTCGGCCAGTTCTTCTGCCGCATCGTGCGTAAAACCCGCCAGAATCACGTGCTCCAGTTTTCGTGCCTGCTCCGCGATCGCCGCGGCGATGCGCGGATTCGCGTGCCCGTGCAGGTTCACCCACCAGGACGAAATCGCATCCAGGATTCTTCTGCCATCTTTCGTGCAGAGATAGATTCCTTCTGCTCTTTCTACCAGCAGCGGCGGAAGATCCAGCGCAGAGTTAGTGAAGGGATGCCAGATGCGCAGCGCCGGGTTCATGGCGCAAGGCTATTGCGCAAAGGCGGCGCGGTCGAAATGATTCATGAACACTTGCATCAGTGCGGTGCGATGCAGGTTCGGCAGCTTGGGAATCTCGCCGATAACGCGCACGTGGCCAAACCGCTCGATCGTTTCGCGGTTCTCGCGGTTCTGGTCGCCGATCAGCACCACGCCATGCACCGGAAGTTCAGCGGCATGCAGGGCCGCAAGCGTGAGCAGCGTGTGATTCACCGTGCCCAGGCTGCTGCGCGCGGCCACCAGCACCGGCAATTTGAATTTCACCATCAGGTCCAGCATGAATTGCTTCTGATTCACGGGCACTAGTACGCCGCCCGCGCCTTCCACGATCAGCCAGTCGTTCATCAAACTGGTCGGCATGTTGATGCGGCCAATGTCGATTTCCACGCCCGCCCAGCGCGCGGCCAGGTCCGGCGAAACCGGCGGAACAAATTTATAAACCTCATCCAGCGTGCGATCTGTGCCGATTCCCGCCAGCCGCATCACGGTCACGCGGTCCGAGCCTTCGAGCGTGCCGGTCTGAATAGGCTTCCAGTAAACCGCGTCGAGCGCCGCGCAAAGCAGTGAGGAAAGAACCGTTTTGCCGACACCTGTATCGGTTCCGGTGATGAAGAAATGATGTCTCAAGCGCGGGCCACCGCGGCGGACCAGCAGATGTTTTCGCGCCAGCTATTCAACGTATTCTCCAGGCGCACCAGTTCATCATCGGGGATTCCGCTCGTCAAGGAAAACCGCAGCCGCGCGCCACCATGCGGTACTGTCGGCGGCCGCACCGCCCGCACGGCAAATCCGTCGGATTGCAAGTATTCCGCCGCACTGAGCGCCTGCTCGTTTTCGCCGAGGACTAGTGGCACGATTTGAGTGGGCCCGATTTGCGTGGACAGGACTTGCGTGTTGCTTCTGCCAGTGTCCCATCCGCGCGAACGCAAATTACTGGCGAACCGCCGCGCCGAGCCAAGCAGCTTTTCCCGCTCTCGGTCCATTGTCCGCGCGAGCCCGAGCGCCGCCCGGATTTGCTCTGCCATGTATGGAGGCATTGCCGTGCTGAAAATAAATGTTCGCGCGTGATTGATCAGATGCTCCTTCAACGCGGCGCTTCCACAAACAAATGCGCCTGCGCTCGCGAGCGCTTTCCCGCAAGTATGAACCGCAGCGGCAAGATGTTGCGCGATCTCGTATCGAACTGCAATTCCGCGGCCTGCGGGCCCCTGGACCCCGGTCGCGTGCGCTTCATCCACGATAACACCGGCGCCGTAGCGTTCCGCCAGTTCAATTATTTGTGTAACCGGAGCGACATCCCCTTCCATGCTGAAAACGGTTTCGGTAACGATGAGCTTGCGGCAGCGTTCTTGCGCGTGATTTCGCAGCGCCACTTCCAGCGCATTCAGATCGAGGTGCGGATAAATGATTTTTCGCGCGCCCGAAAGGCGGATGCCATCGATCAAGCTCGCGTGATTCAGCGCATCGGAAAAAACCAAATCCTCTTTTTTAAGCAGCGCCGTCAGCAAACCGAGATTCGCCGCGTAGCCGCTGCCAAAATAAAGTGCCGCTTCCGTTCCGGCGAACTCCGAAAACTCTCCTTCGAGTTGCTCCCAAACTGCCGCGTGGCCCGAAAGCAACCGGGATCCCGTCCCGCCTACGTGCTGTGAATCGCGCACCGCGCGCGCCACGGCTTCCTTCAGAGCCGGATGCCGCGAGAGTTCGAGATAATCATTCGAACAAAGATTGACTCCGCGAATGTCCACGAGCGCGCGTCGCTGGTTTCGCGCTTCGAGTTCGCGCAACCCGGCTTCCAACTCCCGTTGAAAATTGTTTTGAAAACTAGACGACATGCGGTTCCAGTGGCTTCATCCCGAGAGATTGCAGGAGTTGCTCGTCTTCGTCAGGACCGGGATTCGGCGTGGTCAGCAGTTTTTCTCCAACGAAAATCGAATTCGCCCCGGCCAGAAAGCACAGCGTCACCGCTTCCGGCGAAAGTTGCTTGCGTCCCGCGGCCAAGCGCACGCGTGACGCGGGCATCAGGATGCGTGCCGTGGCGATGGCGCGCACCACCTCCAAAGGATCGAGTGCCGGCATCGACGCCAGCGGCGTGCCTTCCACGCGCACCAACATATTGATCGGCACGCTCTCCGGATGCGGCTCGAGGGTCGCCAATTGGTGCAGCAGGCCAATGCGGTCGGTTTCGCGTTCACCCATTCCCAGAATTCCGCCGCAGCAAACCGTGATGCCCGCCTTGCGCACCGCCGCCAGCGTTTTCAAACGGTCTTCATAGACGCGCGTCGTAATAATCGAGCCATAAAATTCCGGTGAAGTGTCCAAATTGTGGTTGTAGGCAGTCAGTCCCGCTTCCTTCAGCCGCACAGCCTGCCGCGCCGTCAGCATTCCGAGCGTGCAGCAAACTTCCATGCCTAGCGCGGAAACTCCTCGCACCATTTCCAAAACGTTTTCGAATTCCCTGCCCTCTGGAGCTT
>QHYM01000222.1 GCA_003223295.1 Acidobacteriota bacterium | reverse complement strand
TGCGACGCCGCATTCAACAATAATTTCATTGGGATCACGCTCGATTCGTGCCGGCCGATTCTCAGCAATCCGAATGCCCCCTTTAACACGGCCGGTCGGTACCTGAACGCGACGCAGCTAATCAACGTCAGCACGTGTGCGAATACGGGTGCGGGGTTTGTAGGTACGTCTTTATGCCCACTCATCAACCCCTCAGATGTCCACTTCATCGTAAACAACACTTTCGCAGTGAATGCGCTATGCGGCGGTGACCCGTTTGCTTGCGCCGTTGGCCGCAATGTAACTCGCACGATACCGCGCAACCAGGTGGACCTCAGCGTTCAGAAGAGTATCAAGCTCACCGAGCGCATGACCTTGACGCTACGAGGCGATGCCCTGAATGCCTTCAACTACTCGTTTTTGGGCGCGCCCGGACTCAACATCAACAATAGGAATGCCAGCGGCATTTCTTGCCCTTCTACTTCAACTCCTGCAACTTGCACTCCCTCGGTGGCGCCGAACACGTTCGGTGAGACCTGGGGCAATACCGGAACGAACCGTGCCATCCTGGTCTCGGGGCACATCACCTTCTAAGACCGCGAGGCTTACCCAGATCAAAACGAACTAAGAAACAGAGAGAGCATCCGAAGGGATGCTCTCTCTGTGCTTTCGCATGTCCCTCCGAGTGGAACCAATGCTTTGGGGGATTAAGTCCAGCGCGATTCAGTGAGCCGTTCGTCCGCGGTTGATTCGAAAAATGGCCAATTCTAATGCACGGTGAAGTCGAGGCTGGCGATTGAGCGGGCGATGACGTTTTCCTGGATTTGAATTAGGTCGCTGTCGGCATAGGTCATGGCCAGCACTGTAAGCATATCCTTGCCGCGCGCGATGACCACGAGTCTTCCCGACCAGTCATGATCGTCCGCTTTGCCGCGGTATTGATAATCGATGGCCGGCATTCCACCGACGACTGTTTTATGCTGCGAGAGGCGCTGGTAATTAACGTAGACGTCATGCAGGCGCTTTTCGACGGCAGACGCCGCGGTTTCCAGGGAATCCTTAGTCTTCTCCTCACCAACCACCATGAGCGTCGATTCGTTGCTCGTGCCCATGGCCACGATGGCGTTGGGCAAGGCATTGCGCGCTTCTTCGATGAGGTTCCAACTCGGTGCCTTGTACATCCGGAAGCCGTGCGTGTAATTCGTATAGAGATTGCCGGTGATTTCTTCGCGATTCGCGGGAGCTTCGGGCTCTTTGGGCGCAACCGGAGCTGTTGCCACCGAAGCTGGTCCTGCCGCCGTTCCCGATGGGTTGCTCGTGGGAGCAGAGACGTTTGCAGCTGAAGCATTGGCTGGAGCGCCGGGTTTCGCGACGACGTTCTCGGATTTTCCGCCGGGTGCCGGGGTAGAACTTTTTATGCTGGCATTTGTGGGCGTCGTGCCAGTGCCCGTTTTCGCCGCAGTTGCGACAGCCGGCTCCACCTGCGGCTGCGCGTCGGCGGCTGGCTTTGACGGATGCTGAGCAGCATCCTTTTTCGCAGAATCGGGTTCGGATTTTGTGGCTGGAGTCGTCGGAGTAATCGAAGCGATCTTGTCTTTCTCTATAAGCTGATAGCCGTAGTCTGTCTTGACTCTAAACATGCCGTCTTCGTACGCGACGATCACGCCATACAGCTTTTTGCCGTCTTTCAGGCGGATTTCGTCGGCGTGCGCAGAATATGCCAGCGTTGATAGCGCCAAAACTACTGCCGCTAGGAAAAAGGGGCCGCGCTTTGCAGGGACAGGCATATAGAAATTATCCCGCCGCCAAAAGCGCCCTGCAATGGTTACGCGCCCGGTGGTGTCCGACGTGCCACCTCCACCAGCAGCGTCCGGATGCGGGCCACCAGGCGGTCCAGTTCCTGGAGAGCGGCGCTCAGCCGCGCCCGCAGAGGTTCCGGCAGTTGCGCGTGGGTTTGCTGGAGCGCCAGCGCCTCTGCAATTACGCGGATCTGCTTGCGGCTCAGCGGATTGAGGCGTTCCCAGAGCCGCCGCTTGGAGCTGCGGTTTCGCCCAAGCCATTCTTCGCCGCTTCCGGCCGGGCGGCCTGCTTCCGGTTCCGGCGCAGGCGGCGTGGTTGGCGTCTTTGTGCGAATCATGAAATACACCGTTATTTCCGTAGCGCTTCCAGCATCTCGCCGTTGATCTGCCCATCTGGCTCGACGCGCCCGGTCACGCGCATGGTGCGCGTTTCGAAGACCAGGCTGCCATAGCGGTCGTATGTATCGGGGAAGAGCACGACTTCATACACGCCGCGCTGGTCTTCGAGCGTGACGAACATCATATTGCGGTAATTTTTTGTACCGACATGGCGGTGAGTAACAACCCAACCGCACAGCGTGATGCGTTTTCCGAGCAGGCCTGGCAGTTCGTCGCTCCAGACTTCGCCGTTGCGCGGCAAAAAATCGAGCGGATGTCCGCTGACGCAGACTTCGAGGATTTCACGTTCGTAGCGCAACTTTTGCTCGAGCGTGTATTCCGGCATTTGCATTTCTGCCAGGACCGCGGCAGCGGAATCCCGTGCGCTGGCTTCGGCGAACAAGGTTGCTGTTTTCTCCGGCAGCGACATTCCTGGAGAGCGCGAGGCGGTGGGCGGTGCGCCTTTGCCTGCCGACTTTAGAAGGTTCCAGCGCCACAACATCTCGGGCCGCGTCATGCGGTGCGCTTCCTCGTTGACTTCATCCCCCATTTCATCGCCCATTTCATCAAATGCCCCGCATTTGATGAGCGCTTCAATTTCATCGCGTTCGACGGGAACGCGGCGCAGAAAATCTTCGAGAGAGCAAAACGGCCCGGCTTCTTCGCGGGTGCGAACGATAGCGGTGATGGTTTCGATGCGTAGGCCTTTGATCTGCATCAGCCCGACGCGGAGCGCGCGTTGTCCATCCGGGCCGGCCTCCGCGGTATAGGCCATCCGGGAATGATTCACCGACGGCAGCCGCACCGCGATGCCCCAGCGTTTGGCTTCCTCGACATACGCGGAAACGTGATAGAACCCCGCGCCCGCGCTGCACATGGCGGCGAGAAACTCCGCCGGATGATGCGTTTTCAAATACGCCATGCGGTACGCCACATCGGCATACGTCGCCGCGTGGGCTTTGCAGAAGCCAAAGCCGGCGAACTTCTCTACCATCTGCCAGGATTCTTCGCGCTGCTGGTTCGTCAAGCCCATCATCCCTGCGGCTTTGTCAAATTTTCCGCGCAGCCGGTCATGATCTGCCCGGCCGGAATACTTTACGGAAGACCGCCGCACTAGATCGGCTTCCGCTAACGACATTTTGCCGAGCGATTGCGCAATTTGCATGACCTGTTCCTGATAAATACATACACCCAGCGTGTCGCGAAGGATGGGTTCAAGTGAGTCGTGCGGGTAAACGGTTTTTTCTTTGCCGCGAAGGCGCTTGACGAACAATTCTTTCGATCCATATTCGGCGGCACCCGGCCGGATAATCGCCAGAGCGATGGCCATTTCCTCGAGCGTCCGTGCGTTCAGCATGCGGAGCATGCCGCGCATGGCGGGAGATTCGATCTGGAAGACGCCCATGGTGCGCCCGGCTGCAATGACGTCACATGTCGCGGGGTCGTTTTCGGGGATGGCGTCGAAATCAAGTTCGCGAGGTTTGGGACACGGCGTCACGCCATCGGGCGCGACGCTTGATGCTTCGGAAGCCGGCGCAGCATGCTGCGCCCCTACAGGTTGAAGAGAGCGCTCGATGTTGTCGAGCGCCAACGACATCGTCGTGAAGCCGCGCTGGCCGAGCAGGTCCATTTTGATGAGGCCGAGATCTTCGATGGCGTTCATATCGTATTGCGTGACGACGATGCCTTTGGTGGCGCGCTCCAGCGGCGCCAGCCAGTTCAGCGGCCGCGCGGAAATCACCGTGCCGCAGGGATGAATGCCCAGATGACGCGGCGCGTCATCGAGACGCAAGGCCACTTGCAGGATGGTTTTCCAGGGTTCGTCGTCCACGGGTAGGTCGCGGCACTCCGGCAGGTTGCGAATCGCTTGCAAAATTTCGCGCACCGGGCGGTGCGGGAGCCGCTTGGTGAAGCGGTCCACCTCGCCCGGCGGCACGCCAAAGACCTTGGCCACTTCGCGCACCGCCAGCCGCGCGTGCATGGTGATGAAGCTGCCGATCATGGCCACATGCTCAGCGCCCCAGTGCTCGTAGACGTAATCGAGCAGCTCATCGCGGCGTGCCCCGCAGATGTCGATATCGATGTCCGGGCAATCGCCACGCTGCTCGTTCAGGAAGCGCTCGAAGTAGAGTCCCCAGCGCAGCGGGCACACACGCGAGATTCCCAGGCAATACGTCACCATGGAGCTGGCAGCCGACCCGCGCGCCACCGCAGGAATGCCACGGCGGCGGGCTTCCTCGACGATGTCCAATACCAGCAGAAAATAGGGCGCCAGGCCCCACTTCTTGATGACTCCCAACTCGCGCATCAGCCGCGAATGCACTTCTTGCGTTAATGAGGGATAGCGTTTTAACGCACCGTCGAAACTTACTTTTTCCAAATAAGAATCCGGAGTCTTACCTTTCGGGACGGTAAACTCCGGAAAGATCCGTTTTCCAAGCTCGAGTTGTAAATTGCAGCGATCGGCGATTTCCTGCGTTGCTTCAAGCCATTCTGGATGATCGGAAAAACATTTTTGCATTTCCGCGGCGGGCTTGAACCAGGCTTCGCCCGTCGCGATTTCGGGTGGAGCGACGGTGGTCAACAATCCGCCGGTACGAATGGCGTTTACCGCGCGATGATGCAGATGTTCCTCGGGGCGGAGGAAATGCATGTTGTTTGTGGCCACAAGCGGCACGCCGAGTTCGCTGCCAAGCCGTTCGGCTTCGCGCAGTATGCGGCCGTCGCCGGGCGAGAGATGTTGTACCTCGACGTATAAGCGATCGCCGAAGATGTCCTTGAGGCGAGAGAAGTGACTCGTGACGGGTGATTGGTGACTGGTGACTCGGGTGCCGGAGACTATCGTGCCTCTACGGTTGCTCGTATCTTGTCGCTGCGTTGGTAACGGGCACAGCGCGATCACGTCGCGGCCGTGCTCCGATAATTCCTGCAAGGTTACGGGCCGCCCATCGGTTTCCGCAGGAGCAGCGTTTTGTGCGAGCTTGGTCGTGCCCAAATGCCGCAGCGTGACGAGCTGGCAAAGGTTGCTGTAACCCTCCATGTCGGACGCCAGCAGCACCATCGTGATGTCCCGTTGTTTTTGTTTGTCATGCTGAGCGCAGCGAAGAATCTCATCGTTTCCATTGTCGATAGCCACGTCCAGCGCCACGCCAACAATCGGCTTGATGCCCGCGTCCTGCGCTTTCTTGTAAAACGGCACCGCCGCATACATGCCGTTGGTATCCGTCAGCGCCACGGCTGGCATTTTCTGCTCGACCGCTGCGGCAATGATCTCTTCCGGCGAAGCCACGCCCCGGAGGAACGAATAGTGGCTGTGACAATGCAAATGGACGAACATGGTGACTGGTGACTCGTGACGGGTGACTTGTGAAATTCGCATCGCGAAAGTAGCTTTTCCACTATCACGAAACGAGTCACGAATCACGCCGCGCGAGGCTGTTGCCCCTTGGATTCAGTAAAACCAGGCAGAGGAAGGGAAAGAAAAACTCAGCAAACTTGCCATAGGGGCGGGGCTTGCCCCGCCCGCTGAAGCCGCAGCACCATTTGCAGCGGGCGACCCAAGGGTCGCCCCTACCGCGACAAGCATGGCGTGGACAGCACCAAGCCATTCGGTTTGGTGGCGTAATGCTCGCGCAGCTCGAGGCCTTTGCCGTAGAAGACGGCGTTCCAGCCGTAGCGTCCACGCACGCGGTCCATTTGGCGGTTCAGATACCAGCGGCGGTTTGCGCAGGTATCGAACAATTCATTTTGCCGACGGTCTTGTTCGAGGTTTGTCACGCTGATGCCTGCCAGCCGAACCGCCACGCGCCGCGTGAACAGTTTGCCGAACAGCTCCTTGGCGGCAGAGAGCAATTCGCGCTCGTCGTTGGTGGGCTTGGTGAGCCGCACCGTTTGGTGCGCCGAAAAATGATCAACGTAACGGATACGCAGGCCGATGGTGCGCGCCTGCTTGCCGTATTCGCGCAAGGTCGAGCCGATGCGCTCGCTGAGATACTCGATCAGGCCGCCGAGAAATTCCGTGTCGATGGTGCCGCCCTCGATGGTGGTTTCCCGCGAAACGGATTTCGGCGTGGAAGGTAGAAGCACCTCGCGGCCGTCGAGTCCTCGGGCGCGTTCCCAGATTTGCTGACCGCTGGCTTCGCCGAAAGCCGCTTGCAACGCGGCCTTCGGCACCTGGCGCAGTTGGCCGATGGTAGCGATGCCGCGCTCAGCCAGCGCGCCGGCGTGCACGTGGCCGATGCCGTGGAGTTTCTCTGCAGGCAGCGGCGTCAGGAAGGCCTCTTCGTCGCCGGGCGCGACCACGCGGAAGCCGCGCGGGCGCTCCAGCCGCGAAGCGATGGAAGCAACCACTTTCGTGCGCGCCGCGCCCAGCGAAACGCTCAAGCCCGTGCGGCCGAAAATTTCCGCCTGCAAGCGCCGCAGCGCGGCTTCGTAATCGGGATAAAGGCGCTCGGTGCCGGCGAAGTCCATGTAAAAGTCGTCGAGCGCAGCGGTTTCCACCGCCGGCGTGTAGGTCTCGAGGATGCGGCGCACGCGCTCGGCAAAATCGGCGTAGTGCTCGTACTGCCCGGGCACGACGATGGCTTTGGGGCAAAT
>QHYM01000221.1 GCA_003223295.1 Acidobacteriota bacterium | reverse complement strand
TCGACGACTACTATCTCTGGTGCGACCATCGCGCGAAAGCCGAAGCCGCGGAAATTACGGAAGCGGCGCACCGTGAAAAATTGGAAGCCATTGAATGGTGCGGCGGGGTGTATTCGTCAGAATGGGGTTTCTCAAAACTGCTGCACTGGTTGCGGCACAATTCCGGGAAGCGCGCTGAGTTTGTTTCCGCGTTCGAACATTGCGACATGGTAGCGGCAACACTATGCGGCATCACTGATGCGAAGAAGGTCAAACGCAGCATTTGCGCAATGGGCCACAAATGGATGTGGAACGCGGCGCTCGGTGGATTGCCGCCCGAAAAGTTCCTCACGAAAGTAGACCCTCTGCTAGCAGGTGTGCGCGAAAAACTGGACGGCGAGTATGCCACTTCGGATCAGCTTGCCGGAGGGATTTCAGCTGAATGGGCAGAACAACTCGGCTTAAAAGCCGGCATACCTATTCCCGTGGGAGCCTTTGATGCGCATTGGGACGCGATAGGCGCGGGCTGCCGCAGCGAAGATATCGTCAACGTGGTTGGCACCTCTACCTGCATCATCGGCATTACGCCGTCGGTCCGCCTGGTTCCGGGGGTTTGCGGTGTGGTGCAGGGAAGCGTGCACCCCAAGCGAACCGGCATCGAAGCCGGGCTTTCCGCGGTTGGGGATATTTTTCAATCCATCTCTACACGTGCGGGAACCGACGTAAAGACTCTCAGCGAAGGGCTCGAGAAGTATCGCGCGGGGCAAACGGGCTTGCTGCGGATGACCTGGGACAATGGGGACCGCACCGTTCTCGTCAATCCCAACTTACGCGGGATAACTTTTGGGTGGAATCTGCAAACGACGGCGCAGGATGAGCTGTTCGCAGCCATCGAAGGCACGGCTTTGCATACGCGGGTCATTCTCGATCGGATGGAGCAAAACGGTGTTACGGTGCGACGCGTCATCAACGCGGGCGGCATTCCGCAGAAGAATGACGTCCTCAATCAGGTTTACGCCAACGTGCTGGGACGACCTGTGCTTGTTCCATCGGGAAGTGTGGTCAGCCTGGGCTCGGCGATCTTCGCGTTTCTCGCTGCGGGAACGTTCAAGACGGTTGAAGAAGCGCAAGACGCGCTCTGTCCGCAGTACAAAGTATTTCAACCGGAGGTTTCGGCAACGCGTGTTTACGACCAGCTGTATTCGCTCTACGGCAAGATTTACTTTGCCTTCGGCCAGGCGCAGAATCCGGATTATGGGAATGTGCTACCGGTTTTGATCCGGTTGTCCGAGTCCAAACAAGCGGGCGCTGCAAACTAACCAGGGATAGTGTGCAGGCTCCCCGGCATGATGCATCGGAGTATGGGCCGCCGCGCGGCTTCTCGGAATGCGTCATTCATTTCCGGAAGGTACGCGGACCTTTTGGGAGATAAAGGAGTCCGAAGCTCCGGGGATCGTCGATCCCGGAGCTGAATATTTCACCGAAGCCCTCCTTTAGCCGGCGTATTCCCTGAACCGTGGAGGAGTGCATGAGCAAGTTTCGGTTCTTGGTATCGCTGATCACCAAAGACAACGACTATCAGATGGAACAGGCTGCTGATGCAACGAACGTTGCCGCGGAACTTGGAGCGAAAGCTGAAATCATTTATGCAGATAGCGACCCCATCACGCAGAGCACCCAGGCACTGAAAGCCATTCAGGCGGATCCTTCTCTCCGGCCGAACGGTATCATTATTGAACCTCTTGGAGCTACGGCTTTTCCGCAAGTAGCCAAGGCTGCCGGAACGGCTGGGATTGGCTGGGCTGTCCTGAGCCGGGTGGCCGATTACGCTTGCGAACTGCGCAAATCCGCTCACGTTCCCGTTTTTTCAGTCAGCACCGATCAGGTCGAAGTCGGCAGGATTCAGGCCCGGCAGGCCATGGCGCTGCTTCCCCGCGGAGGCTCCGTGCTGTTTATCCAAGGGCCCTCTGTAAGTTCAGTTTCCAGGGATCGCCAGACGGGTTTTCAAGAAGTATTGCCCGCTACTATCCATCTCACGACCTTGCGCGGCGCATGGACGGAGGAAAGCGCACACCGCAGCGTCGTTTCTTGGCTCCGCCTGATGGCCGCTCAGAAATTGCGCATCGACCTCATCGTCTCCCAGAACGACGTCATGGGTATGGGCGCTCGCAAGGCCATCGAGGAAACGGTCACCGGCCGAGACCGCGAGGAATGGCTGGGGATTCCCGTTACCGGCGTGGATGGTGTTCCAAGAACCGGCCAGGCTTGGGTTCGCAGCGGGCACATGGCCGCAACCGTAATCGTGCCACCGAGTGCCGGCAAGGCCATGAGCTTAATGGCCCAAGCCCTGGCCTCGGGAACAGCCGTCCCCGAGCGCATCTTCACCAACCCCACGCCATTCCCAGAGATAAGTAAGCTCGCTCCCCGCCCGATGGGCCATTGACGGCGACCCGTCGGGCCATGCTTTGATTCACTGGTGCGAGGTCATGCCCTTAATTGATCCACTCCCCTCTTATCACCTTCGGTCGCGACGCTGGTCAGCGATCCTCCTCTGAGGCTGGTCGATGCTTTTGGGCTTGCTCCTCATTTAACTTGGCGACCAGGGCCAACATCGCTCGCGCTTGCTCGACCTGGCCACGCTTTCTGTAGGCCGTCGCCAGCAGCAAACACGGGGTGGGATTACGCGGAGCAAGCTGCCGCCCTAATTCCAGATGCTCGATCGCGGGATCCACGCGCCCTTCCTGGAGTAACAGGCGGCCTAGGGCAATTTGCGAGCTCGCATAGTTTGGGCGCGCTACGATGGATTTCTCCAGCGCCTTCTTGGCCTCGAGAAACTCGGGCTTGCCTGGGCTTGCGCCAAACTGAATCAACGCATCTCCCAGGAGAGCAAGTAATTGATAATCCGAAAACCCATCGCGAGTTGCCGTGCGCGCAATTTGAATGGCTTGCGGGAGGTTCCCGAGCATGAAGCCTTCCTGAGCTGCAGCCAGGTAACCGATTTCCGAGTGGGGCGCTAGAGACGCCGCTCGTTCAAGTTCCGGCTTGGCCAAGCCCGGCTCGTCGAGCTGCCAGAGGATGTAGCCCAGTTCGTAATGGAGCCGCGCGGAGTCCGGAAGATTCCCGAGGCCGGATTCTACGACTCTAAGGCTCCGGACGTAATTTTGCTCTTTCGAGAATGCAGCGGCAACAAGAAGATAGAGTTTTTCGTCCTTGGGTGTGAAGATGACGGCCTTCTGAAACGCTTCGAAAGCTTCTTTGTTTTCACCGTTCCCCGCATAAGCCTGAGCAAGTAAATTTTCGACACTCGCATTTTCATGATTCCCGTTGCGCAATCCGACGAGAATCGGAATCGCTTTTGGAAATTGGTTTATGCCGACGTAGCAAAGCGCGAGGTTGAAGTTGGCGGCGTATTCGTTCGAAACGTGCCCCTGCGCAGCGAGAAAATGCGGGATCGCTTCCGAAAAACGACCAGTCTGGGTTAATGCAATTCCCGCTTGCAGTTCGCTTTCGGCTTGCGATGAAGTGTCTTGCGCTGACGGTTCCACCGGGGAACGAGCGGGAGACAGCGGAGCTTGTGCGAACGCACGCGCACACGCGGTTCCCGCCAACAGAAAGGCCAAGTACAGTGCCCCTCGGCGCGCCCGTGAAAAGTAGACTCGATCCATCTTGAGAACTTACTTCCAGCCGCCCTGGCCTTCGATAATCGTAATGTAGCGGTCGACGGGCAGATCCGCAAAACGCTCTGTTTTTCTGCTGGGGTTTGGCCACTTCACGTCCAGCCAATCCATCTTCTTTCGCGGTCCCAAGCCCAGCACCATGCGCGGATCGTGCGAGGAGAGATAGCTTCCTCCGCCAACTTTCCACTGGTGCCGTACCAAATCGCCCGCCTGATAGGTCACTTTGGCGCCGATCGCGTCGATATTTGCTTTTCGGCCAACCAGTTTCACGCCAAGCCAGTGGTTTTTGCGGCCCGCATGATTCCGCAGCAGCACCGGCGGGCCATCGTTTTGCGCCACTAGCATATCCACCGATCCATCGTTGTCAAAATCTCCCACGGCCATGCCGCGGCCGGCGAGTTCGCGCGAGAAAATGATGCCGCCTTGCGCGCTCACATTTTTCCATGCTTTCCCGGTGTTCTGAAAGAGCAGCGGCTTTTCGCGGTAACCAACATTTTGGAGCCGCTGCTCGACCATCAGGTCGGGATGCCCGTTGCAAAGAAACAAGTCCATGTTGCCGTCGTTGTCGTAGTCAAAAAACTTTACGCCCCACCCACTCAGCATTTTCGTGGAGGCGGCGATTCCAGAGCCGGGAGCGACATCGTTGAACGTTTCGTCCTTGTTGTTGTGGTACAGAGAAAACGTTTCGTGATCCACGTTCGAAACGAACAGATCGATCCAGCCATCTTGATCATAATCGGCGGCGTCAACGCCCATTCCGGATCGCGCAAGTCCAAACGGATTCAAACCCACTCCTGCGAGCAGGCCAATCTCCTCGAAGCGCCCTTTACGGTTGGCAAAAAGAAAGTTCGGCACTGTGTCGTTGCCCACAAACAAATCCATCCAGCCGTCATTGTTGATATCGGCGGCTGCAACACCCCAAGCCTTGGCGGGTGATTTCGCAATTCCTGTTTCTTTACTGACGTCCGTGAATGTGCCGTTGCCGTTGTTGCGAAAGAGCCAGCAGGGCATCGGGGTGTATACCGTCGGTTTGCAGTACCAGCGCTTGTTTTCCGCTCCGTAGCCGCAATAAATATTTTTCGCCTTGTTGAAATCCACGAAGCGGCAGACGAACAAATCCAGGAGGCCGTCGTTGTCGTAGTCGAACCACACTGCGCTCGTTGCCCATCCCGGCGCCGCCACTCCCGCTTTCGCGGTGACATCGGTGAACGTTCCATCGCCGTTGTTGTGAAAGAGAATGCTGTGCGGATGCTGCGTCAGGTAAATGTCGGGAAGACCGTCGCCGTCGTAATCGCCCACGGCCACGCCCATGCCGTAGGCATTGCCGGCCACGCCTGCTTTCTCGGTGACGTCGGTGAATGTGCCGTCGCGATTGTTCCGGTAGAGCGCGTTGCACAGTGGATGCGGCGGCGTGTAAAAATCGCACGCGCCACTGTTCACGAGATAAATGTCCATCCAGCCGTCGTTGTCATAGTCAAGGAATGCGCAGCCCGGCCCCACGGTTTCCGGCATGTACATTTCGGGCGAGAGTCCGGCGACGTGCGTCCAGGAAATGCCGCTCTGGGCACTGGGAATTTCTTCGAAGGCGGGAAGGGAATCAGGTTCTTCCCGTGCTGGGAGCAGATTAGTTTCGGTGAGTGAGTTAAGGTTGGCACCCAGGCGAGCGGGTACGAGGACACTCCCGAATCCTGACAAGCCAAGAAGTTGCAGCCAGCGCCGCCGTGAAATCATTGTGGCGTCGCGGTGGCGGCGCTCGCCGGCGCTTTGGCAGCGGC
>QHYM01000013.1 GCA_003223295.1 Acidobacteriota bacterium | reverse complement strand
AGAATCTGCATGTTAAAGACATTGAATGCCTCGGCGCGAATCTGCAGGCTCTTCTGCTCGGAAATTCGGAAGCGCTTCGACACGGAGAAATCAACGTTATAGAAGAATTGGTCGCGCAAAACACCCACACCTAGATCTCCAAAAACGGGGAAACCTCCTGGCAGGGCGTCCGTGCACATTGGTGCCAAAGCACCCTTTGGAGCCGTCTGCCCCGGCGAAGACGGGATGATGCACAAGGCTGCCGGATTGAACCACGCAAGTTGGCTTCGATTCGACGGAATCAGAGCCTGTCCAGGCACCACGTCCGGACGGTCGTAGCCGCTCACCGAGGTCTTGCCGATCCCTCCGCTTCCGGAGATAGCCGCAGGATCACCGCTACCGTTGGTGATCTGAAAGTTCTGTCCGGAGCGGCCAATGAAGAACAAATTGGTTTCCCAATTCCCTAACGCCCATGCCAGAGGCCCATGCGTGAGGTACTTCTTTCCGCGCCCGAACGGCAGCTCATAGTCGGCGCTCAGTGTGACGTCCTGTGGGATATCAAAAGCGCAAGGTCCGTAGGACAATCGCTGGTTGAAATAGTTTTCGGTTACGGCGCCGCCGTTAGTTCCATTCTCGACGTTGAACCAGCCGCTGCTGACCCCCAAACATTTGGACCATGTATAAGAGGCCAGTGCCTGTAGCCCACCGGAGAACCGCCGTTGGAATTCAGCCTGAAGCGCATGGTAGTTCGCATATCCTGTTGAGGTCGAATAGTGGTAATCCGACCTGCCCCACGGCATTGTTCGTAGACTGTCCACGGCTGTGAAGTAAGCCGATTCGCAAGCTGCCGTATCCGTTGCCGAACCCTTCAGATCACAACTCGTGATACCCTGCGGTGAAGTCTGTGGTGCTGAATGGAGCAACGGCGAGGCAAGGGGAGCGGCATTAGCGTTGCCGGTCCAGTCGAGCCGGTTGGACTTGCTTCCCACATAGGCAACAGAGACTTTCATGTTGCTGCCAAGCTGGCGTTCCAAATCCACGTGCCATTGCTGCGACCGCGCATCGGTGTAGCTGGGATCGTTGGCAAAACCGCCATTTTGGTTGAGCGCCCACGGGGTGTTGGCGATACTAGGAGTCAAACCCTGCGTGATCAGTCCAGGCATCGGTGAGAGTGCGGTTGACCCTCCGGCCGAATTCCCCTGGTTGAAGGGCAAGGAACTGCTGCCTTCCGTCCAAGGCCAATCCGCACCGAGCAACGTGTTCTGCACCCACTGGCTACGAGCGGTGAGCGTGTCGTAGAAGATGTCGTACCCCGCGCGGAAGACGGTGTTCGGCAGAAATTGCCAGGCAATCCCCACGCGAGGCCCCCAGTTGTCCGCAATGGATTGCGCGGAAGCGGCCGTGCCCTTGAACAGAATGTTATTGAAGGTGTTGTAGGTCTGGCCGCTGAGCGGGACGGTCACATTGAAATTGGCGTTGGAGTTCGTAAAGCCACCGGGAACGCAAGGATTTACGAACGGCGTGGCGCACGCATTGATGGCCGAAGCAGACATGCCGTCCAGCCATTGTTGATGAAACAGGTCGATCGCGTTGAGCGGCCTGCCATTGGGCGCGATGATGGTAGCTTGCGGCACATAATCGTAACGCAGCCCCAGATTCAAGGTCAGGTTGGACCTCAGGCGCCATTCGTCCTGAAAATATCCCGCCCACGTCGGCATCTTCAGGTAAACGAGAGAGTAGGTCGGTGTCTGCACCGAGAAGCTGTTTGGCAACGCCAAGAGCGCTGAAGCAAGGCTGTTTCCCTGGCTCGCTTGGGACTTAAGCCCGGAACTCGTCTGGTTGGCGCTGTAATCCACTTCGGTAAAATTGTTCTGCTGGTAGCGATTTGTGTAGGTATATTGGGCGCCCATTTTCATGTTGTGGTTGCCCTTGATCCACGTCAAGCTGCCGGCGGCGTTGGCTACCGGGTTCCCGCGCAGGTTTGCGGCTTGGCTGCCAATAGTGCGCCCATCGATGCCCGTCATGAAGAACCCTTTCGTGGCGTCAATTCCGGTAAAGCCTGCATCCGTCTCCGGTTTGAAGCCAACCGGCGGAAGTCCCGCATTTTGATAAAAAGTGTACGGCTTGAGCATGCCCCCCGCACGAGCGTCTAAAATGAGGTGCGGACTGAACACGTGGTCCCAGGCGCCGCCGAAATTGTAAGCGTGGTAACTCTGAGGATTCTCTGAAACCGTGCCTTGGATGGGCTGCGTATCATTCACCCACATTTGGCTGAGGCGCAGGAAGACCGTGTCCCGGCTGCTGAAGTTCTGATCCAGCCGGATCTGCCAGCTATTCATGTTGTCCGTGTGCGGGCGAGTATCGAAGAAGTTGTTGTTCTCCACTCCGTAAACCGGTGTGAAGTTGGGTTTCTGAAAGTATGCCTGGGCGAGTTGCACCATCTGTTGGCTGACGAGGGCAGCAGGGATAATGTCGCAGGCGACGCCGGCTGGCTGCGTGCCAAAGGTAGAACCCGGCGTGGTGTCGACGGGTTCCGGAGTCATGGGCGTGTAGCCGGATCCGGAGAAAGGGTTGCCGGAGCCGCTGCCCGGAACGCACTGAAACGGTGTAGCTCCGCCCGGTGAATAGGGATTGTAGAGCTGATTCGCAGTTTGCGCGGTTGCCGAGATGGACCCTTGGAGCGACCCTGTGAAATCCAGATTACCGTTTAGACCGGAGGCCAAGCCGAGCTCGGACTGCGTGGGGACCGTTGCGAAGTTATTGGAAGGCTGGCTGAAACGCCATCCCTCATAGCCAGCATAGAAAAACGTCTTGTTCCGGAAAATGGGCCCGCCCACCGCCCCTCCGTACTCGTTCTGCGTGTAGTGTCCTGGCGGTTGTGCAGTCGCTGTCGCGCACAGCGGAGGTGAGCAAATGTCGTTAAACGGATTGCGCGCGTCGAAGATGTCGCTGCGCGCAAAATCCCATGCTGCTCCATGAACATTATTCGTGCCTGGCTTGGTCGCTACATTTACCACGCCTCCCAGGGTTCCTCCAAATTCCGCCTTGTCATTTTGCGATTGCACCTTGAATTCGTTCAGCGTATCCAGGATCGGGAGCACGCCGTAGACTGCCCCGCGGATATCCGTGTTCAAGATTCCATCGAGATAGAACAGGTTCTCGCGATTCTCCTGTCCATTAACGGACGGATTGTAGAAGCTCGTGCCCGGAATAGCCGTGATCCCGGCGTCTGTGGCGCTGATGCCGGAACCCTGTGCCGAAGATATCGGCGTTATGCCCGGGGTGAGAATCAATAGTTGCGTGAAGTTGCGGCCATTCAGAGGCAGTTCCTTAAGCGGCGTCTCACTAATCACTGTTCCTAGCTCTGAGGTGGAGGATTGCAATAAAGGAGCCTCAGCGTTCACGGTAATCGATTCATTGACTGATCCCACGTCTAATCGGATGTTTTGCGTCAGCGTTTGATTTACCTGAATATCGAAGGCGCTAACCAGGGCAGCCTTGAAGCCTTGCTTCTCCACCGTCAAAACATACGAGCCCGGCTGCACGTTGATGAAGAGGAAATATCCGTTCGCATTGGTCTGGGCCTCGTTCGTGATTCTCGTTCCCTGGTTCGTGAGTTTTACTTCCGCCCCGGAAATCGCAGCACCGCTCTTGTCAGCGACGGTACCGTTTACCTCTCCGGTCGACGTTTGCGTGCGGACCGCGGCGGCGGTCACAAACAACATAAACCCAAGAATCGCAGCCCTCATCACCCCTCGCATACTCACCCCCTGCCTGAATCTCGCTTTCGTCGATCGTCGATGGGAATTCCTACCTCCGGCGGACCACCCCAGGGACCCGTGAACCGGTGGCGTGAATTCGAAACGGCAGGTTTTTAGCAGGCCGCATCGTTAAATTCAATATTAAAAATCTATATTTCAAATATTGAAAAACTGAACGTTTCTTCATGTAAAATGTCCGCATCATTTTTTCCGGGGGGCCGCTACCTGGACGGAAGGAGCCAATTACCAATGATTAGGGCGCGGGAGTCCAAATCGGCGCCGGTCGGCGTGGTTGGCAAGGTATTGCGCATCCTGGAGGCCCTCGACGGGTCTCCCACGGGCCTTCAGCTCCGCGAAATCGCCGAGCAGACCAGCGTCAACAAGAGCACTGCCTACCGATTCGTTGCTCACCTGGAAAACGAAGGCTATCTCCTCCGCGACGAGGCGGGTGCATACGTCGTCGGACCCAAATTGGCGCGGCTCGGCGCCGGCATTTCCTACCATGCGACCTTGCGCAAGGTCAGCCGGCCCGTGGCTGTCGCTCTGTCTAACCAAACGAAGGAAACAGTAAACGTCGGCGTTTTGGATGGACATGAGGTGCTCTATGTCGATGTGATCGAAAGCCCCCATTCCTTTCGCATGGCTTCACAGCCGGGAATGCACCGGCCGCTCAACTGCACCGCACTTGGCAAGGCCCTCCTCGCCTTTCTTCCCGCCGAACACCGCGAGGAGTTATTGCCTATGCTCACCTTTGAGCGTGCCACTCCGCGCACCATTCCCAACTTCGCGCGCTTCAAAAAGGAGCTCATGCGTGTTGTGCAACTAGGCTACGCCATCGATGATCAGGAGACGGATATGGGCGCACGTTGCGTCGCCGCTCCGATTCTGGACGAGAGTGCAAAAGTTGCGGCCGCCATCAGCGTCTCGGGGCCCATTACCCGAATCAGCCGCGACCGTATTCAAGCCTATGCCTCAGCTACAAAAAAGGCAGCCCGAGCCATCTCCTCGCTTTTGGGGCATTCGAGCTGAGCTGCGCGGGTCCGTCGGGACCGCGCGCTTGCTTTGACGGCACACAATCAACATCGTGCTGGTGTGAATCGAACTGTATTGTTCATCCGTGGAGATTAAAAAATCCGCCATCGATCGGATAATCCGTGCCGGTTATGAAACTGGCCTCGTCGGAACACAAAAACAGCGCCAGCGCGGCCACTTCTTTGGGGTCAGCCATCCGCCCGATCGGCTGCTTCTCGGAAAGAGCTCGAAACATTTCCTTTTCGCGCCCAGGATAATTCTTCTTCAAATAACCATCCACGAATGCCGTGTGAACGCGCGCCGGGGAAATACAATTGCACCGAATCTTGTGCGGCAGATAATCTCTCGCCACGGAATACGTCATGGACACGACCGCGCCTTTGCTCATGGAGTAAGCGAAGCGGTCGGCGAGGCCGGCCGTTGCCGCGATGGAGGCCATATTCAAAATAACTCCGCCACCGTTTGCTTTCATGCTGTCGATCGCCGCGTACATGCAGTTGTAAATGCCTTTCACATTCACGCGGAAAAGTCGTTCGAAGTCCGCCTCCGTGGTGGCTTCGAGGTTGCCGATGTGGGAAATGCCCGCGCTGTTCACCAGAACATTGATGGGCTTCTTGCCAGCCAGTTCCCGGAACATTCTTGTCACGCATTGCTGATTCGAAACGTCGCACCCATGAGCCGTAGCGCTGTCTCCACCTTCGGCGATTTCTACGGCAGCCTCGTTTGCTGCCTTCTCGTCGATATCCACGATGCGCACAACGGCGCCTTCCTGCGCAAATCTCCGAGCGATGGCGCGTCCGATGCCGCTCGCCGCGCCCGTCACCACGGCTGCTTTGCCGTCAAGCCGAAACCCGTTCGATTGCCTCTGACTTTCTCTCAGAGCGAGACTCCCTTCTTCCACGGAATAAAATCACCTTGTGCCGGGATTTCACCGTTTTCCGCGGGCAAACACGCCTGCCCCGCTTTGCAGCACCGAGGACATCAGCGCACCTCACCACAAACGCGGTTCGTCAAAGTACCAATCTCTTGAATCGTGATGCTCACCTCATCGCCGCCCTTGAGCCACAGCGGTGGATCCTGCGCCATGCCAACGCCGCTGGGCGTACCAGTGAAAATCAGCGTGCCGGGGAGAAGCGTCGTGCTTTGACTCAGGAAGGCGATCAGCGCAGGAACATCATGAATCATGTCGCGCGTATTGGCGTCCTGCATAATTCTCCCGTTGACAGTGGTCTGAATCTGCAGCTTTCCGGGATCACCGATGGAGCCCGAAGTCACCAGGCAGGGACCGATCGGCGCAAACGTGTCAAAACTCTTCCCGCGACACCACTGGCTCCCTCCCATCTTCAATTGCCAGTCGCGTGCGCTGACATCGTTTCCGCAGGTGTAGCCGGCCACGTAATCAAGCGCCCGTTCGCGGGAAACGTTCTTGCACTTTCTACCGATGACGGCGACAAGTTCGCCTTCGTAATCAACTTGGCTGCTTCCGGCGCCCGTGGGAAGTTGAATCGCCACTTCCGGATCCTGAATCGTGTTCGTGCCCTTGGCGAACACCACGGGATACTCGGCCACGACCATCCCGACTTCATCGGCATGGCGGCGGTAGTTTTGACCGATGCACCAGATCATTACAGGGATCACGGGAGCCAGTATTCTTCGTATCGCAGCGGGCTCGCTCGTCACCCCAAATCCATCAAACAACTCGCCCTCGACACGCAAATAAGAATCGCCTTGCTCCTGAGCGGCATAGTGAATTCTTCCGGAGGGATCTTCGTATCGGATAATTCTCATGCGGGTCTCAAAGAAAGCATCTTGCTGTCAGGAGGAAGCTCAACTTTCGTCCTCCCGTCTGCCGCCGCGGGCCAGGCAGTAGAGAAAACGCGGTGGAATTCTAACAAGAACCTTTCATTTTAAAAACTGGCATCTGTGTTTTATTATTCAAAATCAGTGCTGTCCCAAGAAAGTCTGAGTAGTCTGCCGTAACTGCTTGATTGAACGAGAGTAAGGGGTCTCTGTGAGTTTTTTCGATTTCAATTTTTTAGTTCTCTTTTGGCGCCATCCTACTGCTTTCCAGCTTGCTCCGGAGGCAGTGGATGAACCAAGGCCGAACCGTTTTCTCTCAACTCGTGGACTTCCTCCCCACTTACCAGTTTCAAGTTTGCGTCGATCGGTACCAGGGCAATCGCTACGTCAAAGATTTCTCCTGCTGGGATCAGTTCCTTTGTTTGGCTTTTGCTCAGCTCACCTATCGCGAAAGTCTCCGCGATATCGAAGCCTGTCTTCGTGCCCAGCAATCCAAGCTCTATCATATGGGCTTCCGCGGGCAAGTTTCTCGCAACACGTTGGCACACGCCAACGAGCATCGCGACTGGCGGATCTACGCCGATTTCGCTCAGATTCTAATTGCCGCAGCGCGCGACCTCTACCGCCACGAGCCTTTCGGAGTGGAGTTGTCCGAAACGGTGTATGCCCTGGACTCGACGACCATCGATTTGTGCCTGTCGCTTTTCCCGTGGGGGAAATTCCGTCGCCGAAAAAGCGCGGTGAAACTGCACACACTGCTGGATCTACGGGGGAGCATTCCGACCAATGTTTATGTGACCGGAGGCCAAGTTCACGACGTGAACATTCTGGATCAGTTGCTTCCCGAAGCCGGAGCGTTTTACTTGCTCGATCGCGGTTATGTGGACTTCGCTCGCCTGTATGTCTTGGCCCAAGCTTGTGCTTTCTTCGTCACTCGCGCCAAAAAGAATATGCAGTTCTACCGTCGCAACTCACGTCCCGTCGAACGATCGGCGGGATTGCGAAGCGACCAAACCATTCTGCTGACCGGAGTGCGAACTGCCCAGCGCTATCCCGATCCCTTGCGACGCATCCACTATTTCGATGCCGAGAAGGACTCCCGACTGACCTTCCTGACCAACAATTTTCTCCTTCCTGCTTTGACTATCGCCCAGTTGTACCGAGCACGATGGAAAGTGGAATTGTTTTTTCGTTGGATCAAGCAGCACCTACGCATCAAGGCTTTCTACGGCACTTCCGAGAACGCCGTGAAGACTCAAGTTTGGGTGGCCGTCTCCGTTTACGTGCTGGTGGCGATTGTCAAAAAGCAACTGGGGCTGGACCTGAGCCTCTACAAAATTTTGCAGATTCTCAGCGTGACCGTTTTCGAGAAAACCCCCATTTTAGAAGGGTTTTCCAACTTCAGCGACGAGTTCTCGGACGCGGAGTCCTGTATGCAATTGAATCTATTCGACTTTTAATGGGACAGCACTGATGCGGTAATACTCTTCTTATGTACGTCCAAACCACAACAGCAGGGATAGACAACTTCCATCGCGCGACTCCTTTCCACCGCGCGGCGTCGGACGCTTCGAAAAAGCGAAAATCTCCTACGCGTGCTCTCCGCAACTTCTGGAGGCTACAATTCGTTGTGCTTCTCAGCGTCCCAGCCATACTCGTAAGCGGGCTCTGCGAGCGCCAGAGTAGCTCGACCTCTGTCGCCAACGCGGCTGCACAAACGCTACGCCATCTCGGGCTCATTTTCATCCTTCGTTGTCATTTAGGGCCTTCGGCCCGCGAAACCTTATGAAAGTCGTGTCTGTAACTGCTTTGTTTTCAGCACAGGGACCGCGTCTTTCGACCCTGTGGCTCTCTGAGAGCCATGATTTACTCGTAACGGCAATCAACTATTTGTCGGTGCAGTTGAGCGGGGCGATCCAGGTGTTGCTGACTTCTCTGAAGGTCGGCGCGATCGTGCTGATTGTTGTTGGCGGAATCCTGCTCGGAACGAAGCACAGCCAAGCCGCACGGCTCGACATTCCGTCGGTTTCGGCCCCATTGGCTATGGGGACCATCGGCGTCCTGCTGACCGCTCTTGTTCCCGCCATGTGGGCTTACAACGGCTTCAACGACCTCGGCGACTTGGGCGAAGAAATTCTGCACCCTCAGAAGAACATTCCGCGCGCCATCATCCTGGGGCTGTTGACGGTGGGTGTTCTGTACCTGCTCGCGAATGTCGTTTATTTCCGAATCTTGCCCTTTGCGGCTGTCGCGACCTCCCAGCACGTCGCTTCGGACGCGGTGCAGTCGTTCGCCGGCTCGCGCGGCGCTGCATGGCTCACCGTAGCTATGGCGATCTCCGCGCTAGGGGCGCTCCACGTGGTTGTTCTGACTGGCGCGCGCATTCCCTACGCCATGGCGCGGGATGGCGTTTTCTTCCGCTTCGCCGAGCGTGTTCATCCCATATTCCACACGCCCAGCGGCGCGCTGCTCTTTCTCGGTTTGATCGCTGCGTTGCTCGCGCTCAGCGGAACTTTCGAAGAGCTTTACTCACTGTTTGTTTTCGCGGTGTGGATTTTCTTCGCGTTAACGGCGATTGCTCTGTTTCGCTTGCGCAGCAAAGAGCCAAACCTGTCTCGGACCTACCGTGCCTGGGGCTATCCGTGGACGCCGCTCATTTTCTTGATTGCGGCAATCGCTTTGACTGTCAACCTGTGGATGGTCCGGCCAGTACGCTCTTCGTTGGGGTTGGTTGTAATTCTTGCAGGCATTCCATTTTTCTACCGCTGGCGCAAGCCGCTCGCGCCGCCCTCTCAGGCTTCCGCGCCCGAATAGGTTCAATCAATATGACAACGTTTTATCTGTTTGAGCAGCTCGCGGCCCGGCCAATTCCATAGGGGAATGTCCATCTCTTCAAGCCGGAGATCCCGCTCCCGTTTGCCCCGGTGATTACGTTCAGCGCTTTTAGAGGAACCACAGGGTTGCGAAGCGACCGGTAGTTCGAGATGGCCAGGAGGGTGAGCATCGGCGAAGCATTATAGATGCAATCGGCAAACAGCCACGGCTGGTTGTGGCGTGGTCGCGGTGGCAGCTTCAAGAGTTCAAGGCTCAGGAAATCCTGGTTGTAAGGTCCGACGAACAGGCTTATGCCTGTTCGTCGGATGGCCCGCCGTCCGAATTAGAATTCCACACGCAGCGCGCCTTGAATCACGCGGGGCCCGCCGCCTACCACGCCAGCGGTGGTGCCAACGGCCGTGGCCGTGGCACTGCCTACGGTTGCGGTGATTTTGCCGAAGTCTCTTTCTGTACCCAGAGGGAAGACCTTGGCGACGGCAAAATTCCAATTTTGGAGGCCGGGGCCGTAATACTGATTGCGTCCGGAAGTGCCCACGCGTCCAGCGGGGGGAACCGCAGCCGAACAGTCAAGTTTGGGAACCGTAACGCATCCGAAATACGCGGGATCAAAAGCGGCATCGGGATTCTTATTGTTCTGTGGTAATCGCCCGGTCCCAACAACGTCGGGGCGGTCGTTGAATTGGTTGAAGCCACTAAAGTCGGCGGAGCTGTTAAACACCGTGAAGGGGGTGCCAGACTGGATCGACGTAGTACCGGAGATTTGCCATCCCCCAAACACCTGGCGGTTCGCACCATTGTTCCAACCCAGGATCCGGTGACCGGGCCCAACCGGCAAGTCAATCACGTAAGTCAACACGGCGCGATGGCGAATGTCGAACGAGGAAGGGCCGCGCTCGGCTGCGAGGTTGTTGCGGTCGTCAAGTCCGGCGCGTTCGCCTGCGGAGCCGAAGTACGAAGAACCGTCGTCGATGGACTTCCCGACCGTGTATGAACCCAGGAAGTAGATGCCTCTGCGTGCCTGGTATCTGGCAGTGAGGACAGCGCTGTTGTAGTTCGAGTTACCCATGGCCACGCCAGTGCCAATTGATCCAAAGAATGGGTATGGAAAAACTTGCCCGCCGTTGACGATCGTTGGCTGGTTCTGGTCAATGAACAAACCAAGCTTGTGACCGGCGGAACCCAGGTAATCCACTTCTAGGGAGAAGGCGCTGCCAAGCTGGCGCTGAATACCCAAACTGTACTGGTAAATGTAAGAACTGCGGATATCTTGATCTTCGGAGCTGATGCCCACCAAGCCAACCTGATTTGGTTGTCCGATGTGCTTCACAAGAGGAACGTTTTGGTCGAGCCCCACGGCATAAGAAAACTTACCGCCCTGCGTAGCCGTATTCTGCGTTGTCGTCAGGTTGAAAGGCGCGTTCAGGGCCATATTGGCGGGGATATTGTTGAAAATTTCGTCATAACCGATGCGGAATCCACCGCGAAGGACAGTTTTGTCATGACCGAATAAGGATTGAGCGAAACGCGGGGTGTAGGCGAATCCGAGGACAGGCGCGAAGTTGTTCTTATCCAAGTTTACGCCGGTATCGGAAAGAGTGAACGGCGCCGGGTTAAAAATGAGAGAACCCGGCCCGGTCTTCGTAGTGTCAATCGAGAGAAGTTTATTAGATCCCAGGAGAACGGGGCCGACGCCGGAGATGAAGTTGGTGGCCTGGTTGCGGACCTGGTGAATGGCGGAAGGATACTCATAGCGGACGCCGTA
>QHYM01000325.1 GCA_003223295.1 Acidobacteriota bacterium | reverse complement strand
GATAGTCTCCGCGCCATGAACGTTGAAACCAATTTTGCAAATTTCTGGCCGGTGTATGTGCGCGCACACAGCCGGCCCGGCACTCGTGCAATTCACCTGGCAGGAACGCTGGCGGGTTCGATGCTACTGGTTGCATCGGTGACGCTTCAACGCTGGTGGTGCATCGCGCTGGCACTCGTCGTTTCCTACGCACTGGCGTGGATTTCCCACTTTTTTTGTCGAGCACAACCGGCCAGCCACGTTCAAACACGCGTTGTGGTCATGGTGGGCGGATCAGAAGATGGTGGCGCTGATGCTCACCGGGAAAACGGGCGACGAAGCGCGGCGCTGCGCAGATGGGAATTAGAAAGCGGAAGTTAGAAAATGGAAATTGGAACATCGAAAATCGCAGTTCGAAGATAGAAACTCAAAAGCAAGCAGTCTTCTTAAGCCATATTTCTTTGATTTTGTCCCCTTGCAAACATGAAAAGTCGAAAACTAAAGAACTCATAACTGAGAACTGAATATTACTCGGTACGGATGGCGAGGATATCCCGGCCGCGAACGCGGACTTCGATGCCGAGCGGCGGGCGCAAGTCCGAGCCCTGAACGATGCCGCCGCGCACAAACGCGTCGGTTCCCGGAAGAGTGGTCATTTTGAGCGGATCGAAAAGCGTGCGGTTGCAGGGATTGCCGACCATGGGATGTTTCGCTGCAGGAAAGCCGTAGTCGCCTCTCAGCTTGGCCAGATCCGTGACGTACTCCAGCTTGCAGTTCCCATACGGGGAATTCACAGAAAAAGCCCAGTAGCCGCTGGCTTGCGATGCGGAGCCGGACGGCAGGCGGATGAGCAAAGCAGGAATGCTTTCACCGCTGAGGTTGCTGCGAATGAAAAACACTTTTGACGACCAGGGCTTGGCCATTTCCTCGACGTCGGCGATGCCGGGCGAGGCGTCAGTGGCGTGCGGCACCAAAGTGCTGGGGTCGGGGGCCGGCGAAGGAACTTCGATTTGCGGCTGTTTATCGGCCCTGGGCTCCACGTGCCTGGGGCGAAGCGCCCAGCGCGCTCCCAGGAAAACGGCGAGCAGAACGGCGAGAAGCCCAATCCCGAGTTTTACGCTGGCAGTATTGGAAGTGGCCGGCCGCGCACCAGGCGTGGTAACGCCTGGGATTTGCGGCATTTCCGCCTTGAATCGGTCCGATGGGGGCTGGTCGGGCATAAGGCTTCGCACTGATTTTATACTGGAAACGCAGGACATATTCAAAAGTAAAGAGTTATCCATTTCGATCGGCAAGGAAATCTGCCTCACAAAGGAGTGTCCGGCACCGAGGGCGGGCGATATGTCTCCAAATGGACAACAAAATCTGTTATTGAGATGAGTACAGGGGATTTGGGGAGGCTTGTGCCGGAGGCATTAGGAAACTAATGTAGACGAAAGGAAGGCAAGAGATTGTTAGGGATTTGCTGTAAATTCTGCGAAGAGCACCGTGCAGAGACGCGACCGCCGGCACTGCGGCGGGGCAGGCAGAGCTGAGAATTGTGGAAGGAATTATAAGAATTCGACAACGCGAAGGAGCGGTGAAATTCCAGGGCGACCGGCATGAGTCCTGAAATACCAGGCGGGGCGCGGGCATTCGTCCGCAGCCTGAACATTCTGTTGAAGTTTGCGCGGCTCTATGAGTTTGGCCATGCGAAGACCACGGCGCAGTTTGAAACGGCGTGGAGGGAGCTGCGCCAGGCGCTTGAGGATAGCGGCGGAAGCGGCGTGCTGCTGGGCGCTTCGGGAAATCAGATTTTGCTCGACGGCGTGCCGATGGGATCGTCGGCGGGAGAAAGGAGTTTCGCGCAACTGCTGACCTCCTCAGGTATCGCGAGCATCCACTTTTCCACCGGGCTGTCGCAGCCACAATTTGCGAGATTCGTGCGCGCATTTCCCAGCGGAAACGCAAAGCCTTCCGCACTGGCCGAGCAGCTGAAGACGGCGCTGGGTGGCGATACCAGTATTAAGGTGAACGAGATCCGTTACGTGGCGGAAGACTCGTCGGTGGCGGGAATCAAAGTGGCCGCACAGTTGACGGCCAAAGCGCTGGGAGCGCAGGGGGACAAATTCAGGGAGTTTTTTGAAGATCCGAACAAGATGCTGCAGATGATCCTCGCGGCCGAGAGCGCCCGAGGAGGCGGTGGTGGTGGTGGAGCGGGCGGACCGGGGCACGGTCCGGGTGGGGCAGGACCCGGATTCGGTCTGGGCGGCGGTGGTATGGGCGGTAGTGGTGGCGGGGGCACAGGCACTGGCGGAGGAGGTACGGGAACCGGCGCAGGAGGCTCCGGAAGCGGAAGCGGTGCCAGCGGCGAAGGTTTGTGGGGGACTGGAGGAGGGGGCGGAACCGGTACAGGCGGCCCGGGAAGCGGAGGCTCAGGCGCAGGATCAGGGCCCGGCGGCGGGCCGGGTGGTGGTTCGGGTGGAGGATCAGGGAGCGGTGGTGCCCCCGGCGGGGGCAGCGGTGGAACTGGTGGCGGACCTGGCGGTGGTTGGGGGGGAGGAACCGGAGGATCAGGCGGTGCCGGAGGTGGCACAGGTAGTGGGTATGGTGGCAGTGGAGGAGGGCCCGGTGGTACGGGTGGCTCCGGCGGCACAGGTGTTGGTGGAGCGGGTGGCGGAGGTGGAGGCACCGGAACGGGCACTCCCGGGAAATGGCTGACGGCTTCGGCATCGTTGCGAGGCGAGAAGGTCGGCGGTCCCGGTGGGCCGGGAACTGGCGAAGGCGGGTACCGGGTTGAGGAAGAAGACGTCCGCGCAATGCTGGGATTGTTTGCGCAATTAGGAAAGGCGCGGAAGGACCCAGACTCGCGCATGGATGTGCCCACGTTCCAATCGCGACTGAGCGCGATGCCCGTGCGCGCGCAATACACGCTGCAACAGGCGCTGGCGGGGCTGGCAGCGCAAGCTCCAGACGCCAAGCCGGACAAACCGATGCTGCTGAAGCTGGCGGAGCACGTCGCCATCCGGTTCGCGCTGGATAGCTACGAGAAGGGCGAGCTGCGCGTGAATGCGGTGAAGCAAATGCTGGACCGCATGAACACGGAAATCGAAGCGCTGCGGAAAATTCTCTCGACTCAGGAACAGATGATGGCCCAGGCGGGGCTCTCGGTGCAGTCGTACACCGAGTTGTTAGACCAGGAATTCTGGGAGCAGGTGCCGGAAGAAAACAAGAAGGAAGTACTGACCTCGGACGAGGCGTGGTGCGTGCCGCCGCGGAACGTGCGCGCGTTCCTGGAAGAAATGCTGCGGCGAGGCGAGCTGAAAACAGCAAACGAGATTCTGATGAAATACGCGTCCTGCGTGGGGCTGGAGGCGCCGGAAGCGCGGCGCACCACGGCCATTGGACTTTCCGATTTGGGCGAGATCTATGGCAGCGGAGACGGCAGCGCGCTGATGGAAGCTATCCGCCGGGTGGGCAACCAGCTGGCGATCGAGCGCGAGCCGGAATTGCAAACGCTCGTGGGCGCGGCATTTGTGCGTTTGAGCCAGGAAGCAGCTTCAAAGCGCTGCTACCCGGCGATGCAACAGGCGCTGGCTTCGTTGGAAAATGTGGAGGCGCAGCGGCCAGGATCCACGCAGAGCCTGCGTCCGCGCATCGGCGCGGAAGAGCGGTTGCCGGAATTCGTCGAAGAGGCGATGCGCAGCGGGCAGATCGCCGACGGCATGATGGATATTCTCGGCTTGATGCCCAAGGCCACGATTCATTACGTGACCAACCGCTTTGGGCATTGCGGATTCCGCGAAGATTGCGAGCTGCTTTGCACGGTCATCCGCAATCTGGGGGAGGATGCCACACAACGGCTGATCGAAACGCTGCAGACGGCCCCCGCCGGTGAAGCGTCCGAAACTATTGGGTTGCTGAGCCAACTCTCTCCAGATGCGGTGGAAAAGGTTTTGCCCGTGCGGCTCTCGCAGTGGCCGCGCTCCTCTCATGACCGAACCATCCGGCAGCTTTCCGCGGCTCCAGCAGAACAACGCGCGCAGCTGCTGGTCGCGATTTACGATTCGCTAGACACTCTAATCCGTCCGCTGGCCATCGATGAGATGGGGATGAGCGGACAGGCCGAGTGCATTCCCAAATTGATTGGGCTGCTGCAGGACGACGAGACCACCGGTTTTGCGCGAGTGAAGGCCATCGAAGCTCTTGGACGGTTGCGTGCTTCTGCCTCAAGCCCGCTGCTGCAGCACATTCTGGAAACCAAACAGGTATGGCGCTGGGTGTATCCCAACGAAATGAGAATTGCCGCCGCGCAAGCGCTCTCCCACGTGGATAAAGTCGTTGGCATGCAAATCGTAGCCTCTAGCGGCATAGACCGCAGGGAGATGACGCTGGAACCGACGGATCCGGAAACGAATGCCTCGGTGATCCGGCAAAGGCGCTATGCGCGGGTAAAGCTTTCGCGCAATCTCGTCGCGGTAACCACCAATTTGCGGGAGAATTTCAGGCTAACCATCCCCGAAATGAACCTGGGCGGCGGAATCGGCGCGGGAGAACGTCACTTGGCACCGGGGTCGCTCCTGAGTTTGAAGTTCTCGCATGGCGTGCGTCACATCAAGGCACAGGCGATGGTGCGCGGGGCGCGCCCTCAGGCGATGGCTTTTGAATTCGTGGATATGGATCTGGAAGAACGCTACCGCCTCCGTAAATTGTTGCTGGAACTGGGCGGTTTGCCCATGATTGCGCAAGTCACGAATCGCAGCCGGCGCCGCGGGCGCATGGCGGTTTCCAAAGCCTGATCGCCCGGCGCAGATAAACTTTCCGACAGGGACCTTCCCTTCCCACCTGTCCCACTCCAAAGTGAACCCGTTCGTTCGGTCAGTACAACTGCCCGTCCGAAGGGCTTCGTGACCCCTGAGGCACAAGGCACCGCTGTACCATTGCGACGAACGGGTGCTGCACCTACGGTACTAGAGAGGGAGTCCTATTTCAGAAGAACCGCGGCGAAGGATGAAATCAGATCCAAAAACAGCGGCCGGACGCGCCTTCGTAAGAAGCCTCAACATCCTGCTGAAGTACGCCCGCCTGTACGGCTACGGACATGCCCGTACCGTCGAACAGCTTCGGATTGCTTTTGACGAGCTGCATACTGCTATCCCTCCGGGGTCGGATGGCGGCCTCCTCTTGGGAGCCACGGGTTCCCAACTCTTGCTGGACGGCGTGCCCCTGGAAGGCGCCCCCGCTGAAAAGCAATTCGCGCAGTTGCTGTCTGCGGCAGGGCTGGCTAGCGTTCAGTTCTTCACCACGGTGACCCAGGAAGAACTCGCGCGATTCGCTCTGGCGTTTCCCACCGGAAAAGCCAAGCCGTCGGAGCTCGCCCAACAATTGAAAGTTTCTCTGGCGGGAGCTCAGGGAATCCGCACCAATGAGATTTGCTTCGTAGCCACAGACTCCCGCCTGAAACAATCCACCATAGCGGCACAACTGGCCACCGCCTCTCTGGGAAGCGATCAAGAGCACGTGAAGGAATGGCTCAATGATCCGAAAAAGCTCCTGGAATTGATCGCCGCAGCGCAAGGGTCGAGAGGTTCAGGTGGGGCCGGAACGGGAGCAAGTGCCTCGGGAACAGCCGACCCGAGTGGGGCGGGTGGCGGCATGGCTACGACGGGATGCGGCGTCGGGGGCGAGACGGACGGAGTTTTTCTGGGCTTGAAAGGCGGAGGGGGCGGGCAATTCCATGGTCATGGGCACGCCACGGGGCCATCCGAAGACGAAACCCTGAAAATACTCGGAGCGCTTACAAATTTCGGACGGATGGGAGCAGGCGAAGGTGGACTGGGCGCGGGCCCAGGAGGCCTTCAAGAGCAGGTGGCGCAAATGTCGGGCAGCGCCCAAGACCTGCTGCGGCAGGCGCTCACCACGCTGGCGGCGCGATCTCCCAACGCGAAGCCGGATGAATCCGTCCTGGTGCAGCTCGCCGAGCACCTGGCGATTCGCTTTGCGCTGGAGCGCTTCGAACGCGGAGAAGTGAAAGTCAATGCCGTTCGGCAGATGCTGGACCACATGCACCAGGAAATCTCGAACCTGCGCAACATCCTCGGCGCGCATGAAGACCAAATGGCCGAGGGGGGAATGCTCTTCGAGTCGCACCGCGAAATCCTGGATCGCCAGTTCTGGGCAGCCGTTCCGGAGCGCGGAAAGCATCAAATCTTGCTTTCCAGCGAAGCCTGGTGCATTCCACCGCACAACGTGCGGTCGTATGTGAGGGAGTTGGTTCGAAAAGGAAATGTCGCAGACGCCACCAGCATCCTGAAGAATTACGCCGCTTGTGTCGGCAGCGAAGATCCCGAGGCGCGCAAGAAAACAGCGGTGGGACTTGCCGAGCTATCCGAGCTCTATGTGAAGGCCGATCCTAAGCTGCTCAACGTGGCGCTACGGCACGTTGGACTGCGGCTGAGCATCGAGCAGGACGGGGAAATTCAAGGACTTGTGAGTGCAGCCTTCGTCCGGTTAAGCCAGCAAGCGGCGACGAGTCGGCATTTCCCGGCGATGGAGCAGGCGCTTGACCTGCTCACCGGTGTCGAGGCGCAACGGCCCGGCATCGCCAACAGCCTGCGCACCAAGATGGGAATTGAGGAGCGCATACCGGAATTTGTGGACGAAGCGTTGCGCGCCCGCCAGGTGGCCGCCGGGCTGACCAGAGTGCTGAAAATGCTGCCGCAGACAACCATGGAGCAGCTGGCGATACGCTTCAACCGCTGCAGTCTGCGCGACGAATCCGAGCACGTGGCGAATCTCGCCGCTGATCTCGGCGAGGAAGCCGTGCAATTCTTGCGGAGCACCGTACGCGGCGGGCCGGTCCGAGAGGCTGCGGAAATGGTCGGCCTGCTGAGTAGGCTCGATCCGCAATCCTTAATGGTCTTTCTCCCCAGCCGGATGAAAGACTTTCCCGCCGCATCGCAAGATCGTGTGGCCCGGCAGGTTTCCGCAAGCGGCGCGGTACGAAGGTGCCACATCCTGATGGAATTGCTCGATCACGTGGACCCGCTCGTCATGCCCTTGGTCATCGACGAAATCGGAGTGACCGGCGACCGTGAAGCCCTCGGCAGACTGCTGACCATCGCCGACGGCGACTTGCCGAATGGCGCCGCGGAATTTCTGCGCGTGAAGGCCATCGAAGCCCTGGGCCGAATCAATGCGCCGGAAACGTTGACGACCCTGAAGCGCATTGTCGAAACCAAGAAAATGTTCAGTTGGAGCTATCCCCACGAGCTGCGCATCGCCGCCATGCAAGCCCTCGAAAAGCTGGACCCGGAATGGGTGCGCGACTTCTGGCCCAAGAGCGGTATCAGCCGAGAAGACTTGATGCTGGCCCCGCTGGATGTTCCCGTCCGCTCGCGATTCGTGCGCCAGAGGCGACACCAGCGCGTTCGGTTACAAAAGCCGGTCCGGGCCATCAGCATGAACCTCAAGGAGAGCTGCTGGCTGGAAATCAAGACGGCCAGCCTAAGCGGTGGCCTCGCGACCATAAGCCGTCACCTGGCCCCTGGCACTCCGGTCCAACTCCGCCTGCAAATCGGTATGCGCCACATGCTCGCTACGGCCATGATGCGCGACTATCGCGCGCAGGACATGGCTTTCGAAATCGTGGATATGAACCTCGAAGAACGCAGCAAATACCGCCGCCTGCTGGCCGGCAATCTTTCGCACGATACCCTCGACAGTGAAGTGCCCGCGGCGCGTGCGGACGTAGTCGCCGCCAAGTAAGTCGAACCGCGAAGATCCAACCTTCCCTAACACGCTCCGGTGCACGGAAGTTTTCTCACCAGTCGTCGTTTTCGAGAGGGGTACAAGAATGGCGGACCGGTCGTGATCTGGCTCAATCTCAATAGCATAGAAGGAGTGAACGCCCTGTATGAAGTGTGGCGTGACCGGCACGCAAAGATCGTTTCTCCGCCCGAGCCCAAGCCGTGGACGAATTTACTGCTGTGGATCGGGACGACGACTTCTTTAGAGTCTTCCACAATTTCTCGCGAGACGCTTAGAACCCCACGGAACACCAGACCACCCCAAATCCGTCATTACATTCTAAGTGCTCCTGCAGACTTTCAAGCAGGGGTGCTCTCGGTGCGGCTTCGAGTACCAGCTCGGGTGTGGAAAGCTTCTTGGCGCTCTCAGCAACGCCGGTGCTCATGGTGATGGTTACGGACTTGTCCGGCCCCGGCTCCGGCTTGTGCTCAGGTTTTTTGTCAGGATCCCTGGGTCCTCGCAGACGAAAGCCGCTCGCAGCAATCGCCTCACGCAGCGACTCCACAAAGGGCCGCGCTTCCATCGCGGAGCACCCGGGAAACACGATGGTGAACTCTTCCCCACCGTAGCGGAAGGCGCGTGCTCCGCCTCGCACCCGGGAAAGCATCGAGGCGACGAACTTGAGCACCTGGTCGCCCGCATCGTGCCCATAGGTGTCGTTGAAAGCTTTGAAGCGGTCCACGTCGCACATGGCGACGGCATAGCGGCCGCCAAGGTGCGACATGAGCTCTTTGAGAGTTCGCCGCCCGGGCAGTCCTGTCAGTTCATCGCGGTGGGCCACCTCATAGCCGTGCTCAAGCGCCTCGTAGAACAGGATCAGGCCCGCAGCGCCGAAGTAAAACAATGTCTCCTCATTCTTTCCTGTCCCCCTCAACCCCGCCAATGCGGCTACCAGAGCCAAGAGCAGTCCCGCCTCAACTCTCGTGCGCCGGAACATCGCCAGACCCAGCAGCGTGAGCGATGCGGCTGCGAACGAAAGCTGTTGGCCAAGTGGAATCCAGCTCGGGCCGGTAGCGTCCTGGCCCCAGCGCAGGAAAGCCTCCAGTGGGCCCCCTCGTACCTCCCCCAGCATAACCACGCCGGCACTCTCGACCGCGATCAAAGCTATCTTTAAGAGGCCGCTGGGCGTCACTGTGCCGCGCTCGCTGAGAGACGCAAAGAGAGCGATGTTTAGAGGGAGAAGAAAAGCTGTCGCCAATTTCGAAACGTCCGCGGAGGCTGGTAGCGTCCCTAAGCCCCAAATGGCCAGGCCGAGTACCAGGGCAGAAAACAACACGCGACCTTGGCTGTAATACCAACTGAGCAGCCCGGCTGCCGCCAGGGCCGCAAAGCAGAAGAAACGAGCGTAGGGAGCAACCGTCAGGCGGGCTGGCTCTACCTGCGTCAGCCCCCAGGTCGCAAGCAGCAGCCAGGCGCCCGGCGTAATCAAGCGGGCTAGCCACCGAACTGTGGCGACGTGGCGCGGCATCTTTTTCTCACAATAGCAGTTTTCTCGTCAGGGCCGAGACACCAAGTCATGAGGTTTATAGTTCCTGATAATGCCAGCGATATCCTGGTCGCGGCGCGGAGGAACCGGCTCAAGCGGATCGCCGGCGAAGTAGAAGTAAGACTGCCAGGCCCCAACCGATTAGGCCAAACCAGACGCTCGGGCGCGAGACAATTCTTGCCAGCCGGCTCGCCGGACTGGTCTGAGCCAAAGACCAACTTTCGGCCTGCGGTTCCGAGGCTTGCGTACCCGAGGTCTTGGGATCCTCTGACGACTTCGCATTTGCCTTGGACAGTTCCGCTCGGGTCTCTTCAAGTTCAGCGCGAACCCTTGCCAGCTCGTCCTCCAGTTGGCGAATCAAGTTGCCCCCTACGACGCCAAGGGCAAGGGCGCGCGCGTTTTCGGCAATCTGCGCCGCCGTGCGCGCAGGCTGCACAACATTGTTGCTTTTGGAATGCTTCTTGTAGGCGCTCTCCGCCTGGACCAGGAAACCTTTCGCGCGCGTAAGGGTTTCGCGAGTATGTTTCTCTTCTTCGACCTCCGGGGCTCCCGAGGAACGCTCAAGTCCCAGGATGCCTGACCGGGACGCCAGTTCCACGGCCTTTCTTGCCTGCAGCAGTTCGCTTGGCGAAGCCTCCACGGCAGTTGGAACCGAATCATAATCGGTGTAGTGGGTGGAGAAGGACAGGTTTGCTTTTTTGTGCCGGACTTTTTTCTCGGTCCCCTCCTTGCGCGCCCCCTCGTCTATGCTATAGAGCACCACCTGCGGGCTCGGATCGACCACGGCGAAGTCTGGTTCCGCAGTCACCATGAGCCAGAAAGCCTGGTAGGGCGTCCTTGCGTTGATGCTGATGGGTCTTTGGCCCGTCGAACTGATTTCGCCGAGGTTCGACGCTTTCCCATCCCCCGACACCGCCCAAAGGACGTAGGTCAGAAAATCCTTGCCGAATCGCTGCGCGGGTTGTAGGCCGGCGATATTTCCGCGGTTGATGTCAATCTCCAAAAACCCTGGTCGACGCTTCCGGATAAAGGGCAGCAGCGAGGACGAACCTGAGGCGCTTTGGATCTTCAGCTTGATGCGGGCCTCGCGCGCAAGACTCGTTCCCACCAGCGATACCTCGGTCGGTCGCGATAGATCACTGTAGGTCAAGATTTGGCCATCGGGCTCTCTTACTTGAATGACCTTGAGCTGGCCTGGCTCCTCGACCGCGCTGCGCCGTTGCGCGGTCAGCGGCATGGCGCTCACCCCGAGCAGCCAGCAGCTGATGAGCCGCTTCCATCCCAACCATGTCACGACGATTCCCTCTTCGGCTTGCCGCACTTTAGTCTTAAGTTCCATCCTAGGCAGAACGAGCGGCAAGGGCAACGCGAATACTTTCCAGGGACTCGTTACGGTAATCAGCTATCTTTACAACACCGCGCGGGCGTACAACTGCTCGACATCTGTAATTCTTGAAAAGAAGGGAAAGCGTTTCCTGGGCAAACACCCGCCGCCACTCCTTTTGCTCCACTGCCCTTTGGCGCTTCTGCGCCCAACCAGTTAGAATAGGTTGTTTACGCTTGTGGTGTTGCAGCGGCCTGTCGAGTCGGGTTCGCCAAGACCGTCAGAGAATTGCGAAGCCATTCATGGACGTAGCCAAGTTTGTCGACAATTTGATTGCTCGGTTTATCGGCACCAAGCACGAGCGCGACATCAAGAAACTGCAGCCGGTCATCGCGGCCATCAATGCTCGCGAACCGGAAGTGCGATCCCTCAGCGACGAAGCCCTCAAAACGCGTTTTGCGGAGCTGCGCAAGCAGGTCCAGGAACAGCTCAAAGACGCGGACCCCGACGACAAATCGTACAAGGAAACATTGCAAGCTGTGCTGGAGTCGGTCATCGTGCCCACGTTTGCCCTTACGCGGGAGGCTGGGCGCCGCTTCCTGAACATGCGGCATTTTGATGTGCAGCTCATCGGCGGCATCGTTCTGCACGAAGGAAAGATCGCGGAAATGAAGACGGGCGAAGGCAAAACGCTCGTCGCCACGCTGCCCGCGGTGTTGAACGCCCTTGCTGGGCGCGGCGTGCATATCGTCACGGTGAATGATTACCTGGCGCGCCGCGACGCGGAATGGATGAGCCCGCTTTACAAATCACTCGGATTGACGGTCGGCGTGATCGTGCACGATTTGGATGACGATCAGCGCCGCGCGGCTTACGGCGCAGACATTACCTACGGCACCAACAACGAATTTGGCTTCGACTACCTGCGCGACAACATGAAGTACGACCTGGCGCACTGCGTCCAGCGCGGGCACCACTTCGCCATCGTTGACGAAGTCGACTCCATTTTGATCGACGAGGCGCGCACCCCACTGATCATTTCCGGTCCGTCGGAAGAATCCACTGACAAATACGCCAAGATCGACAAAATCATCCCCAAACTGATTCAAGATATTGACTACACCCTCGACGAAAAGCACCGTACCGCCACGCTCACCGAAGAAGGCGTGAGCAAATGCGAGCGCATGCTGGGCCTCGGTAATTTGTACGACCCCGCGCACATGGAGACGATTCACCACGTCTATCAGGCCTTGCGTGCGCACACGCTTTACAAAAGAGATGTGGATTACGTCGTGAAAGACGGCGAAGTCATCATCGTCGACGAATTCACGGGCCGCCAGATGCCCGGCCGCCGCTGGTCGGACGGTTTGAACCAGGCTGTGGAAGCCAAGGAAAACGTGAAAATCGAGCGCGAAAATCAGACGCTCGCGACCATCACCTTCCAAAACTACTTCCGTATGTACAAGAAACTTTCCGGCATGACCGGAACGGCCGAGACCGAGGCGGCCGAATTCTCCAAGATTTACAAGCTCGACGTGACCGTCGTCCCCACGAACCGCACGCTCATCCGCATCGAAGCTTCCGACGTGATTTACCGCACCGAAAAGGAAAAGCAGGAAGCGGTCGTCAACGGCATCTTGCAGGAAGACAATTCGCTGGCGAACGGCATCCGCCACTATCACGAACGCGGCCAGCCCGTGCTGGTGGGCACGATCTCCATCGAAAAATCGGAAAAAGTTTCGGAGTTGCTGAAGAAGGCTGGAATTCCGCACCAAGTGTTGAACGCCAAGCAGCACGAGCGCGAGTCGCGCGTCGTGGCCCAGGCCGGACGCAAAGGGGCGGTTACAGTTGCGACGAACATGGCCGGGCGCGGCACGGATATTTTGCTCGGCGGCAATCCCGAGCAGATGACCCGCGACCATTTTCTGAAAAACAAGTTGGCCATGCCGTACGCGGCGGCGCCCGCTGTGATTGGGGCCGATCCCGCTGACGGCAATGGCGCGCAACCCGGCGTGCAAATGGTGTTGTTCCAGCACGAAGGCAAGATTTTTCAGGTTCCCTCCGACCAGTGGAAGCCCGTGTACGACCAATTTGCCGAGCAGTGCAAAGCGGAACACGATGAAGTAGTCGCGCTCGGCGGATTGCATATTCTCGGCACTGAACGTCACGAGGCGCGCCGCATTGACAATCAGTTGCGCGGACGCGCCGGCCGCCAGGGTGACCCCGGCTCGTCGCGCTTCTTCATTTCGCTCGAAGACGATTTGGCGCGTATTTTTGGCGGCGAACGCGTGAAGCAACTGATGTTCCGCTTGGGCATGACGGAAGGCGTGCCCATCGAATCCAGAATGGTTTCGAAACGTATCGAGGAAGCGCAAAAAGGCGTCGAAGCGCAGAACTTTGATGCCCGTAAACATTTGCTCGAGTACGACGATGTGATGAACAAGCAGCGCGAGACGATCTACGCGATTCGCCGCTCCGCGCTCGAAGGAAAAGATCAGCGCGATTACGTGCTGGGAATCGCGGAAGACGTTGCGCGCGAACTGGTCGAGACCTACTGCCCGCGCGAGCAGCATCCCGATCAGTGGAACGTCGCGCAGTTCCTCGCCGAAGCCAACGCACAGTTTGGCGTCGACATGAAAGCGGCTGGCGCCGATCCCGGCTCTCTGGGCCACGACGCGCTCGTTGAAGCTGCGGTCACGGCCGTCACCAAGCGCTACGAGGAAAAGGAAAAACAGTTTGGCGCCGACCTGATGCGCTGGCTCGAGCGCCGCATCATTCTCGACGTGGTCGATTCGCAATGGAAAGACCACCTGCTCTCGCTCGACCATTTGAAAGAGGGCATCGGCCTGCGCGGTTATGGACAGAAGGATCCGCTGGTTGAGTTCAAGAAGGAAGCGTTCATCCTTTTCGAAGACATGATGGCGCGCATCGACAATGAGACGATCCGCTATCTCTTCCATATTCAATTGCAGCAAGGCGAACCGCCGCAGGCGCGCGAGCCGCGGCCGGAGCCGCCCCGCCAACCACCCAGCGCTGCCGCGGCCGTTGCCAGCGCCGCCGCGCGAGCGAGCGAAGAGCCACCCGCAAATTTGCCGGGATTCGCGCGCGAAATGGAACGCCGCCAACAACGGCAACAACGCGAACTACAATACCAAACAGGACCGGCGCAGGCGGAAGCGCCCAAACCGGTGCGCGCGGGAGCAAAGGTCGGCAGGAACGATCCTTGCCCGTGCGGGTCAGGCAAAAAATACAAGAAATGCCACGGCGCGTAGGAGTCTGATGCAGGACAACTGTAAAAGTGTCATTCCGAGCGAAGCAGGCCGATTTTTTCTTGCGCTTCGCTCTCGCGAAGCGTCGGACCGCGTAGTCGAGGAACCCTGCGCCATCGTGCGCATTCTGCACGATGAATCTCTCTTCCGCTTCTGCAAGGAGAAAACGTAAAGGTATGCCACCAGGCCCAACACCCCAGCAGATGCCCGAACGCCAGCCGATTCCTGGCGTAAAAAATCTTGTCGCCGTCGCAAGCGGCAAGGGCGGCGTGGGCAAAACCACTGTCGCCGTGAATCTCGCGCTCGCTTTGGCAAAGCTAGGCCACAAAGTCGGCTTGCTCGATGCCGACGTCTACGGCCCCAACGTGCCCATCATGCTCGGCACCACGCAGGAGCCGCAGGCCACCCACGAGAAGCGCATCATTCCCGTGCAATCACAGGGCTTGAAAATGATTTCCATGGGCCTGCTGAATCCCGGCGACAAGCCCATGATCTGGCGCGGGCCGATGCTGCATAGCGTGATCACGCAGTTCCTCCGCAGCGTGGAGTGGGGCGAGCTCGATTACCTGATCATCGACCTGCCGCCGGGCACCGGCGATGTGCAGTTGACGCTCATCCAAACCGTTGCCGTGACTGGCGCCGTCGTGGTCACCACGCCATCCATCGTGGCGCTGGCCGATGTGCGCAAAGCCATCGAAATGTTTCGCCAGGTCAACGTGGAAGTGCTCGGCGTCGTCGAGAACATGAGCACCTTCGCGTGCCCGCATTGCGGCAAGCCCGTGGATATTTTTGGCCACGGCGAAGGCGCAAAGACGGCCGCCGCCTATGGCGTGCCCCTCCTCGGCGAAGTTGAAATCGATCCGCGCATTCGAGTCGGTGGCGATACCGGTCAACCCGTCGCTGCGCTCGGCGAGTCCACGCCTGCCGCGCAAAGCCTCTACAAAGTGGCGCACGCGGTTGCGAATCGCCTCCAGGAAGTTGCCGGCGCCATCGGCGGACCTTCGTTCCAGATCGACTGAGAGCCAGAATTGAAAACGAGTATGACGCGCCAGCCCGACATCCGGTCCTATCGCGGCAAGCACCCGCAAATCGCGGCTTCGGCTTACATTGACCCGGCGGCGGTGATTATCGGCGACGTGGTGATTGGTGAGGATTCGAGCGTGTGGCCATGCTCGGTGATTCGCGGCGACGTGCACTACATTCGCATTGGCGCGCGAACAAACATTCAGGACGGTTCGATCTGTCACGTGATGCGCGACGAGTATCCGCTGATTCTCGGCGATGACGTCACCATCGGCCATTCCGTCACGCTGCACGGCTGCACCATCGAGTCGCGCTGCCTGGTCGGCATGGGTGCGGTCATTCTGAATGGCGTGCTGGTGGGCAGCGGCAGCATCGTCGCTGCGGGCACGCTGCTTACCGAACGCACCGTGATTCCGCAGGGCAGCCTGGTGATGGGCTCGCCCGGCAAAGTGAAGCGCCCGTTGCGGGAAATCGACAAAGCCACCATCGACGCCTACGCCAAGCGCTACGTCGGCTACAAAAATATCTATCGCGAGGAACCCACCCCGTGAGCGAAGGCACAGCCAAGAAAGAAGAACGGCGTAAATTTCAGGCCATCAAAGGCACACGCGATCTATTGCCTCCAGAGACCGCTCTCTGGAATCGCGTTGAACAAATTGCGCAAAAAGTCTTCGCCTCCTACGGCTTCAGCGAAATTCGTTTGCCAATCTTCGAGCCGACGGAGCTCTTCGCCCGTTCTATTGGCCTCGACACGGATGTGGTCTCGAAAGAAATGTTTTCGTTCACTGACCCCGCTAACGTGATTAAAAGTTTGGTGCAGGATGCATTGCAGGCTGGCCTTGGCGTTGATCTGAAGAATTTCGAGCAGGCATTCCAATCTTCGATCGAAGAGAAAGTACAATTCATAAGTCTCCGTCCCGAAGCCACCGCATCTGTCTGTCGCGCCTACATCGAAAACAACATGCAGCAACTGCCGCAGCCGGTGAAGCTGTACACCTTCGGCCCGATGTTTCGGCGTGAGAGGCCGCAGAAGGGGCGTTACCGCCAGTTCTACCAGGTCGACGCGGAAGTATTGGGCGGAAGCGATGCTCCCGGCATCGATGCCGAATTGATTGAAATGGTGATGACGTTTTTCGATCGACTGGGGCTGGAAGGCGTTCAACTCGATATCAACTGCATCGGGGACAAGAAGTGCCGCCCGAAATACGCGGAATTGCTTCGAGCGGAGCTTTCCAAAGTGAAAGACAAGCTCGGGCCGGACAGCCAGCGGCGCATCGAGACGAATCCGCTGCGCGTCCTCGACTCGAAACTCGAAAGCGAGCAAAAACTCATCGAAGGCATGCCGCACATCGCCGACCACCTGTGCGAGGAATGCGCGGAAAATTATCGCGGCGTGAAGAAGGAGCTCGAACTGCGCGGCGTGAATTATCGCGAGAATTGGCGGCTCGTTCGCGGTCTCGACTACTACTCGCGCACCACTTTCGAGATCACGGCGAAAGGACTGGGCTCACAGAACGCCGTTTGTGGCGGCGGGCGTTACGACGGCCTGATGGAACTGCTCGGCGGACCGCCGACCCGCGCCACAGGCTTCGCTATCGGTGAGGACCGCCTGATCCTGTCCTTGCAAGAGGCTGGCAAAACGCCTGCGCCTCAAGGGCGCGACGTTTACATCGCTTGGATGGGCGAGAAAGCGTATGCCACGGCCGTTCGTGTCGCGAAGAATTTACGAGCCGCGGGGCTCAGCGTGGAGCTTCCTCCCGTCGAGCAAAAGTTCGGCAAAGCACTCGGCCAGGCGGACAAATTGGGCGCTCGTTACGCGCTCATTCTCGGCGATAATGAAGTCTCGAGCGGCGAGTGGACGCTAAAGACTTTGGCGACCGGCGAACAAGCCAAATTCAAAGAAGCCGACTTGCTCGACCACCTGCGAAAAGCAAGAGGCTTGTCATCCTGAGGGTCCGACGCTGTCGGACCCGCGGGATCTCAACTTAAGCGACGCCGAGGTGTAATCGTCAGTTGCGATGCTTCGCTTCGCTCAGCATGACAGCGATTTGAAATTGAGTTGAGACAGGCAAGAATGCCGGTGCTACAGTCGGCGATTTGAAATTGTGGAAGGGATAGAAGCGTGCTCGATTTTCTCGGCAATCTGAAGCGCACACACTACTGCGGCGAACTGCGCGCCAAGGACGAAGGCCGCGACGCCATCGTCATGGGCTGGGTGCATCGCCGCCGCGACCTAGGCAATTTGCTCTTTCTCGACGTGCGCGACCGCACCGGCCTCGTCCAAGTGGTCTTCAACAAAGAAACGCAGCCCGCGGCCCACGCTAAAGCCGAACAGGCACGCAGTGAATTCGTCGTCGCCGTCGAAGGCAAGGTGGTCAAGCGCCAAAAAGCCAATCCCGACCTGGCCAGCGGCGACATCGAACTCGTCGCTACCAAGCTGCACATCCTGAACAACGCCAAAACGCCGCCGTTTCCCATCGAAGACGAAATCAACGCCGCAGAAGAGACGCGCCTGCGTTTCCGCTACCTCGACTTGCGCCGCCCCAAGCCGCACCGCAATCTGGCGCTGCGCCACAAAATCATTCTGGAAATGCGCAAGGTCATGGACGAGCTGGGCTTTATCGAAGTGGAAACGCCCATGCTCACGCGCTCGACGCCGGAGGGCGCGCGCGATTTTCTGGTGCCGAGCCGCATCCATCACGGACAGTTTTACGCGCTGCCGCAATCGCCGCAAATTTTCAAGCAGATATTAATGATCGCCGGGCTGGACAAATACTTCCAGATCGTGAAGTGCTTCCGCGACGAGGATTTGCGCGCCGACCGCCAGCTCGAGTTCACGCAGCTCGACCTGGAGATGTCCTTCCCGCGCCAGGAAGATATTTTTCACGTCATCGAAACGGTGATGGTGCGCGCGTGCGCCGTCGCGGACGTTAAAGTAAGCGCACCGTTTCCGCACATGCTCTACAAGGAAGTGATTCGCAAATATGGCAGCGACAAACCCGACCTGCGCTTCGGCATGGAACTGCATGAAGTCACGCAATGCTTTCCCGAGGAAGCCAAGCAGAAGCTGCAAATCGAAGGCCACGTTTTCGCGTTGGCCGCGCCGGGCGCGGCGGGTTATTCGCGCAAACAGCTCGACGACTTGACCGAAAAAGCCAAATCGCTGAAAGCACGCGGCGCATATTTTGTGAAAGTGGCGCCGGAGGGTTTGGCGTCGACGGTCGAAAAACTGATTGGCGCCGAAAATGTGAAGAAACTCGCCGAAGCGTGCGGCGCGAAACCCGGCGACCTCGTCGTCGCGGTTTCCGCAAAAGAACAAATCAAAGGCACCGAGGGCGCTGCGCTCATCGCGGGACAATTACGCCTGCAGCTTGGCGAAGCGCTCAACCTGATCGACAAGTCGCAATGGAAATTTCTCTGGATCACCGGCTTTCCCCTGTTCGAGTGGAGCGAAACCGATAAAACCTGGGTCAGCGCGCAGCATCCCTTCACCGGCATCGTCGACGAAGACATGGAAAAGCTCGAATCCACGCCCTGGGAAGTGCGTTCGAAGGGCTACGACCTCGTTCTGAACGGCTACGAGCTCGGCTCCGGCAGCATCCGTATCCACCGCCAGGATATTCAGGAGCGCTTGTTCAAAGCCCTCGGCCTGACCGAGGAGCAGCTTCGCCGCCGCTTCGGCTTTTTCCTCGACGCGCTCACTTATGGCACGCCGCCGCACGGGGGCATCGCCCTCGGCGTCGACCGCATCGCCATGCTCCTCTCCGGCGAAAAATCCATTCGCGAAGTCGTCGCCTTCGCCAAAACCACGGCCGCGCAGGACCTCATGGCCGATTCGCCCAGTGAAGTGGACCCCCCCCAACTCGACGAACTCGGCCTTGCCACCAAGCCTGAAGTCAAGAAAGCCGCCGAGTAGATGAGATGGATGGTCTTCGCGCGATCGGGAATGACTACGCTCTGCTCGGAGGCAAAGGGCTCCGATGGAGTACCCTCCGATGGGGTTCGCAATGGTCCATTTTCCGATGCACAGTGTACCCATGTCCCTACTGTCGATGGATCTTCAAAATCACTTGGGGGCCTTTCAACAGTTTGCCGGGCACGGGAGAGCGAGCTTGCTGGCACTGCAAGCAGGTGTTTTGGGATGGCTCGAACGGTTGGCCTGAAATGTCAAGCGAAGACCGCTATTCGTTCGTTCTGCCGATTACAATCGGCGGGTACTTGGCTGCCGTCCTGGTGATTGCTGGGCTCGTCGTTTACGACCTCTTGTATTTTAAAATGCCTGCGAATCGTGTTGATCTCAGCGTCGCCATAGCCCTGGTCTTGCCACTTCTGGTATGGTTCGCTTTTCGTTCCGTGCAGGTGATTCGTTCTGTACGCCGCTATAATGAACGCGGAAAGCCTGGAGCTAAATGAGCCGCATTCGCATACTTCCCGAATCCGTTGCGAACAAAATTGCGGCGGGCGAAGTTGTCGAGCGGCCCGCGTCGGTGGTGAAGGAACTGCTCGAAAACGCGCTCGATGCCGGCGCGAAAACCGTTCGCATCGAAGTCGAGCAGGGCGGCAAACACATGATCCGCGTGACCGACGACGGCCATGGGATGACGCACGACGATGCGCTGCTGGCCTTCGAACGCCACGCCACCAGCAAGCTCAAAACCGCCGATGACCTGCTTTCCATCGCCACGCTTGGCTTTCGCGGAGAAGCTTTGCCGTCGATTGCCGCTGTCTCGCGGCTGCTGCTCGAAACGCGCGACGAAACCGAAGGCGAAGGCACGCGCGTGGAATTCGCTGGCGGAAAACTCATCGGCGTGAAGCCCGCGGGACTCCCCGCCGGAACAACGGTCAGCATCGCCGACATCTTTTATTGCGTCCCCGCGCGCCGCAAATTCCTGAAGTCGGACACCACGGAACTCGGCCACATCGCATCGCTCGTCACGCACTACGCACTCGCAAACCCTGGCAGACAATTCATTCTCTCGACGCCGACGCAGGAGATCATCAACTGCGCGCCCGCCGAAAAACTGGCCGACCGCGTTTATCAGCTTTTTGGCCGGCAAGCGCTCGATGAACTGGTGGAAATTCCTTCCGTATCCGCGCCGTTCCGCGCGGCCATCACCGAACCACAACTCGATCCGGAAGAGGAAATGGCGTCGCTCACCGTAACCGGCTTCACGTCAGGTCCCGAAGTGCAGCGGCTGAATCGCAACGGCATTTACATTTTTGTGAACCGCCGCCTGGTGCGCGACCGGCTAATCCTCCACGCGATCCACGAAGCCTACCGCAATATTTTGCCGCCGACAGTTTTCCCCGCGACGCTGCTATTTCTCGAGATGCCCTACGAGGAAGTGGACGTCAACGTGCACCCGGCAAAAATCGAAGTGCGCTTCCGGCGTTCGAATTTTGTGCACGATTTCACGCGCGACACCATTCGCCAGGCTCTTATGAGCGTGCGACCGATCGCCAGTTTCGCAGCTGCAGCAACCGCGACGCCACAAGCATCCGGCTTCGGAAATGGAGCGCTTCCTGGCGGAATCACGCCCACGCCTGCGGAATCAGGGGTTCCTCGCGCGATAATCCCGCCCATGGAGGAAATGGGCCTGGGCTCAGGTGTTGGCCCCGACGGCGGATTCGACCTCAGCAGCGCGCCGATGCAACCGGTCGAGCAGCGCATTCCCTTCCGCTCGGGCGGCGCCTTCGGAACGGCCATCGCTCCCGCACAAATTTCCGCGGCCTCGACTTGGGCCGGAAATCTCGCAGCTCCAAACGCGGACGCTCCTGCAACGCTTCCGCGCCCGGAACAAATTGCCGACCTAAAGCCGCTCGGGCAGGTTAACTCCAGCTTCATCGTCGCGGTGAATGGCGAAGGTTTGTGGATCGTGGACCAGCACGTAGCGCACGAGCGCGTGCTTTTCGAACAACACCTGGAGGCACGCCGCACCGGGAAAATCGAAGCGCAGCGCATGCTCATGCCGCTGGTGATTGAACTTTCGCCGCGGCAGATCGTCACGTTTGAACAAATCGCCGAAGAGCTTGCCGCGAACGGCTTCGAAGTCGAGCTGATGGGACCGAAGAGCGTGGCAATTCAGGCGGTTCCCGCGGGCGTGGTGGCGCCAGACGCCGAAAAGCTGCTGCGTGAAATTCTCGATGGCATCGAACGCGAGAACGCCGCGATTTCCATCGAAACGCTGCAAGCGAAAATTGCTGCATCGACCGCCTGCCATGCGGCCATTAAAGTGAACATGCCGCTTGAGCCATCCAAAATGGAATGGCTCCTGGACGCGCTGGCAAAAACGGACTGCCCGATGAGCTGTCCGCACGGGCGCCCAGTAGTGCTGCGCTATTCTACGAGAGAAATTGAGAAAGCGTTTCACCGCATTTAGACGAAGTGACGAGTGGCGAGCGCTCGTTAAAGGGGGAGCATGTCCGAAACGCAAAAAACGGCGGTAGTTTTTGGGCTGGCCAACAAGCGCAGCATCGCCTGGGCCATCGCGCAGAAGCTGCATGCAGCCGGCTGGCAGCTCGCCATCACCTATCAGAATGAACGGCTCGAGCAGGAAGCCAAAGATTTGATCGCCGATCTTCCCGGCGCTTCGGGATTCATGTGCGACGTCTCGTTCGACGATCAAATTGCAAAGCTCTTCGAAGAATTGAAAGCGCGCTACGGCGTGCTGAACGGAATCGTACACAGCGTCGCGTTTGCTCCCGCCGATGAATTGAAGGGCGACTTTGTGAACACCACACGGGAAGGCTTCCGCATCGCGCACGACATCAGTGTTTACTCGCTGATCGCCGTCACACGCGCTGCTGCTCCGTTGATGACCTCCGGCGGAGGCATCGTTACGCTCACCTATTACGGCGCGGAAAAAGTGGTGCCTCGATACAACGTCATGGGCGTCGCCAAGGCCGCTTTGGAGGCGAGCGTCCGCTACTTGGCCAACGATCTTGGTCCGAAGGGAGTTCGCGTAAACGCTATTTCCGCGGGCCCGATCAAAACACTTGCCGCGCGCGGGATTTCCGGACTCAGTGACATGCTGAAATCGCACGCTGAGCGCGCCCCACTGAAGCGCAACGTCGACCCCGGCGAAGTTGGCAGCACGGCCGCGTTTCTGCTTTCCGAAGCGGGCTCTGGCATTACCGGAGAAACCATTTACGTCGATTGCGGCTACAACATTATGGGATTCTGAAAGCTGAAACCCATTCTTCGAATGCCCAGACAACTGACAATCTCTATCGACGGTCCGGCAGGCTCCGGCAAGAGCAGCGTGGCGCGGCGCATTGCGGCGCTCCTGGGATATTCCTATCTCGACAGCGGCGCGATGTACCGCGCACTGGCGCTGAAAGCTCTCGAGCGAAAAGTGGCTCTCAGCGACGAAGCCCGCCTTGAAGCGCTGGCAAAAGAAACTCACATCGAGCTGAAACCGCCCACACCGGAGCTCGAAGTAGCTGGCGCAAAAAACCGCGTGTTCCTCGATGGGAGGGAAGTGACGCATGGAATTCGCGCTCCCGAGGTAGCGCAGGCAGCTTCGCGGCTGGCAACCGTCGCGGGCGTGCGACGTGTACTCGTTGCCGAGCAGCAGCGTGCCGGAGCCGGTGGCAGCGTGGTGATGGAAGGGCGCGATATCGGCACGGTCGTTTTTCCCAACGCAGAGCTGAAGATCTTTCTGGACGCATCGCCGGAAGTGCGCGCGGAGCGCCGCTGGAAGGAACATCAGGAAAAGGACGAGAAGTTCACTCTCGCCGAAGTTCTTGACGAGGTACGTGAGCGCGACCGCCGCGACCGCGAAAGAAAGGTCTCCCCGCTCGTGCGCGCTGCCGATGCGGTCCTTGTCGACAACACGGCGATGGGTATTGAAGAGACTGCTCGGCTCATCGTCATGCTGGCACGCGAAAGGCAGGATGAACTCGCAGGCACGGCCGCCGGCAGGCACCGGGCCAGTTGACTTCAGGCACGCCAGCGGCGATTTCAGCGCCCAATTCCAGGTAGGTACTTTGGAATTAATCAGTTATGCAAAAAATGGGCAAAACTTCCAGTTTTTTGAAAAAAGAATTGACAGATTTTCGGGATTCGTTTACCTTCCAGATACCTCAGTCGTACGTCCCGGTTCGCCGAGATCCTCGCTGAGCGTGAGAGCAGATATGAGACACGAAGATAAAAGCCAAGACGGATATGCACCAAGGCGATCGGGTCTCGCGGTCTGCTTGTTCGCGCGACTCTAAATCAACCGCCTAAGTCGTTTCGATTCAAGGTTACATCGCTAAACCAACGGTCGTGGGTTCGATTCCCACCGGTGGCGAAAGCCGTCGTAGCTCAGTGGCAGAGCATTGGAAAATACTCGTGCCGTTTATTCCCGCCGCAAGAAGTTGTGCCGTGGTGAAGGCGGAGTTCCTTCGGAGACAGCAAGCGGGCGTTTTTACGCAGCGCACTGAAAACCTCCAGCCGCTTGTTCCCAGCACAAGAGTCTCCGGTGTGGTGAAGGCGCGCGTTACTTCGACACAAGAGAGCGCTCCGGTGCGAACCGGAGAGGTTGTGGTCTCGAAGCCCGCTTGCTTCGTAAGCTGCGCCCTGGAAGAAACTCGTTGAGAACACGCTCGAATCTCCCGATACCTGGGAGGTTGCTCTGTCCGCAGGGAAGGACAAGCACGAGAACTTCGAGAGGCTCCGGCGCGAGGGACAGCTTGGCGGCCTGGCCGTCCTGCGTAACCTCCGCCTGATGCTGGCATCGGGCGTCGACCCGAAGCTCATCCGCGAGCGGCTGGACAAGGGCGGCGCGCTGCAGGACGCGATCGTGGGTTCTCAGGCGCACTCGGGGACGTACCTGAAGCGCGCTGACGCAGCTCCACCAGAAGCGGGAGTGGCGCGAACTCGACCGGCTGATCGTCATTACCGACGAGCAGTCGCACGAGGGCATCCTTGCCGCGTGGACGCCACGCGCGTACGTGGTGAATGTTGCTCCGAACAAGCACGGCGTCAGCTATGGCAATGGATGGACGCACATCGACGGTTGGTCGGAGCGCATCGTTGATTACATCGCGGCACTGGAAACAGAAATTGTGAATTGTGTCAGGCCGGCGCGGACATCGAGCCGAGGAATTCCATGTTCGACTTGGTTTTGGTCAACCGGCTGAGCAAAAGCTCCATCGCTTCAACCGTCGAGAGCGGGCTCAACACCTTCCGCAGCACCCACACGCGGCTGAGTTCTTCCGGCGGAAGCAGCAATTCGTCCTTGCGGGTACCCGAACGCTGAATGTCGATCGCGGGGAAGACGCGCTTATCGGCTAGGCGCCGGTCGAGGTAGATTTCCATGTTACCGGTGCCCTTGAACTCTTCAAAAATCACGTCGTCCATGCGGCTGCCGGTATCGATGAGGGCGGTAGCGACGATAGTGAGCGAGCCGCCTTCTTCGACGTTGCGAGCCGCCGCGAAGAATCGCCGCGGCCGCTGCAACGCATTGGCGTCAATACCGCCGGAAAGCACTTTGCCGGAGGGTGGGGTCACCGCGTTATAGGCGCGCGCGAGGCGTGTGATGGAATCCAGCAGCACCACCACGTCGCGCTTGTGTTCCACCAGGCGCTTGGCTTTTTCCAAAACCATTTCCGCAACCTGGATGTGGCGCTGCGGCGGCTCGTCAAACGTCGAACTGATGACTTCACCTTTCACCGTGCGCTGCATGTCGGTGACTTCTTCCGGGCGCTCGTCAATCAGCAGAACGATGAGCGCGACTTCCGGATGATTGGTGGCGACGGCATTGGCGATAGCCTGCAGCATCATGGTTTTTCCGGTGCGCGGCGGCGCGTTGATCAATCCACGCTGGCCCTTGCCTACGGGGCAAAGTAGGTCCAGCACGCGCCCGGTCATGTTTTCCTTGGTCGTTTCCATCTTCAAACGGCCCTGCGGGTAAAGCGGCGTCAGGTTATCGAAGAAAATCTTGTTCCTCGCCACTTCCGGGTCTTCAAAATTTACCGCTTCCACTTTGATCAGCGCGAAGTAGCGTTCGCCATCCTTGGGTGGGCGCACTTGACCGGACACGGTGTCGCCGGTGCGGAGGTCGAACTTGCGGATTTGCGACGGAGAAACGTAGATGTCGTCCGGGCCGGGGAGGTAGTTGTATTCCGGTGCGCGGAGGAATCCGAATCCGTCAGGGAGGCATTCCAAGACGCCTTCGGAAAAGATCAAACCGTTCTTTTCGGTCTGCGCGCGCAGAATCTGAAAAATCAACTCCTGCTTGCGCATCCCGCTCGCGCCGGGAATGTTCAATTCCTTGGCGATCTTGGCGAGGTCGGTGATGTTCTTTTCCTTTAACTCGGCAAGGCTGATACTCATCTGATTGTTTCCTTCAACGTGTGTTTCTTTTGGCATAGTTTCCTAATGTGATTGTGAATTGACCCTGAGAATCCGGATTGTTCTTGAGGTGACGCACCAACTGGCGGTTGACCGCTCTAAGGCCATGAACCGAAGACGCGAAACCAGCCGAAAGGGACAGACCGGACTTTTCCCCAACCGCGGCGGTTCCCGGTCCACCCCGAAGCTCACACTCCCCCCTCGCGTGCCTGCAATTGTGAGCAGACCCGCGGGGATGAGCCTTGTCCGGAATATCGCTGCTTAGTTGGTCAAACTCTTGTCTTTCTCGGCGCCGGCCACGAACGATTCCGCAACGGGCGCTACCGCGGCATGCTCAAGCGGCACGATGGGCCGCTCCAGCGCAATCTGCAGCACTTCATCCATGGTCTCGACAAAATGGATCGTGAGACTGGAGAGAATCTCTTGCGGGATATCCGCTAGGTCCTTCTCATTGTCCTTCGGAAGCACTACCGTACGCAAGCCCATTCTGTGGGCCGCCAGGAGCTTCTCCTTGACCCCGCCGATGGGCAGAACCTTGCCGCGCAGCGTGATTTCCCCGGTCATGGTCACGTCGCAACGCACGGGATTTTTGGTCAACGCGCTCACAATCGATGTGCAAATCGTGATACCGGCGGACGGCCCATCCTTGGGGATCGCCCCTTCTGGCACGTGCACGTGAATATCGATGGTGCGGTAGAAGTCCCTCGGCAGGCCCAGCAGATTCGAACGCGAACGCACGTAGCTCATGGCCGCTTGCGCGGACTCCTGCATCACGTCGCCCAGTTTTCCGGTCAATGTCAGACGGCCCTTGCCTTCCATCAACGTCGCTTCCGTCGCAAGCACCGACCCGCCCACTTCCGTCCACGCCAGGCCCGTCGTCAATCCGATCTCGTTTTGTTTCTCCAGCCAGAATTCGCGGTACTTCAGCACGCCCAGGAAATCCTTGACGTTCTCCGCGCTAATCTCGGCGGTCGAATCCGCACCGTCGGTCACCACTTTGCGCGCCATCTTGCGCGCGATGTTCTGGATTTCCCGCTCCAGGTTGCGCACGCCGGCTTCATGCGTGTAGTGCCGGATAATGTGCAGCAGCCCCTCTTCGGTGAACTTGAGGTTCTTTTCCGTCAGCCCGGTGACTTCCAGCGCCCGCTTCACCAGGAAGCGCGTCGCAATTTCCATTTTTTCCTGCTCGGTGTAACCGGGCAGCCGCAGGATTTCCATGCGGTCTTGCAGTGGCTGGGGAATAGTGTGCAACACGTTGGCGGTGCACACGAACATTACTTTCGAAAGATCGTACTCCACGTCCAGATAATGGTCCGTGAACGCATGGTTGAGTTCCGGATCCAGCACTTCCATCAACGCCGCCGATGGGTCGCCGCGAAAATCCGTGGACATCTTGTCCACTTCATCCAGCACGAAAATCGGGTTCACCGTCGCGGCCTTTTTCATCATCTGGATGATCTGCCCAGGCAAGGCTCCAATGTACGTCCGGCGGTGGCCGCGAATTTCCGCCTCATCGCGCACGCCGCCAAGCGAAACGCGCACGAACTTGCGGCCAGTAGCATGGCCGATGGACATCGCCAGCGAGGTCTTGCCGACGCCCGGAGGACCGACAAAGCAGAGGATCGACCCCTTCGGGTTTTTTACCAACTGCCGCACGGCAAGGAATTCCAGGATGCGGTCCTTGATCTTCTCCAGCCCATAGTGCTCTTCGTTGAGCACCTTCTCCGCCGCTTTGATGTCGCGGATTTCTTTGGACCGCTTCTTCCACGGCACGGCAATCAGCCAGTCCAGGTAATTCCGGCTGACGGTCGATTCCGCCGACATGGGCGGCATCAACTCCAGGCGCTTCAGTTCCTGGACAGCCTTCTCGTGAACATCCTTGGGCATGCCCGCGGCATCGATCTTTTTCTTCAGCTCGTCAGTTTCGCTTTTCTCGCCGCGCCCAAGCTCTTTCTGGATAGCCTTCAGCTTTTCGTTGAGGTAGTACTCTTTTTGCGCGCGCTCCATCTGCCGCTTCACGCGCGTATTGATGTTCCGGTCGACGTTTAGCTTCTCCAGCTCGATTTCCAGGATTTCTCCGATGCGGTTCAGCCGCTCCATCGGATCCACGGTTTCCAGCAAATCCTGTTTTTCATCCACGGGAAGCTGCAGGTTCGCGGCAATCGTGTCCGACAGGCGCGAAGGATCATCCCCGCGCGCGGCCGCGATCATGGTGTCGTAATTCAGACTTTGTGACAGCTTGATGAACTGCTCATAAAGCCCCGTCACCTTCTCCACGGTCTGCTTGACCTGCGGCGAATCCTCGATGCGCTGGCCCAGCAGGCGGATCGTGGCACGGAAGAAGCCCTCTTCCGTGGCGATCGAGAGCGCCCTCGCGCGTTCCACGCCTTCCACCAAAACTTTGATGTTGCCATCCGGCAGCTTCACGCTCTGCACAATATTGGCCAGCGTCCCGACAGCGTAAATCTCTTCCGGCTTGGGGTCATCCACCGAAGCGTCATGCTGCGTGGACAGGAAAATCTTTTTGTCGCTGGCCAGTGCCTCTTCGAGCGCTCTTACGCTCGCTTCGCGGCCGACGATAAACGGCGTCATCTGCTGCGGGAAGATGACCATGTCGCGCACCGGCATCATCGGCACGCGCCTCATCTCTTGTTTTTCTCGTGTGAACATGGGGGCCCCTGAACTTCTACTTCCGCCTCTTGGTTCCATGCGGCCGAAGATTGGCCGCACCCTGAATTTGATGCGTAAGCCGGCTCATCCGGCTTTTTCGAGCAAGCTCCAGTTGATTTCGCGCGTGCGCACCATTTCCGCGCTTACCACGAACTCGCGTACCTTCCGCTGCATGGGAAGGTGGTACATGAGCTCCAGCATGAGGTCTTCGAGAATCATGCGCAAGCCGCGCGCGCCCACTTTGCGCTGAAGTGCTAACTCTGCCACAGTTTCCAGCGCTTCCTCGGTAAATCGCAAGCGCACGTTCTCAAACTCAAACAGCCGCTGATACTGCTTCAGCAGGGCGTTCTTCGGCTCCGTCAGAATCTTGACCAGCGCCGCCTTGTCCAGATCGTTCATCACGCCCGCAACCGGCAGGCGTCCCACGAATTCCGGAATCAGCCCGTAGCGGATCAAATCGCCGGGTTGCACCTGCTCGAGCAACTCGGTGTTCCGCCGCTGCGGCGTCGACGGCAGTGCATCCGTGTGGAAACCGAGCGACCGGCGGCCTGTGCGCTTCTCGATAATCTTCTCCAGGCCCACAAACGCTCCGCCGCAGACGAACAGGATATTGGTCGTGTCCACCGGCGTAAATTCCTGGTGCGGATGCTTGCGCCCGCCTTGCGGAGGCACATTGGCCACCGTGCCTTCCAGAATCTTCAGCAACGCTTGTTGCACGCCTTCGCCGGAAACATCACGCGTGATCGACGGATTCTCATCCTTCTTGGCAATCTTGTCGATCTCATCGATATAAATGATGCCTTGCTGCGCCTTCTGCACGTCGCCATCGGCGGCCTGCAGGAGCTTCAAAATAATGTTCTCGACGTCTTCTCCGACGTAGCCCGCTTCCGTCAGCGTCGTTGCATCCACAATGGCAAACGGCACTTCCAGCATGCGTGAAAGCGTTTGCGCCAGCAGCGTCTTGCCCGTGCCCGTTGGCCCGATTAGCAAAATATTGGACTTGCTCAGCTCCACTTCGCCCGGCTGCTTGTTCAGGAAAATCCGTTTGTAGTGGTTATAGACAGCCACCGCGAGCTTTTTCTTCGTGCGGTCCTGCCCGATGACGTAGCCGTCGAGAAACCGCTTGATTTCCGGAGGCCGCGGAAGCTGCCGCGCGGGCGCGGTCGCCTGTTCGCGCTTCTCGTCTTCCAGAATCGTCTGGCAAACTCCCACGCACTCGTTGCAGATGTACGCGCGCGGATAGTCCGAAGGCGAACTGATCAGCTTTTCGACCTGCTCCTGTGTCTTGTGGCAAAAGGAGCAGCGCAATGGCTCATCTGGGTTAAATTTTTTCACTGGTATGGAGGCCTCAGCTCCGCTGGGCTTCTTCGGAGTCTCTATTCATATTCTAGGCCGATTTATCCCCGGAGCAAGAGAGAAAGTCGTGGCGGTGCGGACTATCGGGAACGAGCCTCCCGCACACGCTTCGAACGGCAAAGCACTTCGCGCCTCAAAAACTAACGATGCTTGTAGATGATCTCATCGATCATCCCGTATTCCTTGGCCTGCTCCGCATTCATGATGTAATCGCGCTCGACGTCTTTTTCGATGCGGTCCACGGACTGGCCGGTATGCTTCGCCAGCAGTCCATTGATCGTCGTGCGCATGCGCAGGATTTCTTTTGCGTGAATGTCGATGTCCGTTGCCTGCCCGCCGAGCCCAGACAACCACGGCTGGTGAATCAGGATCCGTGCGTTGGGCAGCGCAAAACGCTTTTTGTGAGCGCCACCAACCAGCAGCACCGCGGCAATCGAAGCCGCTTGTCCCACGCACGTTGTCACCACGTCCGGCTTCACGAATTGCATGGTGTCGTAAATCGCAAAGCCCGCGGTGATCGAGCCTCCCGGCGAGTTAATGTACAGCTGAATGTCTTTTTCCGGATCTTCCGCCTGCAGGAACAGCATTTGCGCGGTCGCCAGATTAGCCACGTGGTCGTCAATCGGCGTCCCGATAAAAATAATGTGCTCTTTCAGCAGCCGCGAATAAATGTCGTACGCCCGCTCGCCGCGGCTGGTCTGTTCGACCACCATGGGTACGAGAGTCGTTGCGTGGTAGTCAGGTTCGTCGAATTTTCTCATGGGATTAGAGCCGCTTGTACCCGGCCGGAATGTTTCACTTTGCATCCGTCGCCACATTTGCCGCCGCGACGGTCTTGATTTTGGCGTTTTGCTCCATCCACTCGAGTGTTTTGTCGCTTCGCAACTTAGCTTTCATCCTATCGAGCGCTCCTTGCTTTGTCAAACGAGCGCGAAGTGCTTCGGCCGATTCGCCACTATGCCCGCCCATGTGTTCCAGCTCGCGGGTAACGTCGTCTTCGTTCACGTCAATGTTTTCTGCCGTGGCGATGCGGTCGATGATCAATTCCGCCTTTACGTCGTCCCTCGCCCGCTCTTCCTGCCGGCGGCGCAGAGCCACCCAGTCCACGTTCACCGCCCGAGGATCAACGCCTTGCGCGGCCAGCGACCGCACCACGCGCTCCAGCCGCACATCCATTTGATGCTCCACCAGGGATTCCGGCACCGGGAAGTCGTGCTTCTTCACCAATTCCGCCAGAACTTTTTCGTTCAGCAATTCCTTGTGTTTGTGATCGCGCTGGTGCTCCAATCCTTCGCGAACCTTCTTCTTCAATTCCTCCAGCGTTTTTGCGTCGCTCACGTCCTTCGCAAAATCGTCGTTCAGCTCCGGCAGCTTCTTGGTCTTGATTCCCAGCACTTCCACGGCATAGTGATATTTCTTTCCCGCAAGCTTTGGGTCGGGATAATCCGCGGGATACTCCACGTCAAAATTCTTGTGGTCGCCCACATTCGCGCCTTTCAGGTTCGTATTGAAAGGCTCCATCGTCTCTTCCGCGCCGATGTGGCACAGCACGCTGTCGGCCTGCAGCGGATCGCCGCCGCCCTCCGGCGTGCCCAGCAATTTCACTTGCGCGAAGTCGCCGTCCTGGATCGCCCGGCCTTCCACGGGCGCAAATGCCGCTGCCCGCTCCCGCATTTCTTCCAGAGCTTTCGTGATGTCTTCGTCGGTGATGTCCATCGTGGGCATTTCCAATTCCAGCCCTTTGTAACTTCCCAGTTCGAATTCCGGCATCACGTCGAAAACCGCGCGAAACTTCAGCGGCTGCCCCTCATTGAAGTCCAGCTTGTCCACTTTCGGCTGTGAAACGGGGGTCAGCTTTTGCTCCGCCACGGCTTTTTCCACGCGTTCCGGCACCAGCGTCTGCAGCACTTCTCCCTTGATGTCGTCCGCGAATCTCCGCCGGATCAGCGAGACGGGTGCCTTGCCACGCCGGAATCCTGGAACGATTGCCAGGCGCGCGAACTCCTTCGCCACGCTCTCCATCTTCTTCGACACTTCGTCCGCGGGAATTTCCAGTTCCAGCTCGCGGCGGCAGCTTGCCTCTGCCATGCTGTTTCCCTCTTTCTCTTGCTGGATACGCTTCGGGGAGTAGCGTCCGTCTGGTCGTCGAATCGCTTCTCAGAACTTCAAGGTGGAAACTATCCTGCAACGCAATTCTTGAGTATAGAGAACGCGTAACGTATCGTCAATTTGACCGCATCCCCTAGGTCACAACCCGAAGCGCTCACCGACTGTTAGGGATTACCATCGCACTTTGGATATTTTCATCCAAAGTCGCTAATGTTGCTCCGTGACTCTTTGCGAGCTCCACCAAGTGTCCGTCTGCAATCTGCTTTGCTCCTTTCACCGAGCGAGGGAGTTGTGCAATCCCAAGTCCATCCGTCAAAAATCCAAAACGGAAATCACCACTGGACTTCAACCGGGATAGCAGTTGAACGCCTTGCTCGATTGTGAAGGAGTACCACGGCGCCTGGACTAATATTCGTAGAAACCCAAGTTCCGTGAGTGCGCACGTCATAAGCTCTGCGCGGTCGGCCCGTGCAGATTCGTTCATCCACGACCCGACTCGTTCGTGAAACACGTGCTCTCTCACACACAGGGCGATTAACACGTTCACGTCCAATAGATATTTCATGGAAAATCGGCAAGAATCTCCGCCACTTGTTCGCTTGTGAGTTTTGGAGCGCCCGGGCCAGCAGTCAAAACAGGAAGGCCCGTCAGTGGGTCTTTGATGATTCGCCCTTTGCGCGATCGCTCCTTTTTCGGAATCAGCACGATGCGCTCACCTTCGACGCGTGCTTCCAAGTCGTCACCAGCCCGCAAGTTCATCTTCTTGCGAATCGCCTGCGGCAGCACCACCTGTCCCTTGGTAGAAACTCGTGTATTCACGGTAAGACAATCTTACCACACTTCTGGACAACATCATGAAACCAGACCGCGTACTACAAACTAATCTGCCGCAGCCGGCCGGTCCAGCGTCCGCATTAAGTCTGCGTGCAGCAAGCGGTGAAATAAATGCTCCCCGGCTTCGCGCCGCACAGAAAGCCGTCCCGCCACGTACGCCCGCGATGCCAGCCCGCGCTGCACGGCATCGCAGATGGCCATATCCTCGTCCTGCACTTTTTCGCTGACTTTGATGCTCGCGCGATGGTGCGCAGCGGCCTTCTTGCTGGTGTCCGCGAAGTAGTAGTCAAACACCACGGCGCACTTGTCCACGGCCAGCGGCAGCACCAGGTTCGTGTCCATCACGCCTTCGTACGCGTTCATCATAAAGTTCGGATAGATCCACAAATAAAACGCCCGGCCTTGCCGTGTGGCCGCCACGCCGCCTTCCGATTTCTTTCCCGAAGAGAGCGGGCTCGACTGCAAACACGCCCGCTCCAGGTTTTCAATCGTGTATTTGGTATATTCGATGACGGAACTCAGGCCTTTGTGTGCGTGCGGTACGTGATAGCCCCCGTCCAGATAATTGTCCACGTACACCTTCCAGTTGCAGTGCAGCGTGTAAACGCGCCGGTCGAAAAACTTCAGTTTCTTCGAAAGTTGCAGCGGCGCAACAATTTTCGGAACTGTGCCGAGAAAGTCTTTGAGCGGCGCCGCCTGCCGGTCCAGGTTCACGAAAACGAAGTTTTCCCAGGTGTCCACCTGCACCGGTACCAGTCCGTTTTTCGCGCGGTCAAAATTGCACACGCCTTCGAACTCCACCATGCCCTTGAGTGCCCCATCGATTCCATACGTCCAGCCATGATACGGACAGCGGAACTGCTTCGCGCAGCCTTCCGTCTCCGTTACCACCGCGGCTGCGTGATGCCGGCACACGTTGTAAAGCGCGCGCAGCACGCCATCCTCTCCGCGCGCCACCACGATTGGCTCTCCCGCAAGGTCCGCGGTGAAAAAGTCTCCTTTGTTCCGCACCTGGTCCGCTCGGCCAACCACCTGCCACGTCCTGGCAAACACACTTTGTTGTTCCAGTTCCTCGATCTGCCGGTCGAAATACCACGGCGATGGAATCGTCCACGCGTGATCCAGTGGATTCTGCGGATTATACAAATTCAAAAGGTCGCGAACATTTCGTTCCATGAAGCGCTCCACGGCAGGCGTACCTTTGCAGGTGCAGCAGCCCGTTTACGCTGTAAGAACATCTTTGCCGGCTTCTGCTTTTGCTCGCCTGTCTTCCCGCCGAGTCAAGGCAAAAACCTTGCATCCTTGATACTCCGAAACGCATTCCGGGAAAAGTAAAAACCGTGCGTCTCGCCGCTCTGCACTTGCTCCGTCATATAATGCTAGCCCATGGCTGGCTCGCCTCACGAATGGGTTGATGGCCCGACGGTACGGCTGGATCGGCGGGACCCTTATCTGCGGCTTCAGTCGGTCACCATCTATGTGCGCAATCTGGATCGCAGCCTCGACTTTTACGTGAACCTTTTGGGCTTTCAACTCGTCTTCGATGCGCGCTCGCAACAATTTGCTGGGCGCCGTTTTGTAACGGTCTCACCGCCCGACGGCACAGCCAACCTCACGCTTGTGGCCCCAGAGCGCGAGTCAGAGCAATTCAAGCTCATTGGCCGGGCCACGCAAGTCACGTTTGTCACGGAGGATGTGCTTGCCAAGTTCCGCGAATGGAGCGCGCGCGGCGTGCGCTTTGTTGTTAACCCCCGGCTCAAGCGCCTCAAATACCCGGTGAGTGTACGCGCTTCAACTTCGGCGGACTCCTTGCCCGCCACCGGTGAGCACTCGCCGATTTGGGGCGGCGTGTTCGCCCGTTTCAAGGATCCCGACGGGAATGCGTTCTCGCTTGTCAGTTTCGACGAAGTCACTCACGCCGTCGAAGCCCAGCGCCGCGCCATCGCCGAACGGCTTGAAACCGAGCGGCGCGCCGCACAGGAACTCGATATCGCCAAACAGGTGCAGGCGCGACTTTTTCCGCAGACCCGGCCGCCCCTCAAAACCTTGGAGTACGCGGGAATTTGCCGGCAGGCTCGCCAAGTCGGCGGGGATTATTACGACTTCCTCGATTTGGGGAGCGAGCGCCTCGGCTTTGTCATCGGTGACATTTCCGGAAAAGGAATCGCCGCGGCTCTACTGATGGCCAATCTTCAAGCCAATCTCCGCAGTCAATGCGCCATTGCCGTGGACCAGCCGCAGCGGCTGTTGCGTTCCGTGAACCAGCTTTTTTGCGACAACACCACCGACGGCGCCTTCGCTACGCTCTTCTTCGCTGAATACGATGACGGGACGCGCCGCTTGCGCTACGCCAACTGCGGCCACCTGCCCGCTTTGCTGCTGCGCTCGGATGATTCGCTCGAGCGGCTGGAATCGACCGCGACGGTTCTGGGCGTCTTCAAGAAATGGGATTGCGACATCAGCGAAACCCAAATCTCCGCGGGCGACGTCCTCGCTCTGTATACCGACGGCATCACGGAATCTTTCAACGAAGCGGGCGAAGAATTTGCGGAAGAGCGTCTCGTCACGGCCTTGTGCCGCCACCGAACCCTTTCCTCCAGCGATCTGCTCACCGCAGTCGTCGATGAAGTGCAGCGGTTCAGCCCGCGCGAGCAGCACGACGACATTACGCTCATCGTTGCCAAATGCGCTTTTTAGGGCCCGTCTCTAGCACCGTGTTTCTCTCTCCCGGCGTTTCCAGCGCCTGGCTGCCTGTGCTTTTTGTGGTCTTGTTACACAAACGGGCGCTGGCATGAACCAGCGCCCGTTTGCTCTTTCTTTGCCGCTGCGGAGCGGACTAGAAGAACTCTTTCATGTCCGATGCGTTCGAGGAGACCCCGGGAAATACCGTGACTCCCATGCCTTCCAGCATGAGTCGCAGCAAGTCCTCGTGCTGATAGATCGTGGTGGATTGATATCCCTTCTTGGAGAACGCCGGACTGATCAACACGCACCCGACGCGCCCTCCGCCGTTGGTGTTGTCGTTGCCCGCTTCGTCGAAGACCACCACCAGCAGGCCGTCTTTTTGAAACGCGGCGTCTTTGAGCAGCGGATCGATGTTGTTCTTGAGCCAGTTGTCCGCCGTGCTGAGGCTGCAATCGTGCGCATCATTGCATCCGTTCGGTGTGATGAACGAAAAGTTCGGAAGATTACCGGCCGCAAGATCCTGCGCGAATTGCGTGAAGGGGACCAGATTTTGCCGTTGCGTCGAGCTGCTCTGCACGTCAGTAAGGTACGCGATCGGAACGTGCCGGACGTAATACTGTCCTCCACCGCTCGTCGTATTGCCGCCGAGATAGCCAACCGAAGGCAGACTCTCCGCGTACGCCTTCCAAGTCTTTCCCGCATTGATCAGTTCCCGGACGACGTTGTCGGCGGACACCGGGAAGCTCGACGGCGTCTGGCTGTCGCTGTTGGTGAGGATTTGGCCCGTGGTCAGCATGAAGTAGTTCCCAATTGAGGGGTGCGTGTTCGCGTAGTATTGCGTCGCCAAACCATATTGATTTATGAGGCTGTTCAGGTAGGCCATCGACGAATTGCCTACTACGCTGGCGTAGTTTGTATTTTCCTCCACCACTACAACGACGTGGCCAAAGTTTGGCAAGTTCGACGTAGAAGCCGGAGAGATCGCTAAAGAGAAAGCTTTCTGGGCGGTCTGGCCACCCGCGTCCTTCACTTGGGCTGTGAACGAAAACGACCCTGATACCGTGGGCGTCCCTGTAATGTTTCCCGACACGGCCCCCAAGCTCAGCCCCGAAGGCAGGGTGCTCGAAATCACGCTCCAGCCATACGGCGCTGCACCTCCCGTGGCCGTCAGCGTCGCGGAATACGCCTGCTGCTGCGTTCCCCCAGGCAAAGAAGAAGTCGTAATAGAGACGGGGTTTGGCGCTGGCTGCACACCTGTCCCGGACAGCGAAACTGTCGTGGGCGTTGCCGACGCGTTGGTAGCAATGGTCAGTGTCCCGCTGACCGCACCTTGCGCTGTGGGCGCGAACGTCACGCCGATATTTACCGACTTGCCGGGGCCGAGCGTGAGCGGAAGCACCGGAGCCGCCGCCACCGCAAACTGCGACGGACTGGCGGTGATGCCGCTGACATTCAAATTGCTGGTTCCCGAGTTCTGTAGCGCCACCATCAGCGGTGCGCTGGTTGTGACGATATCTTGATTCCCAAAAGTCAGCGAACTCGGCGTAACTGTCACACCCGGCGAACCTGCGGAAGTAACCGTGAGTGTTGCGGCGTTGCTCGTCGTGCTTCCCACGTGGTTCCTCACGACTACAACGAATTGCGCCCCGTTGTCTGAAGATGCTGTGGCTGGCGTGGTGTAGGTAGACGCGGTCGCTCCTGCGATGTCTGCCCCATTTTTCCGCCACTGATATCGCAAAGGGGCAGAACCATTAGCTATCGCCGCGAATGTCGCGGTCTGTCCAACCGTCACGCTCTGGCTGACGGGTTGCGAAGTGATGGATGGAGCCACGCGGCGCACGCGAGCACCGCTCACTCCGCTAATGGCCAGAGTCACTACCAAAGCCGCCGCGGTTACGAAAAATCTCGCGAAATAGGAACTCTTGATTTGCAAGAGTACACCTCCAAATTTTGTTGTTGGGCCAATCGAAACGGTGAGCTTTGCTGCGGCTGGGTGAGGCGGGGTTTATTGCTGTTCGCGCTGAAGCGGCGTCACGGCATGCCTGAAGATACTCGAGTGGGCCGCCGCGAGATTTTCTAAACCCCAGCTCTACGCTTGGCCATTTCTACGTTCCGGAGGGTAACCGCAAGAGTGCCTGGAGGCAGCCGGACGGCGCCCTATTCCTCCGTCAGATGTCGCCGCGCCGCCTTGTCGGGTTTGCGCTTACTGCTGTCCTACAAACCCAAGAACACCTACCCTTAAGTATTTATCAAAGAGTAGATAAGTCGTTTAGATGCTTCGGGATATCGGGACGGTTTTGGAGGCTTCCGCAGGGGAGCGATAGAGGAGGTGGAATACCAGGAACATCGCGCCGATCACCGGAAACACGAGGAGGCTTGCCTCAGGCCCAAGCCTTCCACCGGTGAGCCAGTCGCTGCCATGAAATGTTGCTGTCAGCAAGCGGTCTGGGGCGAGCTGTCCGCCGTTTGGTCCGGAGTAGACGAAGATTGCTCCAAAATCAAACGCCGCATGGAATCCAATGGCGAAGCGCAGATCGCCCGTACGCCGCAGCGTCAGGCAAAGCAGCAAGGCGATCAGGCCAGTCGAGGCCCAGTCCGGCCAGCGCTCGTAAGGTTTCGTGAAATAGTGAAGCGCGCCGAAGAGGAATGAAATCAGATATGCGGCGGGCCAGAAGCCGATGCCTTGCGTCAAGATGAATTGCGAGTAGCCACGGAAAAGGTACTCCTCCGCGAACCCGATGGCCAGGGAGGCCAGCAGCCAAAGCAGAGCGGCTCGCACGAGAGCCGCGCCATGAAGCGCCAACGAACCGGGTGAATATCCCCCCGCCAGAAAAATCAGCAGAATCAAAAGAGAGACGCCGGCGTACCCCAACGCGGCGCCTTCCCAGAATTTCCAGCCAAAGGCGTTCTTTCCCGGCAGGCCGTAGTCGGTGAGCCTGCGGCGTTCCCACTTGGCCATGACCCAGTTGGCGACCACCACGGCAATGAGGGTGATCGTATCTGAAGCCAGAAACACAAGAGAGTACAAGCCTTCCGGCGCAACGAGGCCGCGCGCCCTCAAGACCAGCAGCACAATTTCCTGAAGCCCGGCCTGCAAGGCGATGGTGATGGCGAGAAAGATCAGCAAGCGCCACCCTGAGCGCAAACCGGCTGGTCCCAAGAAAATGTCTTTCGCGCGCATGGCGCTGCCTCGTGCCGCGCCACAATAGCGCATCCTGCGCGGTTGGGCTATCACTTCGTGGCCGTGGAGGCCTCCGGTCCCCTGCGCCCGCTCGCCCTTTCCTTGTATGTTTTAAGGGGCAATTCTGGAATGAGGCTGACTTCTAAACCCGGACGAACACAGGAACGAAGAAAAGTCAAAAACCGCACCCTGAACCCACAGGGATGCGTCACCCCATCTCGTTGTTTGAGGGTTGCCCACGCACCGATTCAATGTTTTTCGCAGTCAATTTGCTGCCTCTACCGGATTGCCCCTTCGCCACGTTTCAGGCTTAGCTAGTTTTGTAGAAAGTGTCTTTGAAGAGGGGAACTTGTGAAAGTAAGTCCAGCTACTTCCGTGTCCTAGGGTGCTTCGTGCCACGGTAACACAACTTCCAACTCAGACTGCCGTCCTGCAAGGGGCGGCCCATTCGATGTTCTGCCAGGCGAACCGCTCTAACCACAACGGCCCAGCCGGCAAATGAGGGAGAGATGAGAAAACGCAATGCTCTGCTGATCGTGTGTCTCGTAACGCTTCTTGCTTCCACGGCACAAGCCCAGAACGCTAGTGGTGCAAACAACGCCGCGTTGAATGGCAACTACGCGTTTACATTTAGCGGATTCACAGGGAGCGGCGGAAACTCCGCTGTTTTTGCCGCGGTGGGCAGATTCACTGCCGACGGCGCCGGAAACGTAACAAACGGTGAATTGGACACGAATGGCGTCGGCGCGGGAGCTGTGCTTACCGCTCAACCGTTCACCGGTACTTATACGATCGGCGCGGACAACCGAGGCACGATGACATTGAACATTGCTGGTAGCGCAGCGAAGCTGACGTTTGCGATGACAGCCAACGGCAACGCCCAATTTATCGAATTCGATGCCGCGGGAGGAACCGGCACGATTGGTTCGGGGACCATGGAAAAGTCCGACACGACGGCCTTCAGCACCGCCGGAATAACAGGGGACTATGCGTTTGGGCTATCCGGTTTCGACGCTTCAAACAATCGTTTGGCATTCGCAGGCCGTTTTACCGCGGACGGCGCGGGCAATTTCACGAACGAAGCCGGTGACCTCAATGCGTCGGGCACCGTTGGCTCTACGGCCTTTGCCGCTTCGAGCTACACCGTATCCGAGCCGACCAGTGGACGCGGCACAATGAGCCTGTCGTTCTCCTTCGACGGAGCATCCTTTACGCTCAATTTTGTTTTTTACATCGTGAATTCAGGAAAACTGTTCGCTATGGAAACGGACGCGCTCGCGGGCTCCCTTCCTTTGCTAAACGGTACCGTAATCCGTCAGCAAACGCCTTCGGGTGGTTTCTCCAATGCGTCGTTGAACGGCGGTATGGTGCTTTCTCTTACGGGACGTGCTTCGTGCGGCAGTGGAACCGCTCCTGACGTCATCGTAGGCCTGCTCACCGGCGACGGCAATGGCGGCTTCTCGCTGTCCTTCGACGAGAACTGCGGCGGCTCAGCAAGCACGAACACTGGTGTGCCGGGGACATCCACTGTCGCTGCTAATGGCCGGGTCGTGCTCTCCATCGGAACATTCACTCAAATCGCCTACCTCGTTAGCTCGAATCAGATTCTGTTTCTAGGGACGGATTCTTCTGTCTTCTTCGGGCCTGGCGACGCTCAAGCTGCAGGGGCATTCAGCAACGGTTCGGTGAGCGGTAACTATGCCGGCTTCGCGACCACCCCGGCGACGTTTGGCGTCACGACCTTTTCCCGCGAATTTACCGCGGACGGTGCAAGTCCCACTGGCAATCTTAGCGGCACCAGAGACATCAGTGACCCAACCGGACTTGCGTCTGATCAGGCGTTCAGCGCCACATACTCGATATCCTCTTCGCCGACCAACGGAAGAGGAACCGTGACGATCTCTTCGGGGTCAGGAGGAAGCGCCCTCGCGTATGTCATTTCTCCCTCAAAGTTCGTCGTACTTCCAACGAGCGATCCAAACCCTTCGGTTTGGCTTTTCGAGCAATCTCCAACTTCTACCACTCCGCCGACCGTCTCTCTTTCTTCGCTGACGTTGAATCCTACGACGGTTGTCGGCGGCTCGCAGTCTTCCACGGGCACCGTGACCTTAAGCGCTGCGGCTCCTTCGAGTGGGGCACAAGTTTCGCTGTCCAGCAGCGACACGACTGTGGCGCAAGTGCCTTCTAGCGTCACCGTTCCGGCCGGGGCTACTTCCGCAACATTCACGGTGACAACCAGCGCGGTAGCGGCATCAACCTCTGTCACCATCTCTGCGTCCTTCGGTGGCGTGACGAAGACGGCTTCTCTTACTGTGAAGCCGCCACCTTCTCCGATACTCGCGTCTCTGACAACGAATCCGGCAACGGTTGTCGGCGGCTCGCAGTCTTCCACGGGCACCGTGACCTTAAGCGCTGCGGCTCCTTCGGGTGGGGCACAAGTTTGGCTTTCCAGCAGCGACACGACTGCGGCGCAAGTGCCTTCTAGCGTCACCGTTCCGGCCGGGGCTACTTCCGCAACATTCACGGTGACAACCAGCGCGGTAGCGGCATCAACCTCTGTCACCATCTCTGCGTCCTTCGGTGGCGTGACGAAGACGGCTTCTCTTACTGTGAAGCCGCCGCAACTCCCTACACTGGCCTCGCTCACGCTAAACCCGCCGAGCGTGATTGGCGGACCGCTCATCGGATCCTCCACGGGCACCGTGACTTTGAGCGGCCCGGCTCCTTCCGGTGGAGCGCAAATCGCGCTTTCCAGCAACAAAGGTGTGGCCAGCGTGCCGTCCAGCGTGACTGTTCCGGCCGGCTCCATTAAGGCCAGCTTTACCGTGAGCACAAGTATCGTGTTCTCCTCCATGAATGTAACCATCTCCGCTTCTTACAACGGCGCAACGAAGCAGGCGAATCTTGCCGTAAACGCACCACTCCCGCTTCCGCTCGTCCCGTTGTTGTGAAGTACAGAAGAGTTAGATCGGGCCAACTAAGGCTGATTAGAAGAAGAGGGACCGACTCCTATAATCGAGTAGGCTTGGTTGCTGTTTGACGACCGAGGCTCGGAGGAACAGGCGACAACATCATTTGATCAGTCACAGAAAAAAGCCCGCTCCGGGAAAACGGAGCGGGCTATAAATGTCTGGAGACAAGGTTCCTCAGTCCCAAAGGCCTGAGCGAGAAGCTTCACCAACCTGCTAGCTGGCGGCTTCGGCGGGCTCTTCCTTCTTGGGCTTTTCCTTCTTTTCTTTTTCCTTGTACTCGTAGCCGAGGAGTTCGAGGATGGCCACTTTGGCGTTGTCGCCGACGCGGTTGCCGGCACGGATGATGCGGGTGTAGCCGCCGGCGCGGTCACCGAACTTAGGCGCGATCTCGCTGAAAAGCTTTTGCGTGACGGCAGGCAGCAAAATGAAGGAAGCAGCCTGGCGGCGCGACTGCAGCGTGTCGCGCTTGCCGAGGGTGATCATTTTTTCGACCACGGGGCGGGCGGCCTTGGCGCGGGTGAGCGTGGTGGTGATGCGCCCGTGCTCCAACAGGCTAGTGACCAGGCTGCGCAGCACGGCGCGGCGATGGTCGGGCTGCTTGCCGAGTTTCGATCCGGAGTTGAGATGTCGCATGGTTTATTCGCTTCCTAGTTCTTAGTTTCTAGTTTTAGTTCTCAGTCTCAAGTTTGTTCCGACGCTCTTGGCTCAAAAGCAGATCCCTCACCCCCATTCGCAAAAGGCACGGCTGGGTTCGGGATGACGGCCAGGAAAGCTTCAGAGCGGGGCTAAAGCCCCGCCTCTACAAAAACCATGGCGCGCCGATCCAGAGCGCACCAAAAAGCCGAACTGCGGGGACGGGCTTCCCGGTTAAGGGCGGGACGCACACACCGCGAAAGCCCGCCACTACAAACCAAGAGGAGGGCACAGCATGCTGTGCCCCTACAAACGAACCTGGTTACAGGCCGCCTCCGAGGGAGTCTTCCGACGAGGGCGCGGCGGTCTGGCTGGGGAGCGGCGGCCAGATGATGCGGCCGTGCTCATCGAACTTCATGCCCAGCGAAAGGCCCATCTTGACGAGGATTTCCTTGATCTCGTTGAGGGACTTGCGGCCGAAGTTCTTGGTCTTGAGCATTTCGTTTTCGCTCTTCTGCACGAGCTCGCGAATGGTCTGGATGTTGGCATTCTTCAAGCAGTTGTACGAGCGCACCGAAAGCTCGAGCTCCTCGACGGAACGGTCCAGATGTTCGAGGCGCGGATCGTGCGAAGTGTCCTGCGGAGCCTCAATGGTTTCCACGGGCTCCTCAAAGTTGATGAAGATGCTCATGTGATCCTTCACCAGCTTGGCGGCGTAGCCAATGGCGTCCTTGGGCGTGATGGCGCCGTTGGTCCACACTTCCATCATGAGCTTTTCGTAATCGGTCATCTGGCCGAGACGGGCGGCTTCGACGGAATAGTTGACCTTGCGCACCGGGGAGTGGACGCTGTCCACGGGGATGTAGCCGATGGGTAGATCCTCATCATAGTTGCGGTCAGCGGCGACGTAGCCGCGGCCGTTCTTGGCGCGCACCTCGATCTGGAGCTTACCGCCTTCGCTGACGGTGGCGATGTACACGCTCTTGTCGAGGACGGCGAAATCGGCGTCTTCCTCGATATTCGCGGAGGTGACCGTGCCGGGCTGCTCGACGTTGAGATAAATCGTCTTGGGCAGATCGGTGTTCAGCTTGATGGGCACCTGCTTGAGGTTGAGGATGATGTCGGTGGCATCCTCGACCACGCCAGGGATCGAAGAGAATTCGTGCAGCACACCTTCGATCTTCACGGCGGTGACAGCGGCGCCCTCAATCGAGCTGAGCAGCGCGCGGCGCAGAGCGTTACCGACGGTGGTGCCCCAACCGCGCTCAAACGGCTGCGCGGAGAAGCGCCCGTACTTTTCAGTCAGCGACTCGAGATCCGACGCGAGGTGCTTCGGCTTTTGAAAACCTTTCCACATCTTGTTCCTTCTTTCCGTGGCCAACGCGGTTGACCACCAAACTTTTGAGAGTTCTCAGTTGTCAGCTATTAATCAGCAAAACCTTAAGAACCTAAGAACTGAAAACTATTTCGAGTACAACTCGACGATGAGCTGCTCGTTGATCGGGGGCGTCTGCACGTCTTCACGCTTGGGCAGAGCCACGACCCTGGCTTTGAATTGTTCACGCTGCTGTTCGAGCCAGGGCACAGCGTTCTGGCTCTGGGCGACGTTGCGCGCTTCGAGCACCATGGCGTTCTGGTGCATCTTTTCCTTGATGGCGATTTCCTCTCCCACAGTGACGAGGTAGGAAGGGATGTTGACCTTCTTCCCGTTCACGCGCACGTGGCCGTGCAGCACAAGCTGCCGCGCCTGCGAACGCGAAGACGCCAGACCCGCGCGCCACACAACGTTATCGAGACGGCGCTCGAGCGTGATGATCAGATTTTCGCCCGTGTGGCCCTTGGTCCGCGCAGCCCTCTCAAAGTAATTGCGGAACTGCCGTTCGAGCAGGCCGTAGGTGCGCTTCACTTTCTGCTTTTCGCGCAACTGGAGGCCGTAACCCGCGACCTTGGGGCGCCGCGATTGGCCGTGCTGCCCCGGAACGAAGTTGCGCTTTTCAATGGCGCACTTCTCGGTAAAGCAGCGGAGCCCCTTCAAAAACAGCTTCTGCCCTTCCCTGCGGCACAGGCGGCAGACTGCATCTCGGTGTCTTGCCAACTTCTATTCTCCCTTCACGAAAAAACGTTTTCAGTCGTCAGTTTTCAGTCAAATTCAAACGGCGTCACACGCGGCGGCGCTTGGGCGGACGGCAGCCGTTGTGCGGAATCGGCGTGACGTCGCGGATCAGCACAATGTGCAGTCCGGCGGCGGACAGCGCGCGGACGGCGGACTCGCGTCCCGAGCCCGGGCCCTTCACGCGCACTTCCACGCTCTTCATGCCGTATTGGTCGCGCGCGACGCCCGCGGCAGCCAGCGAGGCCTGCTGCGCGGCGTAAGGCGTGCCCTTACGCGAGCCCTTGAAGCCGATGGCGCCGGACGAAGACCAGCACATGGTGCGGCCGTCGGGGTCGGTGATGGTGATCTGCGTGTTGTTGAACGACGCAGCCACGTACACGACGCCGTGCGGCACCACGCGGCGCTCGCGCTTCTTCTTGAATTCCTTCTTGCGCTTGGCCCCGGCCGGTTTTGCCCCTGCTGCGCCTTCCGGCGTTGTTGCTGTGCTCTTTGGTTCCTTGGCCACGATGCACTCCGTTCCTGAACTCGATCTTGCCAAACCCGGACGGGGCAAGCCCCGCCCCTACAACGAATCTGCTTAGCCCTTCTTGCCGACGGTCTTCTTCTTCGCCGCAACGGCGCCACGACGCGGACCCTTGCGGGTGCGCGCGTTGGTATGTGTACGCTGGCCGCGAACCGGCAAATTGCGCCGATGGCGAATGCCGCGATAGGCCTGAATTTCAATCAGCCGGCGGATGTTCATCTGAATCTCCTTGCGGAGATCGCCTTCGACGCGGCCTTCCTGCTCGATGGCCTGGCGAAGATGATTGATTTCATCTTCGGTCAGGTCGCGAATCTTTTTCGTGTGATCGACACCAGCCTTGGCGGCGAGCTTGCGCGCGCGCTCCTGCCCGATGCCATAGATCGACGTCAGGCCGACCCAAAGGCGCTTCTGCACGGGAAGATCAACACCTGCGATGCGTGCCATAATTTCTCCTGTTCAGCTTCTCTAAAACCTTTCTCTTAGAACAAAGGCAAAAAGATTTCAGTTAGAAGTACCAATACTATCCCTGGCGCTGCTTGTGCTTGGGGTTGACGCAAATCACCCGCACCACTCCGCGCCGGTGGATCACCTTGCACTTGTCACAAATTTTTTTCACCGATGCTCTTACTTTCATGTGCTCCTCAATCCGACCGCAAAAATCAGCTCGCATCCACTATTTATAGCGATACACAATGCGGCCGCGCGTCAAATCATAAGGCGAGAGCTCGACCGCAACCTTGTCTCCCGCGAGAATGCGGATAAAATTCTTGCGCATCTTGCCGGAGACGTGCGCGAGGACCTGGTGCTTGTTCTCCAGCTCGACGCGGAACATGGCGTTGGGCAGCGGCTCGATGACCGTGGCCATCACTTCAATGGCGTCCTCTTTCGGATTTCCCGAGTCGCCCTTCTTCTTTTCTTCAAACCCCTTCGCCATATTCTCCTGTGTTTACGAGACCCGGGCTAAAGCCCGGCCTCTACAAGCCTTACCACGATGGCCCGGTCACTTCTTTCGGGCGCGTTAAAATCCACGGCCCGTTGGCGGTGACCGCCACGGTATGCTCGAAGTGCGCCGAGGGGCTGCCATCCGCAGTTTCCGCAACCCACTCATCGCGCATCCGCACTTCCGGGCGGCCGGCATTGACCATCGGTTCGACCGCGATGACCATGCCTTCCTGCAAACGCGCGCCGCGGCCTTCTTCCCCGTAGTTCGGCAGGTTGGGCTCGTCATGCATTCTGGTGCCGATGCCATGCCCAACGAATTCCCGCACCACCGAAAAACCGTGCTGCTCGACCCAGCTCTGCACCGCGTGGCCGACGTCGCCGAGGCGGTTACCGGCGCGCATCTTATCAATGGCGCGGTCCAGCGATTCCCTGGTCACGTCCAGCAGCTTCTGCACTTCCGGCCGAATCGCGCCCAAAGGAACCGTCACCGCAGAATCCGCGTAATAGCCGTCCACTTCCATCCCGAAATCAATCGAGACGATGTCGCCCTCGCGCAATTTGCGCTTGGGCGACGGAATCCCGTGAACGATCTCGCTGTTCACCGAAGTACACAGCAGGCACGGATATCCGCGGTAGCCCTTGAACGCTGCATGTCCCGGCTTTCCCGCGATTTTTCCCTCGGCGAGCTTCTCGAGGTCCATCGTGGTCATGCCAGGCTTGACGGCGCTTCGCAGCGCGGTCAAGACTTCGTAAACGATCAGCCCTGCGCGGTGCATCTTTTGCAGCTCTTCGGCACTTCGCAGGTGAATCGCCATCGATCCTTTTGCTAGCGGCGCTTACCGCGCCAATGCTTCGCAGCCCTGACCGCACCGACTATCAGCGGCCCTTCGCGTCCTTAGTCTGCGCGTCCGCCTAGCGTGAGTTGCGCACAATCTCAAGCACGCACTTCCTCACTTCGTCGATGCTCTTCGAAGCATCCACGTCGTGCAAGCGCCCCAGCCTCCGGTAATACGACACCAGCGGCTCGGTCAGTTTCTCGTAGGCCTGCAGACGGGGCGCTACAATCTCTTCCCGGTCGTCCGGCCGCTGCACGAGCTCACCGCCATCGTTATCGCAGCGCATATCCGATTTGGGCGGGCGCTCGTAAATATTATAAATCTCGCCGCCCACCTTGCACATGCGCCTGCCGGTGATGCGCTTCAGCACCAGAGCCGGATCCAGCGCAAAGTGCACAACCAGCGCCGGCCGGTAACCGTTCTGCCGCAGCAAGACGCTCAAGTACTGCGCCTGCGCGACGGTCCGGGGGAAACCGTCAAACACAAAACCGTGCGAACAATCCGGCCGCTCGATGCGCTCCCGGACCATTTTCAGCACCAGAGAGTCCGGAACCAGGTCACCGCGCTCCATAATGGGCTTGACTTGCATGCCCAGCGGAGAGCCCATGCTGACATGCTCGCGAAACATGTCGCCCGTAGAAAGATGCGGCACGCGATATAGCTTTGCCAGCTCCTTCGCTTGCGTGCCTTTTCCCGCGCCCGGAGGCCCAAGAAAAATGACAGCGCGGTCCAATCTTTCCGGGGCCCGAGTCTCCGGAGCCACTCCGCTTGTCTCCCCTAGCGCCGACCGCGCAACCGGCCCTTCCGGGCAAACCCTTCGTAATTCCTCATTACCAACTGAGCTTCAAGTTGCTGCACCGTGTCCATGGCCACGCCGACGACAATCAGCAGCGAGGTACCGCCAAAGTAGAAATTCACGCCCAGGCCCTTCAAGAACGAGGTCGGGAAGTGGCGGTCAAACCAAGCGCCGATGCCCCAGCCCAGATGGTCGAGGTGAATCCCGGCGATCATCCACTCGGGGAGCAAGCAAACAGCCGCCAGGTAAACGGCGCCAATCAGCGTAAGGCGCTTCAGAATCTTGCTGACATGGTCGGAGGTGGTGCGGCCCGGGCGAATTCCCGGAATGAAGCCGCCATTCTTGCGCATGTTGTCGGCAAGCTCCGTGGGATTAAAAACGATGCCGATGTAAAAAAACGCGAAGACCAGAATAAGGGTCACGTAGAGGAGCGTGTAGAGCGGCTCACCCCATTTGACGTAGGACTGGATGGTGTCCACAAAGGCGTATTTGTGATTCAGGGCCAGCGCAATGGTTGCCGGAAATGCCAGCAAGGAACTGGCAAAAATCGGCGGAATCACGCCGCCGGAATTAACACGCAGCGGCAGGTAAGAAGATTGTCCGCCCATCACTCGGCGCCCGACCACGCGCTTGGCATACTGCACCGGGATGCGGCGCTGGCCACCCTCGACGAAAACGATGAAAGCCACCACGGCAATCATCAAGACCACGAGAAGGATGATGTAGATGGGAGTGAAGCCACCCCACTGGTGAGTGACGAAGGCTTTCTCGTAAAGGTCGTTGATGGCGCGCGGCAAACCGACAACGATGCCGACGAAGATGATCAACGACATGCCGTTGCCAATGCCGCGTTCGCTAATCTGTTCGCCCAGCCACATGATGAAAGCGGAACCGGTGGTCAAGGTGAGAATGGTCATCAACACGAACGATGGGCCGTGGTGGTAGACCAGATTGGGCTGCGACTGCAGTGTGCCGGCGATGGTCAGGGACTGGATGATACTCAGGACGATGGTCAGGTAGCGCGTGTACTGGGTAATCTTCTGCCGGCCAAGCTCGCCTTCCTTCTGCAACCGCTCGAGGTAAGGGAAGACCACCTGCATCAACTGAAGGATGATGGAAGCGGTGATGTAGGGCATGATGCCCAGCGCGAAAATGGTGAGCTGGCGGAAGTTCCCGCCGCTGAAAAGATCGAAGAGGCCCAGCGCTGAACCCTGCGCCTGGCTGAAGATGCGCTCCAACTCGGTGACGTTGATGCCGGGCGTGGGAATGTGCGCACCAATACGGTAGACCGCCAGCAAGGCTAGCGTGAACAGGACGCGGTTCCGCAAGTCTTCGATGCGGAACATGTTTCGGACGGCTTCGACGAACCGGTTCATCTTCGTTCCTTAAAACTCGCTAAGAGGCCAGCACCTCAAACGTGCCGCCCGCCTTGGCAATTTTCTCCTTGGCCGACGCGCTGAAAGCGTGCGCGTGAATCGCCAGCTTGGCCTTCAATTCGCCGTCACCCAGGACCTTGACGGGGCCGGTGACGCGGCGGACAAAACCATGCGCGCGAAGCAAATCGGGAGTGACCGTTTCCCCGGCGGGAAAAACGTTGAGCTCTTCCAAGTTCACCACCGAATAGGTGACGCCAAACGGATTGTGAAAGCCGCGCTTCGGAATGCGGCGATGCAGCGGCATCTGGCCGCCTTCAAACCCACGGCGGCGTGAATAGCCGCGGCGGGATTTCTGCCCTTTGTTGCCGGCGCCCGCGGTTTTGCCGAGCTTGGAACCCATGCCGCGGCCCACGCGGACCTTGCGGATACGCGAGCCCGCAGGCGGATGCAAATTCGCAAGCGTGAAAGAGCGGCGCCCTTTCGATGCCGGAGTCGCCGGCTTGTGCTGACCGCGCCTGCGCGGGCGGCTTGCAGTTTTCTTCGCCATCGGTCTACTCCACCACTTCCACGAGGTGGCGCACCTTGTGAATCATGCCGCGCACCGCCGGCGTGTCCTGGCGCTCCACCACCTGGTGCAATCTCCGCAGGCCCAGGCCGCGGATGGTTTGACGCATGTCATCGGTGCAGCCAATGAAGCTGACCACCCACTTGATCTTCACGTTGCCGGAACTTTTCGCGGCAGTTTTCTTTTGCGCGGTCATGCGTTGCTCTCACCGACGGCAGCCTTTTCTTTGGCAGGCTTGCCGCTAATCTCTTCCACAGTCTTCGAGCGCGTCTCGGCTACCTGAGCAGCGTCCTTCAAGCCCAGCAGCGCCGCAAACGTCGCCTTGATGACGTTGTGCGGGTTGGATGTGCCGATGGATTTCGTCAGCACGTTGGTAATTCCGGCCACCTGCATCACCTTGCGCACCGGGCCGCCCGCAATCACGCCCGTTCCTTCGGAAGCAGGCTTCAACAGCACCTGCGCCGAACCGTAACGTCCCAGAACCTGATGGGGAATCGTGGAACCCTTGAGGTTCATCTTGATCAGGTTTTTCTTGGCCTGTTCGATGCCCTTCTTGATGGCCATGGGCACTTCACGCGCTTTGCCCATGCCAAACCCCGCATGGCCACGGCTGTCGCCGACGACGACGAGCGCGGAAAAACTGAGGTTCTTGCCGCCCTTGACGACCTTGGTGACGCGGTTGATGGCAACCACGTCGTCCTTCAAATCCGAAGGATTCACCTCGAGAAGCCGGCGAACCGCTAAACTGTCTCGCAAAATTTGCTTAGACATAGGCTTAGAACTGTAACCCCGCTTCCCGCGCCGCATCCGCGAGCGCCTTGACGCGGCCGTGATACTTGTACCCGCCGCGGTCGAACACCACCTTACTCACTCCCGCGGCTTTGGCGCGCTCGGCAATGGTTTTGCCGATGACTTTGGCAGCCGCGACGTTGCCGCCGCCTTTCAAATTCTTTTTTGTTTCACCATCGATGGAGCTCGCGGCGGCCAAGGTCTTGCCGGAGCGGTCATCGATGACCTGCGCGTAGATATGCCCGAGCGAGCGGTACACGCAAAGGCGTGGACGCTCGGGAGTGCCCTCAACGCGCGTGCGCACGCGCTGATGCACGCGCTGGCGGTGCAAATCCCGGGATAGCTTTCTGACTCGTGCCGATGCCACTTGTGTTTCTCCTAAGAAACCAAAACCTTGCAAACTTTATGCGGCGGGGCACGCCCCGCCCCTACAAACCCGGTTATGCCGCTGCGCCGCCAGCCTTTGCGCCCGCTTTGCCGGCCTTCTTCTTCAGCCGCTCGCCGGTGATGCGCACGCCCTTCTGCTTGTACGGGTCGGGCGGACGGAGAGCGCGCATATCCGCAGCTACCTGGCCGACTTGACCTTTATCCGCGCCGCTCACGACGATGTGCGTCTGCTTGTCGACCGCGACTTGAATGCCTTCCGGAATCGGAAATTGAATCGGATGCGACTTGCCAAGCGCGAAAGCGACGATTTTGCCCTTCAGTTCCGCGCGGTAACCGACGCCGACAATGTCGAGCTCCTTCTTGAAGCCCGAAGTGACGCCGTGCACCGCGTTGGCGACCAGCGCGCGAGCCAGGCCGTGAAGCGCCCGGTGCTCTTCCGTAGCGCGCTTCGCCGTCAGGATCCCGTCCTTCTGCTCGAAGGTAATCCCACGCGGCACGGCGATCGAAAGTTTCCCCTTGGGGCCCTGCACTTCGACCTGGCCATCCTGCAGCGCGATCTTTACGCCCGAGGGCACGGGAATTGGTTTGTGTCCGATGCGTGACATCTTCTGTCTCTTCCTCGCCTAAGAATTCCGCCTACCACACTTCACAAAGAATCTCGCCGCCGACGTTGTTCTTGCGCGCGGCACGGCCGCTCATCACGCCTTTGGGCGTCGTCAGGATGCTGATGCCCAGACCACCCACCACCGGGCGAATCCCAATCGCGCCGTGGTAAGCGCGCGCGCCGGGCCGGGAAATGCGCTTCATGCCGCTGATGACGCTGCGGCGGTCGGGCGTGTACTTCAGAAAGACGCGCAACACTTTGCGAGTCTTATTTTCATCGACCAGCTTGTAGGTCGAAATGTAGCCCTCTTCCTTCAAGATGCGCGCGATTTCCGTCTTAAGCTTGGAGACCGGAACGTCGACGCGCTGGTGCTTGGCGGCCGCCGCGTTGCGGAGGCGCGTCAGAAAATCGGCAATGGGATCGGTCTGCATATCTCCTATCCTTGCGCCGCTTACCGCGGCGACTCCTACCAGCTGGCTTTCACGACGCCGGGGATTTCTCCGCGCAGCGCCATGCCGCGAAAACAGATGCGGCACATCTGGAACTTGCGAATATAGCCGCGCGCGCGGCCGCAGCAGCGGCAGCGGTTGCGCACGCGCACCTTGAACTTCGGCTTCTTGCGGGTCTTGGCGATCTTTGCGGTTCTTGCCATGGATTAAGCCGCCCCTCTTTCGCGCAGGGGAACCCCGAGGCCCTTCAGCAGCTCGCGGCCCTGCTCATCGTTCTTCGCCGACGTGGTCAGCGTGATGTTCATGCCCTTGATCTTGTCCACGCGGGTGTAATCGATTTCCGGGAAGACAAGCTGGTCCTTGAGCCCCAGGGTGTAATTCCCGCGGCCATCGAAAGCGTTCGAGGGCAAGCCGCGGAAGTCGCGCACGCGCGGCAGCACCACGTTGCAGAGACGGTCGAGAAATTCGTACATGCGGTCGCCGCGGAGCGTGACCGCGCAGCCGATGGGCATGCCCTTGCGAATCTTGAAGTTCGCGATGGACTTCTTGGCCCGCGTGATGACCGCTTTCTGCCCGGTGATCTGGCCCAGTTCCACCGCCGCTGTATCCAACAGCTTGGCGTTCTGGCTGGCTTCGCCGAGGCCGATGTTGAGGGTGATCTTCTGCAGTTTCGGCACGGCCATACGGTTCTTCCAGCCAAAGCGCTTCATCAGCGCGGCCACGGTTTCTCCCCGGTATTTTTCCTGCAATCGGCTTTTCATCGCCCTCTTCCGTCCCGTCCTTTACTGGTTACTTGTCCAATGTCGACTTGCAATGCCGGCAACTGCGCATTTTCGTACCGTCCGGCAAAATCGTGTGGCCGATGCGCGTGTGCTTGCCGCAGCTCGGGCAAATGACCATCACGTTGGAAACGTTGATTCCCGCTTCCTTTTCCACGATTCCGCCCTTGATGTTCTTCGAAGGGTTGGGACGCGTGTGGCGCTTGATGATGCCCACATGCTCGACGACCACGGTGTTCTTCGTGGCGTTGATCGAAAGCACGCGGCCGCTCTTGCCCGCGTCTTTGCCCGCCAAAACCTTGACGTTGTCACCCTTGCGGACCTGAATACTGTACCGTTCCGCTCTTTCGTGTGTCAGTGCCATTGCTTACCAAACCTCCGGAGCCAGCGAAACAATCTTCGTGAATTTCTTCTCGCGCAGTTCGCGCGCCACCGGGCCGAACACGCGCGTGCCAATGGGCTCGCCGGCATCGTTGATGAGCACCGCGGCATTGTCGTCAAACCGGATGTACGTACCGTCCTTGCGCCGACGCTCTTTGCGCATGCGCACCACCACTGCTTTCACCACGCTCCCCTTTTTGATCTGGCTTTCCGGTGTAGCTTCTTTCACCGCGGCAGTTACGACATCGCCGAGGCCGGCTTGCAACCCCGCGTCGCCACCCACCGGCATGATGCAGGTCAGCTTGCGCGCGCCGGAATTGTCCGCCACCGTCAGCCAGGTTCGCATCTGAATCATTGGTCCGCTCCCCTGTCCCTATTGCTTGGCCGACGCACTCGACGCCAGCACTTCCTTCAAACGCCACCGCTTCAGCTTCGACAGCGGCCGCGAAGCCACAATGCGCACCGTGTCGCCGGCCTTGGCCTGGCGCTTTTCGTCATGGGCATAAAACCTCTTGGCGATACGCACCACGCGGCGGTATTTCGGATGCTGCACCAGCCGGATGATTTCCACGACGATGGTCTTTTCCATCTTTGCGCTTGTGACTTTGCCGGTGAGCACCGTGCGGTCGCCGCGCGTGTCCGCCGCCGCAGCCTGTGTTTCAGTTGCCATTTATGCCTTCCTCAATTCCTGCGCGCGCAACAACGTCTTCACCCGCGCCAAATCCTTCTTCGCTTCGCGCAGCCGCTTCAGCGCTTCCGCCTGCCCGGTAGTCAGCTGAAAACGGAGCCGGAAAATCTGCTCCGTCAAGTCCTTGTGCTGCGCTTCGAGCTCTTCCCTGCCCGCTTCGCGTATTTTTTCAATGCGCCGCGGCATGACTAGAATCCTCCCGCGCGGGAGACGAATCGCGTCGGGATGGGCAGCTTGTGCGCCGCCAGCCCGAGCGCTTCCCTGGCCGTTGCTTCGTCAATTCCCGCCATTTCAAACAAGATACGTCCCGGCTTCACCACTGAAACCCAGCGCTCCGGAGCGCCTTTACCCTTGCCCATGCGGGTTTCCGCGGGCTTCTTGGTGAACGGCTTGTCCGGAAAAATGCGAATCCACAATTTGCCGCCGCGCTTGATAAAGCGGGTGATGGCCACGCGCGAGGCTTCAATCTGACGGTCGGTGATCCAGGCGTTTTCGAGAGCCTTCAAGCCGTATTCGCCAAACGACAAATCCCCGCCGCGCCAGGCCTTGCCCTTGCGCCGCCCGCGCATCTGCTTCCGGTACTTCACTTTTTTCGGCATCAACATCGTTCTGTTCTCACTTCTTCCCGTCGTAAGTTCTAGGTTTTAAGTTTCAGTCTACGCAACAGCGGCAACAGGTTTATCTTCCTGCTGCTTGCGCCGCGGAATATTTTCGCCCTGGTAGATCCAGCACTTCACGCCAATCACGCCGTAAGTCGTGTAGGCTTGCGCGAAGCCGAAATCGATTTCCGCGCGCAACGTTTGCAGCGGCAGCCGCCCTTGCAAATACCATTCCTTGCGGGCGATTTCCGCGCCGTTCAACCGGCCCGCCACGCGCACCTTGATGCCTTTGCAGCCGAAACGCAGCGCGGAATCCACCGCTTTCCGCATCGCGCGGCGGAATGCCACACGCTTTTCAAGCTGCAGGGCAATCGATTCGGCCACGAGCTGCGCATCCAATTCGGGGCGGTGCACTTCCTGGATGTCGATGTGCACTTCGCGCTTGGTGCGCTTCTGCACGTCCTGCTTGAGCTTGTCGATCTCCGCGCCTTTGCGCCCGATGATGATGCCGGGCCGCGCGGTGTAAATGCGCACGACCAGTTTATTGGCCGCGCGCTCGATGTCGATCGAGCTGATGCCCGCGCTCTTCAGCTTGTCCTTCAGCTCGCGGCGCAGCTTCACGTCTTCGTGGAGCAGGTCGGCGTATTCCTTGTCGGCATACCAGCGCGACTTGAACGGCTTGTTGTAGCCCAGCCGGAATCCGTACGGATGCGTTTTTTGTCCCATAGCGTTCCTTAGCGCGGCCCTAACCGGGCCGACTACTTCTTTCCCTTCTTCGGCGGCGCTTGCTTGCCGGTCAACGCCTTGCGAACACGCCGCGCCGTGCCTCGGACGCCTTTTTGTGCCTGGGCTTCCGCTTCAATTGCGGCCACACGTTCCGCGGCGGCCACGTGGTGTTCGGCCACACCCACCCAAAGATGCGAAGTGCGCTTCTGGTAGCGGAACGCGCGGCCCATCGGAGCCGGCCGCAGCCGCTTCCAGCGCGGACCTTCATTCACAAAACAGTTCGAGACGTACAATTCATCCACGTCCAGCGGCGCTCCAGCTTCATCAGCTTTGCGCTCGGCGTTGGCGATGGCGCTGCGCAGCACTTTTTCAATGTGCTTGGCGGCGCGCTTTTGCGTGTACTGCAGCGTTTGCAGCGCACTCTGCGCCTTTTGCCCGCGAATCAGGTCCATCACCAGCCGCGCCTTCTGCGGAGACATGCGCACATGCCGAGCCAGCGCGTGCGCTTCAATTGATCCCGGAACGATTTGCGCTTGTGCCATTCGTTATGCCTTCGGCGCCGGAGCTGCGGGTGCCGCTGCTCCAGGTGCGCCGCCTCCTGCGGGCGCCACGCCCGCGGCCTTTTCGAGCGCCGCTTTCACGCCGTGCCCCTTGAAGGAGCGCGTCGGCGAAAACTCGCCCAGCTTGTGCCCGATCATCTGCTCGGTCACATACACCGGAATAAATTTCTTGCCGTTGTGCACGGCGATGGTGTGCCCGATCATTTCCGGCACGATCGTCGAACGCCGCGACCAGGTCTTCACCACTTTTTTCTCGTTGCGCGTGTTCAGCGCCTCGACCTTCTCGCGCAAATGGCCGTCGACGAACGGCCCTTTTTTCAATGAGCGTGCCATTGCTTCCTTATTCCTCCACTCGCCGCAAGCGGCCCCACTGGGGCCGCCGCACTTTCTTGAAACCGCGCACGGGTCCGGGAACGCGGTGCGACCTGGGGCAGAACGGGCAAACAAACCGCGTGCCCTGCGCGTTCGGGATGTGCTCGACGATCACCGCCCAGCCCGGTTTGCACAGCTTGTACAGTACCGGCTCCGGGGGAGCCACTGCCACTCGCACCGCCGGACGCGCTGGCTTTGCCAGCTTGGCAACGCGGCGCTTCACCGCGCGCTTTACCGGCCGGCTTCGCCGTCCCGTTGATCGTGTTCGTGTCGTTCGTGTCGCTCGCATCGTCTCTGCCTCACCGGGCCGCTCTTCCTTCGCCGCCCGGTCTTTCGCCTCAGTGCACTGCTGCCCTTTACTTCCGGCGCTCGACAATGTGCTTGTCGGTGCGCTTGTTGTGCCGGGTCTTCTTGCCCAGCGTCGGGAAAGCCCAGGGCGTCTGCGGATGATTGCCCTTGACGCGGCCTTCACCGCCACCGTGCGGGTGATCCACCGGGTTCATGGCGACGCCGCGAACCGTGGGCCGGATGCCGTGCCAGCGCGTGCGTCCCGCTTTTCCGAAGGTTTCGTTCTCATGGTCCAGATTGCCCACCTGGCCAATCGTGGCCATGCAATCCACGGAAAATTTGCGTACTTCGCCGGAAGGCAACTTCACCAGCGCGATTTCGCCTTCCTTGCTCAACAACTGTGCCGAGGCGCCCGCGGAGCGAACCACTTGCCCGCCGCGCCCGGGATACAGCTCGAGGTTGTGCACCATCGTCCCCGGAGGAATGTGCTTAAACTGCAGCGCATTGCCCGGAAGAATGTCCGCGCCTTCGCCGGTGGAAACGGTGGCCCCGACTTCGAGGCCGATGGGATGAAGGATGTAGCGCTTGTCGCCATCAGCGTAGTGCAGCAGCGCCAAGTTCGCGCTGCGGTTCGGGTCGTATTCAATGGCCGCCACTTTCGCGGGCACGCCAGCCTTGTCGCGCCGGAAGTCTACCTTGCGGTACTGTTTCTTGTGGCCGCCGCCGCGGTGCCAGATCACCACTTCGCCCTGATTGTTGCGCCCGCCCGAACGCTTTTTCGGCTCGAGCAGCGCCTTCTCCGGCTCCTGCTTGGTGATATGGCTCTTGTCCACGACGGTGATAAACCGCCGCGACGCCGTGTATGGATTAAAGCTCTTCAGTCCCATCGCTGCCTCTTACCTTCCGAATCTCTTCCCAGGGCCCCCGTGCTTACAGGTTCTCCGCGTACTCGATCATTTTTTCGCCTTCGGCGAGCTTCACGTAAGCTTTTTTCCAGTCGCGCCGGTAGCCTTCGTTCTGGCCACGACGGCGCATCTTGCCGACAAAGTTCGCCGTGCGCACGTTGTCCACCTTGACCTTGAAAATCTGCTGCACGGCTTCCTTGATTTCCGTTTTCGTGGCCGCCGAGGAAACTTCAAAGACCACCGTGTGCTGCGTCTCTTTCACGCCCAGGCCCTTTTCTGTGATGATGGGCCGCCGAATGATTTGATAGTGAGGGGCCGCCATGGCTTATTCCTTCCCCTTCTTGGTTTTCGGCTTTGCCGCTTTCTTGGCCGTCAGCTTCTTGGCCGCTGCTTTTGGCGCCGCTTCTTTCTTCGCCGGTTTGGCCGCTGGCGCAATCGTGGCCACATCAGGCACAACCATCGGCTTCCTCTCCGGATCGAGTGAATGATTCAAACGCGCCGCCGCATCTTTCGAGAGCAGCACCAAGTCATGCTTCAGCACGTCGTAGGGCTGCAAAACGTTGGGCGCAGCCAGCTTCACGCCTTCGATGTTGCGGCTCGCCAGCTCCAGGTTGCGGTTATCACCGTGAGAAACCAAAAGCGCCGACTTCGTACGGTTCAGTTTTTCGAGCGCTGAAACCAGGTTCTGCGTCTTGTGCGATTCGAGCGTCCAGCCATCCACGACGGTCAGCTTTTGCTCTGCCAATTTTGCGGAAAGCGCCGAACGCAGCGCGCCCACCAACATTTTCTTCGGCAGCGCGTAGCTGTAATCGCGCGGTTCCGGCCCGTGGACCGTGCCGCCATGCCGCCAGAGCGGCGAGCGAATCGAGCCGATACGCGCGCGGCCCGTGCCCTTCTGCCGCCAGAGCTTGCGGCCCGCGCCGCTGACCTCGCTCTTGTCCTTGGTCTTGTGCGTGCCCGCGCGCAGCCCGCGCAGATACCAACGCGAAGCCTCGTGCAGCAGGTGCTGATTCACCTTCGCGCCAAAGACCGCTTCCGCCAGTTCCACCTGGCCAACCTTCTTGCCATCCAGATTGACGACGTCCACTACCGGCATGATCTCTCGCCCTTCTCTCGATCTCAGAAACCGCTTACTTCGCGCTCTTCGCTCCAGCTAGGGCCTTGCGGATGAAAATGTACTGCCCGCTCGGCCCCGGCACCGATCCCCGCACCACTAGCAGGTTTTCGTCGGTGTCCACTTTCACGACTTTCAAATTCTTTGCCGTTACCTTCTGGTTTCCCATGTGACCGGGAAAATGCTGGTTCTTCCAAACGCGCGACGGAAACGAACTGCCGCCGATGCCGCCCGGAGCGCGGTGAAACATCGAACCGTGCGTCGCATCGCCTCCCGCGTAGTGCCAGCGCTTCACGCCGCCCTGAAAACCTTTTCCCTTGCTGACGCCGCTTACGTCCACCAGTTCGCCGGCCTTGAAGCTTTCCACCAAGACGCGGTCGCCAACTTTGGTTTCGTCCTTCGATTCCGGCAAGTGCACTTCGTGCAGAACTTTCATCGGCGCGACGCTGGCCTTTTTGAAGTGCCCCGTCATGGCCTTGTTCACGCGCTGCGGCTTGACGAATTCCACGAGCCCCAGTTGTGCGGCTTCGTAGCCGTCCTTGTCTTTGGTGCGGCGCTGGACCACCACGCACGGCCCGGCCTGCAAAACGGTGCAGCCCACAAGGCTGCCGTCTTCGGCGAACACCTGGGTCATGCCCAGCTTGATTCCGATAATTCCGTTGACTGCCATCGCTCTCTTCTTTCTTTTTCGCAGCGTTCCTCAGCGGGTATTGGCTGCGCCTTGCTAAATTCGCCGGGCTAAAGCCCGGCCCCTACAACTACCCCTGAGAGATCCTTCGTCGCTACGCTCCTCAGGATGATGATCCTCATCGGATCGTCACTTCGCAGCGTGCCCGAAAGCCTTGATTTCCACGTCCACGCCCGGCGGCAGATCCAGCTTCATCAGCGCGTCCACCGTATCCGACGTGGGCTCCAGAATGTCGATCAGCCGTTTGTGCGTGCGCATTTCAAACTGCTCGCGCGATTTCTTGTCCACGTGCGGCGACCGCAGCACCGTCCAACGGTTGATGGTGGTCGGCAGAGGAATCGGCCCGGCCACGTCCGCTCCCGTGCGCTTGGCGGTCTCCACGATTTCCCGCGTGGACTGGTCCAGGATGCGGTGGTCGTAAGCCTTCAATCGAATGCGAATTTTGTCGCCTTGTCTCATTTAGCTTTCCAATCCTACTCGATGATATCGGTGACGGCGCCTGCGCCGACGGTGTGGCCGCCTTCGCGAATGGCGAAGCGCAGGCCCTTCTCCAAGGCCACGGG
>QHYM01000324.1 GCA_003223295.1 Acidobacteriota bacterium | reverse complement strand
ACGCGACTGAGGAAACGCGATGAAAGAGAACGTCCCCATGTCTACAAGGTTTCGCAAAACACGCGGCCATATTATGTGGGCTGCCGCAGCCCTACTGCCGCTTTTCTGTCTTCCTGCGCTTCTACTTACAACTTAAAACTTACGACTTACAACTTCCGAAGGCTTGTCAGCGGGCGTCCCTCGGTTGCCGCTTCCTATCCGCAGTGCCATAATTCCTTTTTACGCGGGACGCGAACTCTGTGGCATGTGTCACAAGTCACGAGTCACGTTTTCACGGTCTGAGGGGGCTTATGGCATTGCGTGATAGCTGGATTGAAAAACGGGAAGCAGCAATGGCCCTTCGAGGCTCAGGGCAAGCAGGCGTGAACGGGAGCGGCAATGGCAGGCGTGCGTCCGATGGACGCAACATGTCGCAAATGCATCTGGCGCGCCAGGGCGTCATCACCGAAGAAATGCAATACGTCGCCAGGCGCGAAAAACTGGAGCCGGAACTCGTTCGCAGCGAAGTCGCGCGCGGACGAATGATCATTCCCGCCAATGTGAATCACCGCAACCTCGAGCCGATGGCCATCGGCATCGCCAGCAAGTGCAAAATCAACGCCAACATCGGTAATTCCGCCACCACATCGAACATCGACGAAGAGCTGAAAAAGCTGCACCACGCCGTGCACTACGGCGCGGACACGGTAATGGACCTCTCGACCGGCGGCAACATTCCCGAAATTCGCAAAGCGATTATTGACGCGTCTCCCGTGCCCGTGGGCACGGTTCCCGTGTATGAAGCGATTTCCCGCGTGCGCCGCCCGGAAGACCTGACGTTCGGCCTGATGCTCGAAGTGATCGAAGAACAGGCCGAGCAAGGCGTGGATTACATGACCATTCATGCCGGAGTGATGCGCGAGCATGTGCCGTTTGTGCGCAAGCGCATCACCGGCATTGTGAGTCGTGGCGGGTCCCTGATGGCCCACTGGATGGGGCATCACAAAAAGCAGAATTTTCTCTACGAGAACTTCGACGAAATTTGCAAAGTGTTCAAGAAACATGACGTGAGTTTCTCGCTGGGCGACGGGCTGCGGCCCGGCTGCATCGCGGACGCCAGCGACGATGCGCAATTCGCCGAGCTAAAAGTGCTCGGCGAGTTGACCAAGAAAGCCTGGGAGCACGACGTTCAAGTGATGATTGAGGGCCCGGGCCACATTCCCATGGACAAGATCAAGGAGCAGGTCGACAAGGAAATGGAATGGTGCCACGAGGCGCCGTTCTACACGCTGGGGCCGCTGGTGATTGACATCGCACCCGGTTACGACCACATCACCAGCGCGATTGGCGCGGCGATGATTGGCTGGCACGGCGCCTCCATGCTTTGCTACGTCACGCCGAAAGAGCATTTGGGCTTGCCGAATCCGGATGACGTGAAGCAAGGTGTGATTGCCTACAAGATTGCCGCACACGCCGCGGACGTGGCGCGGCACCGGCCAGGCGCGCGTGACCGCGACGACGCGCTGAGCTATGCGCGTTTCTTGTTTGATTGGAACAAGCAATTCGAGTTGTCGCTGGATCCTGAAACTGCTCGGACCATGCACGACGAAAATCTGCCCGACGATTTCTACAAAGATGCGAAATTCTGTTCGATGTGCGGGCCGAAGTTCTGCTCGATGAATATCACGCAAATGGCGGAAGCGGAATCCGGCCAGGATCAAGCCGAACGCAAACAGAAATTCGCCGAGTTGCTGATCAAGGTCCAAGGCGCCTAAATCTATGAGCGGTGTAATCGCAGATCCGGTGTACGCCCTGGTCGCGGAGGATCGAGGAGTCAATCGATCAAAGTTAACGCCGGGCGCCACTCTTGCCGGAGTGGTTGTCCCTTCTTCTGGGTTTTGTGCTTGGGACCGTCATATTTTTCGAGGCGCTGTGGCTTTTCCGCAAGAAGCACGAACCATAAATCACGATTCAAGATTTGATCGATTGTGCAGAAGCTGGCAAGTGGACGAAGGCACTTGCAAGACACGGAAACAAACGGGAGTTCGGCTGCGTATACCTAGGATAGAAGGGATTTCGCGTGCTTGCCTTAGGCCGAATTGAGGCCGAAGGAGTGCGAAGATGTTTTTTCTGATTTGTTCGATGCTGTTGTATTTCCTGCCGACCATCCTCGGGCGCGACAAGGCGGACCTGATGGGCATCTTCCTCGTGAACCTGCTCCTTGGCTGGACGGTCATTGGCTGGTTCATCGCGTTGATTTGGGCTTGTTCCGCCGAAAGATACGTTCCCGTTCGAGCCGTGCCTGTAAGTTCCGGCCGATTCTGCTCCCAGTGCGGCACACTGTCACCCTACGGCGGGCACTTCTGCGCCGCCTGCGGCCGGGCGGTGTAATTGGCGGATTCCCCGGAAGCACGAGAGACCAAACCGCAATCCGCCGACGTTCTGCGCGAGGAATTCAACCGCTGGGCAGAAGCGGGCCGCGGCGAGGGCATGGAGCAGGATCACCTGCCGATTACGCTCCCCGTGCTGGAGAAAATGCGGCTGGCGCCGACCGACAATATTCTCGATGTAGGGTGCGGAGCAGGGTGGCTTTCGCGGCGACTGGCAAAATTGGTTCCCGAGGGCCGCGTCGTTGGCACCGACATTTCCGATGAAATGATTCGCCACGCGCGCCGCGCCAGCGTGGATTTCGAAAACCTGATGCTTGTCACCGGCGAAGTGCAGGAAATTCCCTGGGAAGCGAATTTTTTCTCGCACGCGATTTCCGTGGAGTCGTCTTACTACTGGCCCGATCCTGCTGCCGGCATTCGCGAGATCTTCCGCGTGCTGAAGTCCGGCGGCTGCACCTGGATTCTCATCAACTATTATCGCGACAATCTCCACTGCCATCAGTGGGGCGATTTGCTGGCGGTGAAAACGCATTTGCTCTCCGCGGAGGAATGGAGCGAGCTTTTCCGCGCCGCGGGTTTCGGAAAAGTGCAGCACGAGCGCATTGTGGATCCTTCGCCAACGCCGGAGGTGTATACCCGCCGGTGGTTCCGCGACGCGTCGCATCTCCGCGCGTTCAAGGCGGAAGGCGCGCTCCTCATCCACGGCATGAAAGAATGAAACAGCGCGCAAATCCTGCGATGGAGATTTCCCACTTTGGCAACGGCCATGATGTGTTTTGACGGAGGTTGCCGCTGCATATATACTCCCCGAAGGCAGGGTCTCTAAACCGGAGTAACGTCAATGGGTGTTCTGGACCAACGGTTCGAAAAGAACTTCATGATTACGTCGGTGGACTACGTGTTCAACTGGGCGCGGAAGAGCGCGCTGTGGCCGCTGACGTTTGGGCTGGCGTGCTGCGCGATCGAGATGATTGCCTCGACCACTTCGCGGTTTGATATGGCGCGGTTTGGCGCCGAAGTGTTCCGGCCGTCGCCGCGTCAAGCAGACCTGATGATCGTCTCGGGTACCGTCACTCTCAAAATGTCGCCAGTGATCCAGCGGGTGTGGGCGCAGATGCCGGACCCGAAATGGTGCATCTCGATGGGGGCATGCTCAAGCGTGGGCGGGCCGTTTAACACTTACTCGGTATTGCAAGGCGTGGACCGCATCGTTCCGGTGGACGTGTACATTGTGGGGTGCCCACCGCGGCCGGAAGGGCTTTTCTTCGGCTTGATGAAGCTTCAGGACAAGATCGATCAAATGACTTTGGCAAAGCGTCCCACGGAAATACGCCTGAAGCCGGAGATGGTGGAGGATTTCAAGAAGGGCGTGATGGTGGCGCAAACGATGGATCCGAAGTAAGAAGTAACGAGGTAAGGATGCAAAAGATCAAAGAAGGCAGGGCGTTAAGTTCTTCGTTTTCCTCGACTCGGAAATCGCTTGGAGAGCACTAAAAATGGCGTTTGCGCGAGCCGCAAAGACAAACGAAATTACGCCGGGGACGATCCGGGAGTTCCAGGTGGAAGGCAAGGCCGTGGCCTTGGCGAATATCGGGGGAAAATACTACGCCATCAACAATACCTGCCTGCACCGTGGCGGGCCGCTGGGACAAGGTGTACTCCACGGAACGGTGGTGACCTGCCCGTGGCACGGTTGGGAGTACGACGTAACCACCGGGAAGATCAAGCAGAACCCGGCTGTGGGAGTGGATTGCTACAAGGTTGAGGTGCGGGGCGAAGACATTTTTGTAGACGCCGGCTAGGCCGCTAATTGATTGAAAACAATAGAGATAAGAAGAGTCATGGCGAAGTAGAATGGTTTGGGCAAGGTCCTTCTAGAGTAACCCTCCTTCCGGCCTAACTTTCACATTTTGTTTCGCTTTTTGGACACCACCGTGTATAGTTCTGCGGATTCCAAGGCCTCAATGGCGATACCGACTGTTCAACGACATTATTGGATCTTCAGCGCAGACCCTCACTACTATCACTGGGACACGCTCTTCGTAAAGGGCAAAGAGATGTGGCATGGGGCCGGTTCGAAACCGGATGCGATCCGCGCGCTCAAGCAGGTGCGAAAGGGCGATCGCGTGCTGTGCTACCACTCAGCTCCGGAGCGGGCGCTTTATTCTATTGCGGAGGTTACGCGCGACCCCTATCCGGATCCGCACGATCACAAGGGAAAGAACCTGGTGGCGGATTTGCGGGCATTCGAAAAGCTGCCACGGCAGGTGACGCTGGCGGAGATGCGTTCGAACGCGGCGCTGAGGAAAATGAAGCTGCTGAAGAACGTGCGACTGCTCATTTCGCCCATCAGCGACACGGAGTACCAGGAAATCCTGCGCATGGCCGGGATCGTGGCGACGCCGGGAATTCCATTGCCCTGACCCGTGGAACGCGTCTTTTTCCGGATTCGAAACGAACCCGAAGAGGCGGGACTTTCTTGCTGGTTCGAACGGAGGTAAGAAATGGCGGCCCTGAACCGCGCGGGCTTCCTTGCCATCAGCGCCGTTGCCGTTCTGGCGCTACATCCGCAGATGGCGCGGCGGGATTCCATGCTTGACGAAATCTCCACGGGCAAAACACGCGTTGTCGATCTGAGCTACACGATCAACGACCAACTGGTGCGCTGGCCGGGAGATGAAAAGGTCTTTGAAGCGAAGGTCAACGCCTCGGTTGAAAAGAATGGATATTTTACGCGGAGCTTCTGGATGCTGGAGCATTATGGGACGCATCTGGATGCGCCCGCGCACTTTCCTCCGGGAAAGACAACCGTCGATCAGATTCCGGTGAAACAGCTTATTGGCCCTGCCGTGGTACTGGACGTGCGTGCGCAGGGCGCGAGAGATGCGGATTACCTGCTTCCCGCCGCGCGCGTGGAAGCATGGGAGAAGCAGCACGGGAGAATCCCTACGGGAGCGATCGTGCTGCTGAGAACGGGCTGGGCTTCGCGCTGGCCGGATGCGAAAAAGTACCGGAATCAGGATGCGCAAGGGAAGATGCACTTCCCGGGTTTCTCCGTGGAAGCGGCCAAGCTGATGATTGAACGCAAAGTCAGCGGCCTGGGATGCGATACGATGAGCATCGATTACGGAGCTTCCGCGGACTTTGCCGTGCATCACCTGGCGCTGGGCTCAGGTTTGTATCATTTGGAAAATCTAGCGGACTTGAGCGCGCTGCCGGAAACCGGAGCGTTCCTGGTGGCGGCTCCGATCAAGCTAGAGGGCGGCTCGGGCGGGCCGGTGCGCGTTTTTGCGCTGATCCCGTGAGATTGAGTTTTCTGCAAACATTTTTGGGAGGCTTTACGTCTCATAGAGTGACGGGTGTGGTGGGCTCAAACGGCAATCCGATTCAAACGTCCGGCAACGATGAGTTGTGACGTGGACTGGGACGCGCTAAAGCGCGCCCCTACAGAAGTAATCCGGGGATTCGTGCCATTTTCTTTGGAGGAAACATGCGTGTTCGAATGGCGGTCTTGATCGGTGTGTTGCTGGCGTTGACTTGCGCCGGAGTGTCCCAAGGTGCGGAGGAAACGCCGCTATTGGCGCACTCTCCCACGCTCAGCAAGACACAAGTGGTTTTTGCCTACGGAGGCTACTTGTGGAGTGTGCCGCGGGAAGGCGGTGATGCGCGGCAACTCACCACGGGCGGCCACGAGGGCGCGCCGGTGTTTTCTCCGGACGGAAAGTGGGTTGCTTTTACCGGACAGTACGACGGAAACGGAGATGTATTCGTGATTCCGGCGGAAGGCGGTGAGCCCAAGCGGCTGACGTGGCATCCGGGTGTGGATATCGCCACGGGCTGGACCCCGGATGGGAAAAAAGTGCTCTTTCATTCGAACCGCGATTCGTATGCGGACTTTGACCGGCTTTACACCGTTCCGGTGGAAGGCGGCCCCGCGGAAGTTTTGCCGATGTGGCGTGGGGAAGCCGCGTGGTTTTCGCCGGATGGGACGCGCATCGCTTATGTTCCCAACGAAATCTGGCAGACATCCTGGAAACGCTATCGGGGGGGACAGACCACGCCGATCTACATCGTGCGGTTGAGCGATCTGGCGCTTGAAAAAGTGCAGCGCGAGAATTCGAATGACCGAAACCCGGTGTGGTTCGGTGACACCGTTTATTTTCTCTCCGACCGCAACGGACCGGTGACGCTCTTTGCCTATGACACGAAGACGAAAGCGGTGAAGCAAGTGGTCGAGAACAAGGGGCTCGATCTCAAATCACTTTCGGCAGGACCGGACGCCTTGGCCTACGAGCAGTTCGGCGGAATCTACCTGTTCAATCCGGCGAGTGGGAAGTCCACAAAGGTGGACATTCGAATCGCGGGCGATCTGCCCTCGACGCGGCCACACTACGAAAAGACCGGCGACCGAATTCAGAATGCCGCGATTTCTCCGTCCGGCGCGCGTGCAGTGTTCGAAGCCCGCGGCGAGATTTTCACCGTGCCTGGGGAAAAAGGCGACGTCCGCAATTTGACGCACACAGCCGCGATTGCCGAGCGCGATCCTGGATGGTCACCGGATGGCAAATCGATCGCATTCTTCTCCGACGAGTCAGGCGAATACGCCCTGCATATCGTGGATCAATCCGGCACCGGTGCGGTCAAGAAGATTAATCTCGGGAATCCCCCATCCTTTTTCTACGGTCCATTGTGGTCCCCAGACAGCAAGAAAATTGCCTACACGGACAAGCGCCTGAACCTGTGGTACGTGGACGTGGAAAAAGGCACTCCGGTGAAAGTCACGACAGACCGCTACGACGATCCCACTTCGGGGATGAATGAGACGTGGTCGCCGGACAGCAAGTGGCTGACTTATTCCAAGCTGCTTGAGAATCATCTCCGCAACGTGTTTGTATATTCGCTGGAGAGCGGCAAGGAATCGCAAATCACCGATGGCGTCAGCGACGCACGATTCCCGGTTTTCGACAAGGGCGGAAAATCCCTGATCTTTGCCGTCAGCACCGATGTAGGGCTTTCTTCGGGCTGGCTCGATTTGTCGAGCTTCCAGCATCCGGTTCTGAGAAACATCTACGCAGCGGTCTTGAAGAAGGGGGACGCTTCTCCTGTTGAGCCGCAGAGCGACGAAGAAAAAGTGGCGGACGAAAAGAAGGACGCCGCGGGCGGAGTCAAAGGCAAAGAAGGAGAGAAGGGAAAAGAAGGGGACAAAAAGGACGAGAAGAAAAAAGAGGAAGGCGTAAAGGTGGTCATTGACCTGGACGGAATTGGGCAGCGCATCGTTTCGCTCCCGATCAAGGCCGCGCGTTACGAAGGCTTGGACGCCGGGAAGGCGGGAACGCTGTTCCTTTCGGAGATTGTAGACGTGCCGCGCTTCGAAGGACCCACTCCTGTGGCGGTTTCGAAGTTTGATTTTGCGACGCGCAAGACTGAGCCATTCCTCGGCGGCATCAATGGATTCGGAGTGTCCGCGAATGGCGAAAAAGTGCTGTACCGGCAGGGCCCGGGATGGTTCATCGCGGGAACGGGGGCCGCGCCAAAGCCGGGCGAAGGCGCTCTGAAGCTGGACGAAATGGAAACTTACTTTGACCCGCGCGCCGAGTGGAACCAGATGTACCACGAAGTGTGGCGCATCGAGCGCGACTTCCTCTACGATCCGAATCACCATGGGCTCAATATTCCTGCCGCGGAGAAGAAATACGCCGTTTACCTGAAAGGTTTGGGCGGCCGTGCGGACCTCAACTATCTCTTCGACGAAATGCTGGGCGAAATCACCGTTGGCCACATGTTTATCGCGGGCGGCGATATTCCCCGGCCCAATCAAGTGCGGGGTGGATTGCTGGGGGCGGATTACAAAATCGAAAACGGCCGTTACCGCTTCGCGCGCATCTACAACGGAGAAAATTGGAACCCCGAGCTTCGCGCGCCCCTGACGCAGCCGGGCGTGGACGTGAAGACCGGCGATTACCTGCTGGAGGTGGAAGGACGCGACGTCCGGCCGCCTGCGGAGGTTTACAGCTTCTTCGAAAACACTGCCGGCAAGCAAATCAAAATCAGGGTGGGTCCGAACGCGGATGGCAAGGATGCGCGGGAGGTCACCGTGGTGCCGCTGCCAAATGAATTTGCTCTGCGCAACCGCGCTTGGGAAGAAGACAACCGCCGCAAGGTCGACGAGCTCAGCGGCGGGAAACTGGCGTACGTGCACGTTCCGGACACCGCCGTGGGCGGCTGGCTCAATTTCAACCGATTCTATTTCGCGCAAGTCGGCAAGCAGGCCGCGGTGATTGACGAGCGCTACAACCATGGCGGGGAAGTGGCGGATTACATCATCGACATGCTGAAGCGCCCGTTGCGGAACTGTGCCATCTCCCGCGAAGGCGAGAAGTTCTGCTCGCCGCTGGCCCAGATTTACGGGCCGAAGACGATGGTCATCAACGAAATGTCCGGCTCGGGCGGCGACGCTTTGCCGTGGATGTTCCGGCAGGACAAAATCGGGCCGCTGGTTGGAACGCGCACATGGGGCGGGCTGGTGGGTATTTACAGCTATCCGCCGCTGCTGGATGGCGGCTTCGTCACCGCGCCGCGCGTGGGCATTTACGGGCTGCATGGCGAATGGGAAGTGGAGAACCAGGGCATCCCGCCGGATATTGAAGTGGAAAACGACCCCGCGTCTGTCGCTGCGGGACACGATCGTCAGCTTGAAAAGGCCGTGGAAGTCACCATGGATGCGCTGAAAAAAAACCCCGTGACGATTCCGGATCATCCGCCGTACCCGAATTATCACAAGAAATAAACGAAGCGTTTTTCTCGCGGGGACGCGCGGGTTGTGTCTCCGCGGTAGCAGCTTCTACTTGCAGGAACTTGCGCCCGTCGCTTTGGAGAGCATCCAGGAGAGAAGCTCCGCTTCGGCATAAGCGTTGTCCCAGGAGTTGTGGCCCACACCTGGGTATTCGGTGTAGTGCTCTTCACCGCCCAGCGCCTTCATCGCGTCGTTCATGCGGCGCGACTCGGTAACAGGAACGACGGGATCATCGCCGCCGTGGAAAATCCAAACGGGTGTCTTGCCCCCGATTTTCTTCGCAGCTTCGGTGTAAGGCGCACTGTCGTCAGGCGATTGTGCGCGGGCCATGTCGGGTACCAGGATCCCGCCGCAGATGGGCGCGATGGCCGCGAATTTTCCCGGATACTTTCCGGCAAGATACCAGGTTCCGTAGCCGCCCATGGAAAGCCCTGTTAAATAAGTGCGCTGCGCATCCCCATGAAACTCCTTGGTTGCGGCCTCAAGCGATTTCATAGCGAGGTCCGCCATCGAGTCGGACCACCAAACGTTCTTGCGGCATTGCGGCATCACCACCACCGCTGGAAAGCGGCTGCGGTCCATGCGGATGGCTCTTCCGATCCCCACTTGTGTTTGCACGAGGCCGTCGTCTCCGCGCTCGCCGGCGCCGTGAAGGAAGAGAATGACCGGCCACTTTTGCTTTTTTGTCCACGTGTCCGGAACGAAGACCTGATATTTGTACTCGGTGCCCGCGACGGTTATGGTGCGGTCGAGAAAACCCGTTTGTGTTTTCCTGGCTTCTGCCGGTACAGAGGTCACTGAAATGGCAATGACGGCTAGAACGAGCAGCAACATCAGCTTTTTGCTGGAAACCCGCACGGCGCACCTCCCAGCGCGAAACTGTAACATGACTTGCAAGAAGTCTGCGCAACTTCATCTCACCGAGCAGCTGGAACTCGGATGCGCGGAAAGCAATACACTCTCCGGTGTGATATTTTGAAAGCTCCTTTTTCTCATGCCAGAACTTCCTGAAGTCGAAACCGTCGCGCGGGGATTACGACAGGCCGTCCTGGGGCGGCGGATTTTGTCGGTCACGCTGGGGAAAACGGATTTCATCGACGATCCCGTTGCGCTGGAGCAGCACTTGCCCGGGCGGCGGATTGAAGCAGTCGAGCGCTACGGAAAATTCATGCTGCTGCGTTTGTCAGCGGCAGCCGGGGCGGACGGCAATCGTGGCGAGGATGGCGCAAAGCAGGCATCCTTGCTCGTGCATCTGGGGATGACCGGGCAGATGGCGCCGAGCCCCGCGGAAAGGCCTCAGGAAAAACATACGCACGTTTGCATGCTTCTGGATGATGGGCGCGAGCTGCGCTACACCGATGCGCGGCGATTCGGGCGCATCGCGTACTTGACCGAAGCTTCGCTGGCGGAGGAATTGACGCACTTCGGGGCCGATCCGCTGGAAATCAGCAAAGAGGAATTCGCGAAAGGAATCCGTGAACGGCGTGCACGAATCAAAGCATTGCTGCTGGATCAAAGTGTACTGCGCGGTGTGGGCAATATCTATGCGGACGAAAGTTTGTGGAAAGCGAAAATTCATCCGGCGCGGCTGGGGGCGAAGTTGAGCCGGGAGCAAGCCGAGGTTTTGCGGCACGCGCTGCAGGAAATCTTGCACAAGGCGATCGTCATGCGTGGCTCCTCGATCTCCGATTTTCTTGACGCGCAAGGCGAGCCGGGAGAATATCAGCGGCGCCATCGGGCGTACGGACGGGAAGGAAAGGCATGTCATCGTTGCAAGACTGTGATTCGCCGGGGAATTGTGGCGGGGCGAAGCAGCTATTTCTGCCCGAAGTGCCAGTCGGCGCCGAGCGGGTTCGTGATGTTGCCTTTCCCGCGTCGAGGAAGACCAAAGAAAAGCATGAAAAAGACAACGCAGAGACGCCCCGACATGGTCGGGGCAGGCGCCGGGCGCTGAGGAGCGCAGTGAAGAGAAGGAATATTTGAGTGCGAGCGGTTCTGCAGAGAGTCAGCCGCGCGAAAGTGACGGTGGAGGGGCGCGTCACTGGGGAGATTGGGCCGGGGCTGATGATTCTGCTCGGCGTCGGGCGCGCGGACACCTCGCCGGTGGTGGCGCGGATGGCGGAAAGATGCGCGAACTTGCGCATCTTTGAGGACGATCAGGGCAAGATGAACCGGTCGCTGCTGGAGGTCAAAGGTAGTGCCCTGGCCGTTTCGCAATTTACACTGTACGCGGACGCACGCGGCCAGCGGCGGCCCAGCTTTATCACTGCTGCACCTCCGGAACTCGCGAAAACGCTCTATGACGAATTTTGCGAGGCGCTCCGCAAGCTGGGCGTTACCGTAGCCACTGGAATTTTTCAGACCACCATGTCCGTGGAGCTGGTAAATGAAGGCCCGGTCACGATCCTCCTCGACTCGGATAACACGTTCTGACCGCGGCGTAGCGAGGAAAGCAGCAGGTGATCGCTGGACTTGCGCACGTGCGCTGAAGGAACTGCGCGGTTTGGGGGAAGAGCGAAATGTGGATGGCATGGCCCACTACGGCATCCGCGCGAAAGTCGTCTATGGCGTGGCAAAGCCCAAGATGGATTTGCTGGCGCGCAGAATTGGCAAGGATCATCCACTGGCGCTGGAGTTGTGGGCGAGCGGGGTGCACGATGCGCGGATTTTGGCGGGCATGATTGATTTACCGGAAGACGTTTCGGCTGGGCAAATGGACAGGTGGGTGCGTGACTTCGATAATTGGGATGTTTGCGATGGGACTTGTTGCCATCTCTTTGTCTTTGCCGCCCCGGCCCGGAAGAAAGCGCTCCTGTGGTGCCGGCGGAAGGAAGAATTCATCAAGCGCGCCGGATTTGCGCTGATGGCGTACCTGGCCTATCGCGACAAGGAGGCAAGCGACGCGCAGTTTCGGAAGATGCTGCCGCTGGTCGAGCGAGAAGCGTACGATGAGCGCAATTTCGTTAGAAAAGCGGTCAACGGGGCGTTGCGGAACATTGGTAAGAGGAATCTTCGGTTAAACCGCGAAGCGATCCGCGCAGCCGAGAGGATTCGACGACAGGGGACGCGGTCGGCACGGTGGATCGCCACGGACGCACTGCGCGAGCTCCAAGGCGCGGCCGTACAAGCGAGGCTGCTGCGAAAAGCGAGCACAAGGCAATGACGACGGCGGAAAAAAGCAAAGAGCTGAAGATTCGGCTCGCGAAAATGGGCGATGCGGGGCGGCTCGCGGAACTATCCGGCCAGCTTGGCTATCCGGCCACGGCCGCAGAGGTTCGCAAAAGGCTGCGGGGAATTCGGCCCGCGGCGCAACACGCTGTGCTCGTTGCAGAAACAAAGGACGCCGGAGTTGTCGGTTGGATCCATGTGAGCAGGCAGCCGCTGCTGGAAGTTGAAATCCGCGCGGAGGTCAACGGGCTGGTGGTGGCCGAAGGGCAACGCAGCCTTGGCGCGGGCGCGCGCCTGCTGGCCGCAGCAGAAGATTGGGCGCGCAACCACGGATGCCAGGGCATGTCCGTGCGTTCGAATGTGATTCGCAATCGTGCCCACCAGTTCTACGAACGAAACGGCTACGAACACTACAAGACGCAGAAATCCTTCCGCAAGCCTCTATAAACTGCGGCACAAGCCGCAGTCCTGCGTATGATTGCTTTCTTGAAAGCACCAGGCAAGTTTTCAACAATATTTATATCGTACTACGATATACTAACGGCATGCCCAAAGAGCTTACTACGGCCGAGTACCAAGCCCTCGCGGAGCTCCGCTACCGCATTCGCAAGTTCTTGCGCGAAGGCGACACGGTTGCGAGCGAGTCCGGCCTCGAACCGCAGCAGTATTTGCTCCTGCTGATGATTCGTGGGATTCCCGACGGCCAGGAAGCCACTGTCAGCGACCTCGCAGAGCGGCTCGTGCTGAAGCATCACAGCGTCGTGGAGCTGATCGACCGCATGGAAACGCATGGCTACGTGCGCCGCAGCCGCAGCCGGGAAGACCGCCGGAGTGTTTTGGTGTCGCTGCTACCACGGGGCGAAAAGTTGCTCGAGCAGGTCGCGCAGCACCGCGTCGGTGAATTGCGTGCTTCGGGGGCGGCGCTGGCCAACGCGATTGCCGCGCTCTTGAAAAACAGTCATGCGTTTCACGGCGGAAAGGTTTCTATTGCTCGCCCCAGGAAAGGATTGGAAAAGAGGCGTGGATAAGGTTCAACGCAGAGTTTTTCCGCAGGGTCAAGAAAACAGTACAACTACGAGCCAACGGCATGAGGAATTGGGAGATTTTTCCACCACGCTTCGCGTGTTGCCGATCTCCGCGCTGGCCATCGTGATCGGCGTGATTTGCGCGTTTGTGGCGCTTGCGCTTTTGCGATTAATCGGGCTTTTTACCAACTTATTTTATTATGGCCACTGGGGTACGGCGCTCGTTTCCCCCGCGGGAAATCATCTGGGATGGTACAGCGTTCTCATCCCCGTCGGTGGCGCATTCATTATTGGGATTATGGCGCGCTACGGCTCCGAACGAATCCGCGGGCACGGCATTCCAGAAGCCATCGAAGCGATTTTGATCAACGGCAGCCGCGTGGAACCCAAGGTCGCGCTGCTCAAGCCGCTTTCTTCCGCAATTTCGATTGGTTCGGGCGGTCCGTTCGGTGCGGAAGGCCCGATCATCATGACCGGAGGCGCGTTTGGCTCGATGATCGCGCAGCTTTTTCATTTGACCAGTGCGGAACGCAAGACGCTGCTGGTGGCTGGAGCAGCTGGAGGGATGTCGGCAACGTTTGCCTCGCCGGTTGCGGCGGTGCTGCTTGCGGTCGAACTGCTGTTGTTCGAATGGAAGCCGCGCAGCTTGATTCCCGTCGCGCTGGCCAGCACGGTGGCCGCCGTGGTTCGCCGCTACATTCTGGGATTTGGCCCGCTGTTCCCCGTGCCGGAACATCCCCTCCACATTGGGCCCGCAGCATTGCTGGGTTGTGCGCTTGTGGGCCTGCTTGCCGGAGGGCTTTCGGCGCTGCTGACGGTTTCAGTGTATGCGGCCGAGGATGCCTTTCAAAAACTGCCGATTCACTGGATGTGGTGGCCGATGATTGGCGGACTCGCGATTGGATTGGGCGGCTTAGTTTTTCCGCAAGCCCTCGGCGTGGGATACGACACCATTGGGGCATTGCTGCAAGGCAGCGTAACCACAAAAGTGATTCTCGGCGTGTTGCTTGTGAAATGGTTCATCTGGGCGGTGTCGCTAGGCTCAGGCACTTCGGGCGGCGTGCTGGCTCCGCTACTGATGATGGGCGGCGCGCTCGGCGGAATCGAAGCCATGTTCCTGCCCAATGAAAGCGCAGGCTTCTGGCCGCTCGTCAGCATGGGAGCAATTCTTGGGGGCACGATGCGCTCTCCGTTTACAAGCATCGTTTTTGCTTTTGAACTCACGCACGACACCAACGTTTTTCTTCCTCTGCTGGTGGGAAGCGTGATCGCTCATGCGTTCACAGTATTGACCCTGAAGCGCTCGATCCTGACGGAAAAAGTAGCGCGGCGCGGTTATCACCTGAGCCGCGAATACGCCGTGGACCCGCTGGAAATCCTGTTCGCACGGGAAGTGATGCGCACGAAAGTCGCGGTGCTGCCGGCGGCGAGCAGCCTGCGAGAATTCCAGAAAGCCTTGACGGACCACCGCCAAAGCCAGAGGCTCCTGCCAGTGGTGGACGCTAGCGGGGTTCTCGTCGGGGTGCTTACGCGCGGTGATCTTCACAAGCGCGTGGAACAGGAAGGCTATGCGGCGCTGCGCCGGCAGCTTTGTGAGCTGGTCCGCCGGGAGACCGTCGAAGCCTTTCCGGATGAGCCGCTGCGATCGGTGGTCCACCGGATGGCTGAGAAACAGATAACGCGAATGCCAGTGGTCGAACGAGACACGCGAAAATTCCTTGGCTTGGTTTCGCTCGATGATCTGCTAAAGGCACGCGTTCGTCATCTGGAAGAAGAACGGCGGCGCGAACAAGTCTTGAATTTGCGGTTTTTCCAGCCCAAAAGGGAAGCCCGGGAGCAGACAGAGACGCCAGCAGCGCCGTAGAATTCTCCATTGCTCCAAATCCCCATCGAACGTACCGGATGAAATAAAAATCATGAGCACAGGCGCACAAGCAGTCAGAGGCTGGTGGAGAGTCTCGTCGCAACAGTGGACGGCCATCCTGCGCGAGCGCGAAGAGCAAGTGTTCCTGGTTTTGACGCTGGTGATTGGCGCGCTCGTTGGGTTGGCGGTGGTGGCGTTCATTTTGTTGACGGAGCGATTTGGCGCCCGGCTGTATCCCGCGGCGGGCATGGGACTGCGCCGATTGCTGGTACCGGTGGCCGGTTCGCTGGGAATGGGCTACCTGCTGTACCGCTACTTTCCGGATGCGCGGGGCAGCGGCGTGCCGCAAACCAAGGCGGCGTTGTACGCGCGCGAAGGGCACATTTCGCTCGGAACAGTGATAGGAAAGTTTTTTTGCACTTCGGCCACGCTGGCGAGCGGCATCCCGCTGGGACGCGAAGGGCCGGCAGTCCAGGTTGGCGCGGGGATCGCTTCGGTGTTGGGACGTTGGCTCGGCCTTCGCCCGGAGAAAGTGAAAGCGTTACTGCCCGTGGGGGCCACGGCGGCAGTCGCCGCTGCGTTCAACACGCCACTCGCGGCGGTGCTGTTTTCGCTGGAGGAAGTGGTAGGCGATTTGCACGCGCCCGTGCTGGGCTCCGTGGTACTGGCTTCGGCGACTTCGTGGGCGATGCTGCGCCTGTTGCTGGGAAACAATCCGCTGTTTCATGTGCCGCAATACCAATTGGTGAATCCAGCGGAATTCGGGATTTACGCACTGCTGGGGGTGGCGGGCGGATTTGTCTCCGTGGCGTTCACGAAATTGTTGCTGTGGATGCGCGCGCGATTCTTGAAATTTCCCAAAAAGACTCTTTGGTTCCAACCCGCCGCGGGTGGTGTGATGGTGGGGATCATGGGCTGGTTCGTGCCGCAATTGCTGGGCGTGGGCTACAAACATGTCGGAGATGCGCTGAACGGCGGGATGGCGCTGAAGCTGGTGGCGGTGGTGACGAGTTACGCATCGGGGAACGCGGGCGGAATTTTTGGGCCGAGTCTGTTCCTTGGCGCGATGCTCGGCGGAGTTGTGGGGAACGTGGCCAATCACTTTTTCCCCAACACCGTGGGAACGCCCGGTGCGTACGCGCTGGTGGGAATGGGCACGGCGTTCGCGGGAATCGTACGCGCGCCGATGACCTCGGTGTTGATGATCTTCGAGATCACCCGCGATTACGCGGTGATCGTGCCGCTGATGATTTCCAACCTGGTGAGTTTCTTCATTTCGGCGAAGCTCCAGCGCAAGCCCATCTATGAGGAGCTGGCACGTCAGAATGGGATTCATCTGCCCACAGCGGAGACTCGACAACCGGATGCACAGCGCCAGGTGAGCCAGACCATGCGCCAGGCCACGGAAATCTTGAACGCGGAGATGACAGTTCAGGAAGCGCTGGAACGAGTGAGGTCCAACGAATATCAGGGCTGCCTGGTTTGCGACAGCCGCGGGGTAATCGGAGTGGTGAACCTGCAACGTTTAAGACAAGCGGCCAGCGAGGGTTCGGCGGGCAAACGGCTGATCGAACTTGTTGACGCGAACGATTTCCCTCACGTTCATGTAGACCACCCGCTGCATGTGGCGTTGGATCGCATGGGAGCGAGCCGGCTGGACCTGTTGCCGGTGGTTAGCCGGGCCAATGTGCACCAGCTGAGAGGTGTGGTGACGCTGCAGGATGTGCTGGCAGCGTACGGCTTGGCTGGGGCGGAGAACAGAGATCGGAGATTTGGGAACTGAAAGGGTCCCTCCCTTTTGGGCGGTCAGTGGGGAGTTGCGGCATGTGGGACCACGGTCACAGTCACCTGCGAAGGATATTGCCGGGAGTGATACACCGCGTTGTGCGCGACAACTCCCTTTGACTGGTCATAATTGTTGCCGCCGGTATTGAGGTTGCGGTCGAAGCGCGGGAAATTGCTGCTGGAAATCTCGATGCGAAGCTGATGACCCGCTTCGAAATAATTGCTGGTGTTGAGCGGCTGCAGCGTGACCTTGTAGACTTTTCCTGACTCCATCCAAACCCGGGGCTTGTCGTAGCCGTCGCGATAGCGCATGCGCTGAATGGACTCGTCGAGGTTGTAGGCGCGGCCGTCGGGATAAACATCGAGGACCTTCACGGTAAAGTCCGTGTCTTTTGCGTCGGAAGAAACGTAGAGCGTGGGCACGATTGATCCCGTCACTTCGGTACCTTCCTTGAAGGGTTCGGAAGTGTAGACGAGGATGTCCGCGCGCGCCTCCATCTTGCGCTGGTCCCAGGCGCCAGCCTGAACGGCGTCACCTGTGCAACACACGTTGCCGCCGTACGAAGTCACGGGGTTCATCGGGTCATAGGTGAACGCGTCGGGCTTATCGGCCTCGGGAGGAGAGGCGACAAGAACGCCGTCACCGGTCAAAGAGTTCGCACGCCCTGTACTGGACATATACAGGGTCATCGGCTTCGCGCCATTAGGCGGCCAAGTGTCTGAGGACTGCCACTTGTTGAGGCCCATGGTGAAGTAGCTGACTTTTGGCAACGACTCGAGGCGCGGGCTCTTGTCTCCCTTCAGAAAACGGTCAAAGAAGCTGTAGATAATCTCCTGATAGTCGAGCCGGGCATCGCCCATGCTCCGTTCGCCGACGATCGTGTCTTCCGTAGCGCGCGTGTAAGCGCAGTGTGTGACGGGAGCGATGATGGCCCATTGCTGATCAGCAACTTCGGGCTTGGCGGTTTTTCGGACGTGATTGTAAAGGGCGAGGTTCGGCCCAATCGAAACGTCGTACCACGACATGAACCAGAGGCCGGGGAGATTGAGCGGCATATCGTCGTGGTAGAGGCCGCCCTTGTACCAGGCGGGATCGTTCGGCGTGCGCTGAATCATGCGGCCGCCAGTGGGGACGGGCATGGCGTCGGCGAAGATTCCTGGTGGGCCGTCGACGGCCTTCAAGATGTCTTGTTCAGGCAGATGCCACAGCGCCTTGGACCATTCGACGGGGGGAAGTTGTTGCGCGAGATCGAAGGATTTTGACTCGCGGATCAGATCGGCCTGCGTGGCGTTGGGTGGGAACATGGGGCGCACCTGGTTTTGCTCGCCATAGAGCCAGGCGATGAAAAGCATTTGGACGGCGCCCCCACGATACCAGTTGCCCTGCTCAAAGTAAGGAGCGACACGTCCCACGCCCGCGCCGAAGCCCTGAACATTCATTGCGGCATACGCGGGGTTGCCCATCGCGGCGAGGCCCATCTGGTATTCCGCCGTGGAGGAGCAACCGGTGGTGCCGACTTTTCCGTTCGACCACGGTTGCGAGGAGATCCAAGTGAGGGCGTCGGAGCCATCGGTGCGCGGCGCGCCGAGAATGTCGTAATTGCCTTCAGAGAAAAAGTGGCCGCGTTCGTTTTGGAGGACATAGGCGTAACCGCGCTTCACGGCTGTGAGGATGTTAGTCATATCCGCGGGCACGCCGTTGCGCACGTCCCAGAAGTTGAAGTTGTAGGGAGTGCGGACCCAGATGGTGGGCACTTTGCCCGTGGCGTTTTTGGGACGATAGATGTCGGTCGCCAGGCGAATGCCGTCGCGCATCGGCATCATGACTTTGCGATCGATGATGGCGGCGGATTCGAGCTCCTTCTCGGTTTGCACACGCTGCTCGCGCTGCGCGGGCGTAAGCGTTCCTTGTTGGGCGCTTACTTGCACTGTTACGAGCGTGCCAGTGCACGCGACGGCTGACGCCAGAACTAGGCCGATTGTGGGTTTCCTCATCGAATGGCTCCCTCTCGAAATTGGGAGTGTGATTATGCATCATCCTGCGAAGCGCAGAAAGATTCGACGCATTGGCTCGTAACATTGCTTCAGGGGAACGCGTTTACGAGCGTTTCGGGCGTTTTCGCCGCGGAGGACTAATGTTTCTGGCCGATGCCGAACTGATCACCAGCGCGAACAGGCCGTCCGTTGGCGAACACGATTTCCAATAGTTTTTCGCTTTGCACGTGCCTTCCGGTTTCGTCTTCGAGCGTGGCCACAATGCGCTTGGTAGTGGTGTCGATAACGTCGCCAGTGGACGGATAAGCGAGACGGCCGTCGATGCTGAAGGTGATCCAGCCGGGCTGGTCCCGCAGTTTAATGCTGGCCGTCTGCTTTGGGGGCATCACCGTGGCGTCGAAGATGTGAATGCTGCTGTTGGCGGCATCGGCGAGCCACAGCTCTTTTTCGTCAGGCGTGAGCGCGATGCCATGGCTCGGGCAGCCGTGCCGCTTTGTCGGGCCTTTCTGATAGCCGGTAACCTCGACGCGATGCAACATCTTTCCGGTTTTGCAGTCGCCCACTTCAAAGCCGAGCAACTCGTTGACGTTGACGAAACAGAGCGTTTGGCTGCCATTGATGGTGAAGGGGCGGATCGAATTGCTGAAGGGCCCAATCTTGTCCACGACGGTGTGAGTTTTCGTGTCCGCCACAGAAAGGATTGGCGAGCGCAGGCCGGCAAGATAAACGCGGGAGCCATCCGGTCCGTAAATTGTGTTGTGCGCGCCGGAATCAGGCGTGATCTTGGCGATCACTTCTCCGGTCTGGGCATCGACGACGTTCCAATGAGGGCCTTCGAGCGAGGGGATGTAAAGTATTTTTCCATCAGGAGAGATGGCTAAGCGGTCGGCGCCGCCGTCGTACGTTTTCTCCCAGACTTTCTTTTCTGTGAGGAGATCGAAGCAGGCCACGCGCTTGATGGTGCTGACGTAGAGCTTCCCCGTTTTTGCGCTAGCGGCTATGCCCTTTACGTTTTCGGCAGGCTGGCCCGGCGGCGCATCCCAAGTGGGAATCCGTTTGACGAATTTGTGGCCGGCGTCGATGTCGTAAACCAGAATACCGGCTCCGCCGTATTCCAAGTCATTGCGAATGCCTGGAGACGCGACGTAAAGCAGATGTTTTTCCGTTTGTGCGGCTGACGAGGCTCGCAGTACAAGCAGGACAAAAAGAACCACGGGGGCGAGCAGACACAACGCCCAAACTACCTGTTTACGCAGATTCATGGTCTTTACTCCAGTGGGGCCGACCCATGGCAAGCTATCAGACCGCACTGAGCGCGTCGAGTGCGCATTTCGTTAAGCGCATGAGCGCGCCGAGCGGACAGGGTCGGGCAGAAGGACATAAACATCACGCTGTCCGGCTTCTCCCATTGGCCCTGTATTGCGGCGTAAAAGAAACCCTTGAAGCCAATCGGGAGCGGCAAGACTGAGAAATGGCATCATTGATGTTTGCATGCCGGTTTGCTTTCTATCTAGAAGCCGCCGCCACCACCGCCGCCGAAGCCGCCGCCGGAGAAGCCGCCTCCACTCCCACCCCCGAACCCAGAACCACCAGAACTGCGAGGTGCGGACGCAAAGACGGTGCCCGCATGAGAAGACATGATGCCGAGACTGTTGGCGAACGTATAGGGATAGAACTGCGGACCAAAAAGTCCGCCGCGATACCAGTCGGGAGGCTCGGTCATGATGCCCTGAAAGGCTTTGCTCCAATTCTTTTCAACGCCGAGGGCCATGGCGAAGGGCAGGAATTTTTCGAACATTTGCGGCGTTTTGATCATTTTGTTGAAGCGGTCGGATTCGACGTGATTGAGAAAGTCTTCGAAGCCCAAGACCCCTTCCAAGGCGCGCGCGCCCTTCACCGTGCGCGCGGGCATGAACCAGCCAAAGGCACAAATCACCACTCCGGTGAGGATCGCCGCAAAGACAAATGGAAGCGAGGCCATACCGAGACTGTCTGCGACGGAGTGCGAGCCAAAAAACAAAAGAACACCAATTACGGTTCCAGATAGAAGATAGGCCGAGCGCACGGAGTCGGGGCTGCGCCGGTAGTAACCGGCGGTAATCAGGGATGAGAAGATGCGGTCCTTGATGCCTGGAAGGTACCTGTAGAACTGATTGTGCAGGTCAGACAAGGTAACCGTCTTTCTGGTCCCGTCGAGGAACAAACCATTGAGTAGCGCTTGCTCGTGAGGCTTCAGCTTGGCCCACTCGGAGCGATCTTTTTCCAGGATGAAGTTGTAGTCCTTGTCATGGACGAGGCCGAGCATGCGGTCGTGCTGATGTTCTTCGATGACCAGATAGCCACGGACAGCGAGATCGACGATGGAAGCGGTGATGTCGCGCATGTCGGCGGAATCGTCGATGAGGGTGCCGGCTTCGCCCGGAGTGAGTTGATCCGGAGGCTCATATTGCGCGGCGATGGGGCGAAGGCGTGGATCGCGGCCGCGCGTCCTCCACAAATAAAACATAACGACAAGCGCAAGGAGAGGCAAAGCCAGTGGCCAGTTGCTGCGGAAGAAAAGCCTGGCTTTGTCGAGGGCTGTGGGTTCGTGCACAAAACCTTTGTCGAAAGCTACGGCCACGGTCAGCCCTTCGTGGTAACGAAGTGGACTGCGCGTGCGAACTTCGACGCCGTTGGCGGCTACCTCCACGTCAGCGTCGCGAGCTGTCGATTGGTAAGCGCCGGTAAAGACATTCGCGCGAATGTTCGTGGCGGCTTCGGGAAGAATGATGCGTGCGCTGGCGGATTGGATGGGGACGTCCCACTCGTCGCCGGTGACGTTCCAATAGAGTTCGTCGTGATCTTCGAAAAAGCGCAAGGCATCGGAGACGGTGTACTCAATGGAGATGCTATGCGTGGAATTGTCAGCGTTGGGCACGTAAATCTTGAGCTTGCGGTAATGGCGGACGCGGCTGGTTTCGAATTTCAGGCGATTGCCGTCGGCGTCCGTGACGGACTTGACGTTGAGAAACAGGGAGTAATTCAGCCCTTGCGGCGTGACGTACTCGACCGGAATCGTACGATAGAGCCCATGCCAAGGGCCGCCGATGAAATGGACTTGAATATTCTCGTTGACGTTGATCGAGCCATTGGGCGAAACCACGATTTCGGCATCGAACTTTTCGATGCGCAGTTCTTTTGTGGTGAAAGAGGGAGAGACGGCCGCAAAAAAGAAAAGCAGGAGCCCGGCTGGGATTATCGAGCAGAGCGATAACTTGCGGAGGCGCATGATTGATGCGGCGTCCGCGCTCACGCCTTGGGCGCGGTGAAGCTAACTTTGGGAGCTTCGCGCTCCGCCGCTGCAGTTACCTCAAAGAATTGCCGCTCCTTGAACCCGAGCATGCTGGCAAAAAGGTTGGTGGGGAATTGCTCGATCTTGATGTTGAGGTCGCGCACGACGGCGTTGTAATAGCGGCGCGCGTTCTGCACGGTATCTTCGATTTGCGAAAGGGAATTTTGCAGCGAGGTGAAGCTTTCAATGGCGCGAAGCTGCGGATACGCTTCGGCGAGCGCGAAGAGGCTCTTGAGCGCGCCGGTGAGCATATTTTCCGCCTGGGCCTTTTCGGCAGGGCCGGTGGCACTCATCGCGCGATTGCGGGCGTTGATGACGCCTTCGAGCGTGTCTTTCTCATGCGCGGCATAGCCTTTGACGGTTTCCACAAGGTTGGGGATCAAATCGTAGCGGCGCTTGAGCTGCACGTCGATGTCCGCCCAAGCGTTGTCACACTGGACTTTGAGGCGGACCAGGCTGTTGTACATGCTGATGAGGAAGATAACCAGCAGAGCGAGAATGCCTAGAATAATCAGGCCAGTCATTGAGTACCTCGCGGGCGGTGGAGTGCGCCAACTTCCGATAAGGCCAATATACGTGGGGGCTGGTTTGGGTGTAAAGCAAGCCTGGGCGCGAGCTTGCAGCACCTGGAGCGGCAAGGGGCCCAAGTTAGAGGTTGGTATAGTACTCATTGTGTACTATCCTTGCGGACGCTCCCAGGAGCTTCCCTCGCCATGCTGTTCAAGACGCAGAGCGCGGCTGTGTAGGGGATCGACGCCTAGCACGATTGGCGTTCCGCGCGGCAGTTTCGAACGCTTGGCACCAAGCGCAGTGGCATTCTGCGCCACAGTGCACTGGGGAAATCTTGTTCGGCCGGGTAACAGACTCCTGAAAGATTTCAATCCCCGGAAGCATCTACTCTTGGAATTTCCTCCCGCGATGGAAGGGAGACGCCGGTATCAGGCGTTTCCAAGGAGGCACTCGTACTAGGAATACGGTATTTACCTGCTATTTTTCCGCTCCTGTCCCTGCTCTTAATCATAGGGGACAACTGGACGGAGCGGCCGGCCGCTTGCCCCCTGGGCCGCGGATCGCCTGGAGTGAAGCGGCCACTCCGATCCATCCGGAAGCCAAGGATCGCCAACGATTCTCGTTATTGGCGCTCGAGGGTAACGGTTCTAGGCAGAGTTAGTTCTTGGAGCAGAAGGTTCCTCAGAACAAAGTCTGCTATTCCGGGGGGTCCGAGTAATTCATGATAGGGAAACCTCACGATGAAACGCCGAATGGGGTGGGCAGGTATAATCATCGCGCTCCTGTGGGCAGCGCCGACAAAAGCTGACACCGGAGTCATCGTTCGAACCACGAATCTGCAAGCCCTTCAGGTGCTCTGCGCCCTTCCCACAACCTGCACCGTGGTCAGAGGATTGGATGGCACTTTGGGCCAGCTCGTCCTGATCACCACACCACTTCCCCTGCAAACTCTTCTGGGGCTCCTCCAACCCGTCACGGGATTCGTCAGTGCCGAGGTGAATCAGGTGATCAGCCTGGTTGGTCCGCTCCTCGTACCCTCGCCCCTTCCCGCCACACTGATGCAGGATAGGACTCCCGTGCCCTACCCTGCAAATTCCACGACGATGGTTTGGAACAGCTATGCCAATCAGCAGGCGTCGGCCATCGTGGAGGTCCAGAAAGCCCAAAGCACATTCAACGTGACTGGGACGGGAATTGTTGCGGACATTGACACCGGAGTGGATCCCAACCACCCGGTTCTGCAAGGTGTTCTGCTACCGGGCTACGACTACACGCGCAACCAGCCTAACGGTTCTGAATTAAACGACGTTACGCCCTGCCCTTTTAGCTCCTGCCCACCTCCTCCACCTCCTCCCTGCAGTTCCACCACCTGCCCGGCACCGGCACAAGTGAATCAATCGACCGCGGCGGTGTTGGATCAGTCGACGGCGGCTGTGCTCGACACGAACGCGCAATACGCGGCATTCGGCCACGGGACCATGGTGTTGGGCATTGTCCACTTGGTGGCTCCCACCGCCAGACTCTTGCCCCTGAAAGCATTCAAATCGGATGGGACAGGCGCACTCTCCGACGTCCTGCGCGCGATCTATGACGCGGTGCAGAAGTACGACGCGAACGTGATCAACATGAGCTTTGATCTCAAGACCGCCTCGCAGGAATTGTCCAATGCCCTGACCTATGCCAGTGGGCTTGGCACCATCTGTGCCTCATCGGCGGGAAACGATGGGATGCAGGAGACGGTTTTTCCCGCGGCACTGCAAAGCGTGGTGATGGGCGTGGCGTCGGTGGGTTCGACAACGGCTACCGAGAGCACGCGGTCATCGTTCTCGAATTATGGGAATGCGATCGTGTGGGTGGCAGCGCCGGGCGAGGCGATCGTAAGCACGTATCCATACGACACGTATGCCTCGGGATGGGGAACTTCGTTCAGCGCGCCATTTGTTTCGGGCGGAGGAGCTTTGTTGCGCGGACTGAAGAGCAGCATGAACCACCAAGAAGCTGCCGCCGCGGTGGCACATGCCGCTCCGCTGACCGACCCGGGCATGGGCAACGGGAGGCTCGATCTGGTTCCGGCGCTGCAGTCGGTGTCCGGCGTGGGCGGTTCGCCGGATTACAGCGTTTCTGCCGCACCAAGCATGCAAACCATCGCAGCTGGAGCAACGGCGAATTACACGGTGTCTGCCGCCCCGGCAAACGGCTTCAATCAAACGGTAACCTGGAGTTGTACGGGCACCCCGTCGGCAGCCGCGTGCACGGTGGCCCCCCCGGCGGTGGTTCTGGACGGGTCGAACCCGGCAAGCGCAACGGTCACCTTGACAACACTGCCCCGCGCGGTGACACCCCCGGTGGTTTTTCCGCGATCCGGGCCTCGAGTAGACCTACGTTTGGTGTTGATCGTGGGAATCGCTTGGCTTCTGCTCGTGTTGATCCGTTCGCGCCGGCGGCGCAGTCTTGCTCTAGCCAGCGCTGTCGTGATCGTCGCGCTTTGCACCCATTCTTGCGCCGGCGGTTATGGCACGGTCCAGAGACCGGTATCACCCGTGCTCTCTGCGGTAACGCTCAATCCCAGCAGTGTCACAGGTGGGTCTCCTTCCACTGGCACGGTGACTCTCAGCGGAGCCGCTCCAAGCGGCGGTGCCACGGTAAATCTCTCGAGCAACAGCACCTCGGCGACCGTTCCGTCGAGCGTGACGGTCGCTGCCGGATCTACGAGCGCCACGTTTTCTGTGAACACGAGCGCGGTGTCGGCTTCCACTCCTGTCACCATCT
>QHYM01000012.1 GCA_003223295.1 Acidobacteriota bacterium | reverse complement strand
TCGAAGCAGATCGACGTGCCAAACAACACGCCGACACACTCCTCCGGGGGGAAGATCTCTTGCGCCCAATGGACCAGCGTCACCGGGCTGTGATGTTCGATCGCCACGCCTTTGGGCTTGCCCGTTGAACCGGAGGTATAGATTACGTACGCCAGATTCTGAGGTCCTACACCGCTATCAGGGGTCTCTGTCGCAGCCTTCGCGATCGTCTCCCAATCCGCATCCAGGCAGACAATCGTGCAATTCGGAATCTCCGCGCCGAGATCGGCGCGCAACTGCCGCAGGGTCAAGAGCACCGGCACGCGCGCATCTTCCAGCACAAAACGCGTTCGCTCTGCTGGGTAGGCGGGATCCAGCGGCACATACGCTCCACCAGCTTTGAGGATACCAAGTATGCCCACCAGCAATTCCAGCGAGCGCTCGACACAGATCCCAACCAACACCTCCGGCCCCACGCCTAGGGAGCGCAAGTGATGGCCGAGCTGGTTGGCGCGGACGTTGAGTTCCCGGTAGGTCAGTCGCTGATCTTCAAACACCACCGCCACCGCCTCCGGCGTGCGCTCCACCTGCTCTTCGAACAACTGGTGGACACATTTGTCCCGTGGATATTCCCGCTCCGTCCGGTTCCATTCTACCAGGATTTGCTGCCGCTCGGCGTCGCTCAGCAGCGGCGCCTTCGAAACCTGACGATCGGGCTTCGCCAGCAGGGCCTCCAGCAGCGTCTGGAAGTGACGGGCCATTTGCTCGATCGTGGCACGATCGAACAAGTCGCTGTTGTATTCCCAGAACAGATCGATACCGTGGCCACTCGTGGCCGCGTCGGCGCCGATACGCCGTTCTTGAGGTGGTATCGCGGTGACGTTCAAATCGAATTTCGCCGAACCGTTATGCACCACCGCCAGATGGCTAACCCTCAAGTTCGGAGACTCTGTTTGCGGCAGCGGCGCGTCATGGAAATTAAACATCACCTGAAACAAAGGATGATGGCTATTGCTGCGCTTTGGCACAACGGCTTCAACCACCCGGTCAAACGGGGCATCTTGGTGGGCGTATGCTTCTCGCATCGCCTTGCGCACCCGGTCCACCAGCTCGCGGAATGTGGGATTCCCCGACAGATCGTTGCGAATGACCAGGTTGTTGAGGATCATTCCGATGAGTTGCTCTGTCTTCGGCCAACGGCGATTGGCAATAGCAACGCCTACGCAGAGATCCTCTTGGCCGCTGTAGCGATGCAGCAAGACGGCGAATGCGGCCTGCATTGTCATGAATGGTGTGGCGCCGTCGCGGCTACAGGCGCGGCTCAGCGATTCGTAGACGTCGCTGGGCAAGACTTGTTGGACTAAACCCCCGTTGTAGGTCTGTCGGGCCGGTCGGGGGCGGTCGAAAGGCAACTCTAACAGGTCCGGCGCGGCTGCCAGTTTGCGCTTCCAATAGTCCAATTCCGATTCGAGCGCGGCGCCGCGCATCCATTGGCGCTGCCAGGCGGCGAAATCCGCGAACTGAATCGCAAGCTCTGGCAATGGCGAGGGTCGGTTCTCACTGTATGCGCGATATAAAGCCAGCAACTCACCGAGCAACACGTTCAACGAATAGCCATCGTGGACAAGGTGTTGGTCGATATGCGCCAACAGGTGCTCGGTTTCACTCAGCCGGAACAAGGACCATTTGACCAAGGGGAGCCGAGACAAGTTGAACGGCTTAAGGCCTTCCTCGCGAATCGCGCGCTGCGCTTCGATGCAGCGCTGATCTTCCGGCAGGTGCTGAAGGTTGATCAGCGGCAGTTTCACGCTCCACGGTTCGTGGATTACCTGCACGGGTTCTCCGTCGATCGCCGGAAATGTTGTTCGATAGATTTCGTGGCGGCGCACAATCTCCGTCAGAGACTTCTCCAGTGCGGCGACATTGATCGGCCCATGAAAGCGAAAAGCGCCTTGGTAATTGTAGGCGATCAACGACGGGTACATTTTCTGAATCAACCACACGCGCGCTTGCGAGAATGACGTCGGTAAATGTCCGCCCCGGTCTTGCCGCTTGATCGGTGGCGCTGTGCGCGCCGTCGGCCGGCCATCCTGGCAGGCTTCAATCAATCTCGCCTGGCTTCGAATCGTGGGGTTGTCGAGAATCTGGTCGGTGAAAAGCTCGACCTGCATTTGTTCCTGAATGCGCACCGCCAATTGGGTCGCTTTGAGCGAGTGCCCGCCCCAGGCGAAAAAGTCGTCGTCAACTCCCACGCGCTCGACACTCAGCACTTCTTGCCACATTGCCGCGAGAGCCATTTCCAAATCCATCCGCGGCGCCGCGTACTGTCCGCCGCCTAAATGCTGCGTCGCCTCCGGTATCGGCAAGGCTTGGCGATCGATCTTCCCATTGGGCATTAAAGGCAAGTTGTCAAGCGCCACCACCGCCGAAGGCAGCATGTACTCCGGCAGCTTTCCCTGCAGAAAATGGCGCAGTTCATTGGTCGCGGGAGTCGCCTCGGCCCGCCGGCCTACGATGTAGGCCGTGAGCCGCTTGTCGCCGAGGCGGTCTTCCCGCATCGTGACAACGGACTGGGCCACCTCGTGATGTTGGTTCAGGGCTGACTCAATCTCTCCCAATTCAATGCGGAACCCCCGCAACTTCACCTGCTGATCGAGGCGGCCCAGGAACTCCAGCGTTCCATCCGCCAGCCAGCGAACGCGGTCGCCCGTGCGGTAAAGTCGCGCCCCGGCCTGGAAGGGACTGGCGACGAACTTCTCGGCCGTCAGGTCCGGGCGGTTCAAGTAGCCGCGGGCCACCCCATCTCCGGCAATGTGTAGTTCGCCAGGCACGCCCACAGTCACAAGGTTGAATGCCTCGTCCAGCACGTAGGCTCGCGTATTGGCAATCGGCTTACCAATGGCGGGGGGGCGGCTGCCGTCGGTACAGTGGGCGACGGTGGCCCAAACGGTCGTTTCTGTTGGACCATAGGCGTTGAAAAAGCGTCTTCCGCTCCCCCAACGCCGCACGAGTTCCGCGGGACAGACTTCACCTGCGACAACAATGGTATCCAAGGAAGGCAAGTCCTCGACGGGCAGCGCCGCCAGCGCCGAGGGAGGCAGGGTCACGTGGGTGATGGCTTGGTTGCGCAGGAAGCGGGCCAGGTTTGGTCCCGGCAGCAGTTCTTTCGGCCGTCCCAAATAGAGTTCCGCTCCGACACCCAGAGCCATGACGATCTCAAAGACGGAAGCGTCGAAGCTCAACGAGGCAAACTGTAAGACACGGCTGCCTGGCTGCACATTGAAGACCTGGACCTGCGCCTCGGCCAGGTTACAAAAGCCACGGTGCTCCACCAAGACGCCCTTGGGGCGTCCGGTGGAACCCGACGTGTAAATAACATATGCCAGGTTGTCGGCGGAGGCCACGCAGACAAGGTTCTCCCCGCTGAACGTTGCCAATGGCTCCGCATCGCGGTCGAGGCAGACGATCTGCGCCGCTTGACGGGGCAACGCCTCCAGCAAGCGTTTCTGCGTCAGCAGGACACGTACCTGGGCATCCTCGAGCATATACACGAGCCGGTCTTGCGGATAGGCCGGATCCAGCGGCACGTAGGCCCCGCCCGCTTTCCACACGCCCAAGATACCCACCACCATCTCGATCGACCGCTCAACCAGAATTCCCACCAGTGTGTCGGGCTCGACGCCGCGCTCGATCAAACAATGCGCTAATTGATTAGCTCGCTCGTTCAGCTCGCGGTAAGTCAGCCGCTCATTTTCGAAGACTAGCGCCACGGCGTCCGGCGTGCGCTTCACCTGATCCTCGAACAACTGGTGGACACATTTGTCCCGCGGATAGTCCCGTTCCGTCCGGTTCCATTCCACGAGGATTTGCTGCCGTTCAGCCGCCGTGAGCAGCGGGATTTCGGACACGCGCTGGGTGGGGTTGGCCACAACATTCTCCAGAATCACGTGCCAGTGTTCCAACATCCGTTCCACGCGGCCGGCGTCGAACAAATCCGTGCTGTATTCGGCCGCCGCCGTCCAACCTTCAGCGGATCGTTCCAGGGTCAGGGAAAAATCGAACTTGGACGTGCGAGTGGTGACGAACCACGGCGAGGTCTGAATTCCCGGCAGCCAAAAATTCACCGCCGGATAATCCTGAATTGCGAAGGACGCCTGGAACAACGGCGTGCGACTCGCGTCACGCCGGACGTGCAGCAGTTCCACGAGTCGTTCAAACGGCATGTCCTGATTCGCGTACGCTTCCACGGCGGTCTGCTTCACGCGGCGCAGCAGCTCGCGAAAGGTGAGGTCGGTCGGGAACGTAGTGCGCATGACCAGCGTGTTGGCGAAGAAGCCGATGAGCCCTTCCACTTCCACTCGCTGCCGGTTGGCGATGGGCACACCCACGATCAAATCGTCATGCCCCGTGTAGCGGTGCAGCAAGGTCTTGAATGCCGCCAGCAGAATCATGAACAACGTCGCGCCCTCCTCCTGCGCCCGTGTCTTCAGCGCGGCTGTCAACTGGGGATCCAGCCGCCGCGAGCAGCGGCCCCCGCGAAACGACTCGGTCGCGGGACGGGCACGGTCGGACGGCAGCTCCAGCGGCTCGGGTTCGCCCGCCAGCTTCGTCATCCAATAAGCGGTTTGCGCCTCCAGCGCGCCGCTCTCCAGCCAGTTCTTCTGCCACGCGGAATAATCTGCGAACTGAACGGGTAGCTCGCGCATCGGCGTCGGTCGGCTCGAGGCCAGCGCTTCATAAGCCGCGGAAAGCTCCCGGTAAAAATTGGAACGCGACCAGCCGTCGGAGATGATGTGGTGCAACACCAGCAGCAGCACATGCTCGGTGGGCTGCAATCTCACCAGCGCGGCGCGGAACGGCGGCCCGGCGGCTAGATCAAACGGCCGGCACGTTTCCTCGGTGAGGCAACCTTCAGCCGATGCTTTGCGAATGTCGGCCGGGATTGCTTCCAGATTGATCTGTTGCAATTGAAAGGCGGATGATGCGGCGACGCGTTGAAACAATTCGCCGTTCTCCATTGCGAACGTCGTGCGAAGCATGTCGTGCCGCTGGATCGCCTCGCTGAAAGCCGCTTCCAGCCACGCAACGTTCAACGGGCCGGCGAGGTGAAAGGCGGACGGAACGCAATACACCGGCGATTCCGGAGCGTAGTGATGGAGAAACCACATTCGTTGCTGACCGTGCGAGGCCGGATAAACCGCCACGCGCGGATGCTCCTCCACGCGCGCCGGTTGGGTCTTGCGGATGACGGGTGAACTGCCGGAGGATGCCGCTCCAGATTTGACTTCGCCGAGCCGGCGGACCAGCAGGGCCCGTTGGTTGGCGCTCAATCCGGCCAGCCGTTGCTTCAAGGCAATGGAGTCTGTTTTCGAAAGGGCGTTCACTTCACTCACATTGGGCGCTGTTTGAGATTTTGCAGCAAACCTTCGTTGCACGTTTTCGAGGTCGCCGCGTCATCGCGCTGCCGAGCAGCCCGCAACGGCTGCAACGTTCGCGCAACCGGCTGCCGCTTTGGATTGTTGGGTTCATCGAAAATATCTTGTCTGGTGATTTGCTCGGGCGAATCGAATGGCTCACCAAAAACCAGGATGCGACGCGTTTGGATCCACGCTCACATTGATACAGGCCGGCCGGCCCGAAGTCACGGCCCGTTCCAAGGCCGGGCCAAGCTCGCCCGGTTCGGTGACCCACTCCGCGTGGCCTCCGAACACCTCCATGATGCGTTCGTAACGCAGTGCCGGAAGGTATTCGGTGAATTTCTCAGGATAGCCCGGAGGGAAGAAATTCTTTTGTCGCTGCGCCCCCGTGTTGCCGTCGTTGTTGGCGATAACAACGAT
>QHYM01000220.1 GCA_003223295.1 Acidobacteriota bacterium | reverse complement strand
CGAGACACTGCCGCTGGCGCTTCCCGCAACCGTCGGCGCAAACGCCACGCTCAGCGTGGCCGCCTGGCCCGGCGTCAGCGTCGTGTTGGCGCTCACTCCGCTAGCGGTGTAGCCTCCCCCGCTGGTCGTCACTCCCGAAATCGTCACATTGGAATTCCCGCTGTTGGTCAATGCGACTTTCAGCGAGCTGTTGCTTCCCACATTCACGCTCCCGAAACTCAAGCTCGTTGGACTGGCTCCCAACAGCCGCGTCGCGGTCACGCCAGTTCCGCTGAGGTTAATCCTCAGTGGCGAGTTAGGTGAATCGCTCACTAGTGATATGGAACCAGAGACGCTGCTCGCGAGCGTCGGCGTGAAAACGGCGCTGAATGTAGAGCTGTTCCCCGGCGTGATGGTTAATGGAGTGGTCAGCCCGCTCAGGGTGAAGCCGCTCCCCGTAACACTGGCTTGCGAGATCGTGACGCTCGAGCTGCCCGCGTTCGACAAAGTGAAGGCTTGCGAATTACTCACGCCGATCACGACACTCCCAAAACTTGCGCTTGTGGGCGTCACGCTCAAAGCTGGCTGCACTCCCGCGCCGCTGAGCGCAACGGTCGGCGGCGTGCTGCTGGCGCTATTGGCCACCGACACGCTGCCCGTCACACTCCCGGTGGTGGTCGGCGCAAAAGTCACACTCAAAGAAGCGCTCTGCCCTGCCGCGAGAGTCAACGGAGTAGCTATTCCCGTGGTTGCAAAAGCGCTCCCGGTCACGCTGATTTGAGAGATGCTCAAGCTGGCAGCTCCCGAGTTCTTTAGGGTGATGGATTGCGCGCTGCTCTTGTTTCCCACGAGACCATTCCCAAAGCTCACACTTGTCGGAGTCACAGTGAGCTGCGCGGCCTGGTTGCTTCCACTGCTGCTTTTACCGATAAATGCGACATCCACCCAGTAATTGCCGGAGTTGTAGGTGTTGGTTGGGAATTGGCTGGTGCTGCCATAGGCAAAAGGCCCGTCCGGCATGCTGCTCGTATTGACTAAGGCATGCAACGGTGTGTTATCGACGCCACTCGTAGCGAAAAATCCTCCATTCACGCTGTAGTGTCCCCCGTTGCAGTGGTAAGAGGCCACGTATCTGGTGTTGGCGCTGATCAGCACAGGGTTGGAGAAATTCACCTGCTGCCAGCCCGAGGCGGTCTCGTTCGTAAACCGGGCGGAAGCCAGCAGCGTGCCCGTGCTGCTCCACAAATTGCCCACGTGGGTCCCGGTGTTGTTTGCGCTCTTGTAAAAACGGATGCCGGTGATATTGCCATCGACGTCGGACTCGAAGGAAACTCCGAGTTCCACCGGCGAATCGGGGCCCACATCAAGATTCGCTGGTGTGGCCGTGCTCGGCCAAATGGTGTTCGTCGTTGCGGGAGTAAACGCGACATCCACCCAGTAATTGCCGGAGTTGTAGGTGTTCGTCGGGAATTGGCTGGTGGTGCTATAGGCAAAGGGTCCGTCCGGGGTGCCACTGGTGTTGGCCAGAGCATGCAACGGTGCATTATCCACGCCGCTCGTCGCAAAATATCCCCCCGAAGCGCTGTAGTGACCCCCGTTGCAGTGGTAAGAGGCTACGTACACGGTGTTGGCTCTGATCAGCACGGGGTTGGAGAAATTCACCTGCTGCCAGCCCGAGGCGGTTTCATTGGTGAATGTGGTCGAAGCGAGCAGGGCGCCCGCAGTGCTCCACAAATTGCCCACGTGGGTCCCGGTGTTGTTGGCGCCCTTGTAAAAACGGATGCCGGTGATATAGCCGTTGACGTCCGACTTAAAGGAAACCCCGAGTTCTATCGGCGAGTCCGGCCCCACATCAACAATCGCCGGTGTCGCTGTGCTCGGCCAAATCTGATAGGAGCTACCATACGATCCGGTTGCTGAAAGCATCGCAACTAACCCGAGCATAAATGGAACAACTAGCAATTTTTTTGCGTTCACGAAACAAACTCCCTCAGTGATGATTTGCAGTTTGCCGGATCGCAAAAACCGTGGCGGCTAGGAGGAGGCGCGATCCGCTGATTGAACCGACGACTCGCAGCGTCTCGAGGGCTGGGTTGCTGGGTGAGTTGGTGCTTGCCCCGAAGGTTTTTCCCGACTGCGGTAGCAAGGTTAGAAGTTCACCGGAGAAACCGATGCCAGCAGAACCATGAATCTTGCGCCAGATTTTTTGCCGGAGACTTGTCCAAGATTGTCTGACATCAGTACTATCGATGGGTGACTTTGGGAGAACAGGCGGGGTCTACTCGAAGGGTTATCTCATCCTAAGAATGGCTTTAGTCAGGAACACTTGAGTCGTTCACTGATGACTCGCTACTCTTCGCGGTGTGCTTGAGAACGAATTCGCTGTCCGGGGTTTGGCTGTGGGAACAAGGAGCGCCGCATTCCCTGGTCAACTGCTTCGTCGGAGTCACTCTTTACTGGATTTTGATGATGTACACGTCGATGCAACCCGTGGTGCTCTGGAAGTTCGCCGGGCACCCCGTGTGCGCGTACGCCATGTTGCTGTCAAACGCGATGTACTTCCCGTCCCGGCTGATCGCCGCCCGCGGCGTCGCGTAGAAGTCTTCATCGCTCCGCGTATACGCATGCGCCAACCGGTACACCAGGCTCGAATTGTTGTTCGCATCGATCCGCACCGCCATCACTTCGTCTTCGTACAACTGCCAGGTGCTCGTCGTCGCCGCCGTATAGTTCGATGAGGTGTCAAACCATTCCGGACTCGGTGACCGTCCATTCTCGAAGAACGACAGCCCCACCCACGGCTGGTTCTTGTTGCCACGGTACCCCACGTGCCAGCTCGGCACGTTATCCAACAAGCACACCGCTGTCTGCGGATTGTTGATCTGCCGTGCGTTCAATCCCCACCCGCTCGGACACGGGTTGCTCTCCCCCCCAAGAACCGCGGAGTTGCCCACCTCGATAAACACCGCATTCCCGTTCAGGTCATACCCCGCATCCAGGTGGTTCGTCGCGTCTTGCAGCGCCGGTAGCGGCATCTGTCCGCTCCACAACCGGTTCCCTTGCTCCGGACCGCTACCGTCCCCTGCAAACTGGATGATCACGTTGTTGTCCGGCGTCTGGATCAGCTTGTGTAAACACCCGTTGTTCGGTACATCTACCGAGCCCCGGCAACTGGTCGTATACACCGGCCCCTTGCTGTTCGCTACAAGGTTATAAACGAACACATCTTCCGGGCTCGACCCGCTGTTATCTCCGCCGATCACCACCACATGCGCCCCGTCCTGCGAGACATCCGTCTCATCCATGAAGTTGATCGCCGCGTACTCGCTGAACTGGTGTACCGTCGCCGTGGCCACCGATGCCCCACTGATCGTTCCCTTCATCAGCGAGTTCCCGTTGGTGTAGTAGAACACGCTGGCGTTCGTGGCATCCCACAATGCCCAGGTATCGTTCATCGCCGGCATGTTCCCTATCGCCACAACCATGTTCCCCTTCAGGTCGGTCACAAAATGCCGATTCCACCCATCCGCCAGCATCAGATAGCTGTTGTTCGCGTTGAACGGCGAAACCGTGGCATATCCGTGCGTGAGGGGCAGGTAGAACGACCCCGTCCATACATCTTGCGACGCGTCGGTGATGCGCGTAACCGTGCACCCAAAGCTGGAATCCACATAACTTTGCCCCTTGGCCGGTGGCACGAACGTCGCCCAATCCGTCGGCACATGGTTGGAACTATCCCCGGACTTCCCGCAAGTCGGCGCACCGCTGGTTTGCGCCACCCCACTCCCACTCAGCGCAATCGTCGCCGGTGAGTTGCTGGCATTGCTGGCCACCGAGACACTGCCGCTGGCGCTTCCCGCAACCGTCGGCGCAAACGCCACGCTCAGCGTGGCCGCCTGGCCCGGCGTCAGCGTCGTGTTGGCGCTCACTCCGCTAGCGGTGTAGCCTCCCCCGCTGGTCGTCACTCCCGAAATCGTCACATTGGAATTCCCGCTGTTGGTCAGATTCACGCTCAGAACAGTGTTGCTCCCAATCGTGACACTTCCAAAATTCAGGCTCGTAGTGCTGGGGTTGAGGACGAAAGTCGGGGCATTCACTGTGAGAGTCGCCGCACTGCTGGTCGCCGTTCCTGCCGAGTTGCTCACCACCACGTCAAACGTTGATCCGCTGTCCGCCGTGGTCGTCGCGGGCGTGGTATAGCTTGCCGAAGTCGCCCCCGCGACGTTTCCCCCGTTCTTCTGCCACTGGTAACTCAACGGTGCAGTTCCCATCGCCGTTACCCTGAACGTCGCCGCCTGTCCCGCCGTCACCGTCTGGTTCGTTGGCTGCGTGGTGATTGTAGGCGCAACCGCAGCTGCATTCACCGTCAGTGTTGCTGCATTGCTCGTGGCTGTTCCCGCAGTGTTGGTCACTACAACTCGGAAAGCAGAGCCGCTGTCGGCGGTAGTCGTTCCCGGCGTCGTGTAGCTCGAGGAGGTCGCGCCCGCGATGTTCGTCCCATTCTTCTGCCACTGATAGCTTAAGGGCGCGGTACCTGTCGCTGTCACGCTGAATGTTGCCGCCTGCCCTGCTGTCACCGTCTGGTTCGTTGGCTGCGTGGTGATTGCAGGCGCAACCGCAGCCGCGTTTACTGTCAACGTTGCAGCATTGCTCGTGGCTGTTCCCGCAGCGTTGGTCACTACAACTCGGAAAGTAGAGCCGCCGTCGGCGGTACCTGTCGCTGGCGTGGTGTAGCTGCTTGCCGTAGCCCCCGCGATGTTCGCCGCGTTCTTCTGCCACTGATAGTTCAGGGGCGCGGTGCCCGTGGCCGTAATTATAAACGTTGCAGTCTGTCCTGCAGTTACTGTCTGATTTACCGGCTGCGTGGCGATTGCCGGCGCAACTGCGGCCGCGTTCACGCTCAGTGTCGCGGCATTGCTTGTTGCGGTCCCCGCTGAGTTCGTTACAACGGCTCGGAATGTGGAACCGGTGTCGGCGGTGGTGTTTGCCGGTGTCGTGTAGCTCGACGAAGTCGCGCCCGCGATGTTTGCCCCGTTCTTCTGCCACTGGTAGCTCAACGGCGCGGTGCCTGTCGCAGTCACGCTGAATGTCGCTGCCTGGCTCGCGGTCACCGTCTGGTTCACCGGTTGCGTGGTGATTGTCGGTGCCACCGCAGCCGCGTTCACCGTCAGCGTCGCTGCATTGCTCGTCGCGGTCCCCGCGCTGTTGCTCACCACCACATCGAAGGTCGACCCGCTATCCGAGGTCGTGGTCGCCGGTGTCGTATAGCTCGAAGACGTGGCTCCAGAAATGTTCGCTCCGTTCTTCTGCCATTGATAGCTCAACGGCGCAGTCCCCGTCGCGGTTACCGTGAACGTCGCCGTCTGCCCTGCCGTCACCGTCTGATTCACTGGCTGCGTCGTGATCGTCGGTGGCACCGCAGCCGCGTTGATCGTCAGCGTCGCCGCATTGCTCGTCGCCGTCCCCGCGCTGTTGTTCACCACCACACCGAAGGTCGATCCACTATCCGAGGTGGTGGTCGCTGGTGTCGTATAGCTCGAAGACGTGGCTCCAGAAATATTCGCCCCGTTCTTCTGCCACTGATAACTCAATGGCGCCGTCCCCGTCGCGGTCACCGTGAACGTCGCCGTCTGACCTCCCGTCACCGTCTGATTCACCGGCTGCGTGGTGATCGCCGGCGCCGTCCCTGCCCCATTTGCTGTCTTGAACGTGTGTCCACCACTCTTCCCTGGGTTATTCTTGGAATCGGTTGACTGGACTTGATAGTAGTAGGTGGTACCAGCGGCCAGGCCAGAGATAGTGACCTGGTGGCTCGTGACCATTGCGGGATCAACAGGTGTGCTGGAGCCGTAGGAACTCGTGGTTCCATAATTCACCACAGAAGTGGCAGCGACGTTCGTTGTCCAGACGATCTGAGAGCTGGAGGCGGTCGTGGAAGCTGCTTGAACGTTGGTGATGTTTAACGTCGTCGGTGCGGGCGAGTCGGTGGTGCCGGTAACCAATCCTGCGCAGCCAGTCATCGCCGCCAGGGGTGCAAGCAATGCCAGCAACAACAATATCTGACACAAATAGGAGGAAAAGGAAGGATAAGATGACGGAAGTGCGGCAAGAGGTTTTCCCCGCTGGCTCAGCGATTTGGCGGACGCCGTCACCGCTTCTTTCCAGGTTTTGAGCGCCGTAATGGCTGCGGGGACCACAGGAAAGGCTGCTAACTGGGAATGCAACCACCTCTGCGCATCACGGGCACACACCACTCTCGTACTTTTTGTTTTCATTATCTTCTTAGGGCCCGAAGCAGCGCTGAGGCTGGATGGTTGCTGCTTTGTCTTACCCCAACTCCCTGTAAGAGCTCGCTGACCTGACAGTAGAGAGAAATATGTCTTTTCTCTACTGCCGCGAAGGCCAGTTTTGGGTCAAGGGGTGGTCACTGCCCGTATGTCAGCGATGTCTTACGCAGTATTTCCTGAAGCCACATGGTGTGAAACGCCTAGAGCGGGGTATATCAGATACTTAGGCGCTGAGGAGCGATCCTTAGTTCGGCGTTGAGGAGTTGCGGGCTAGGACAGGTTGCGTAAGGAATGTCCTACGCAACTCACCCCTAGAGCGCGGCAAGAGTAAACGAAGGTGGCCTGTGCCGGTCGTGAGGCTCGAACGGGCTTAGCTACTGGATCTTAATAACGTAGACATCGGTGCAGTTCGTGCTCATTTGGAAGTTCGCCTGTCAGCCGTTGGGATTGGCCATGTTGCTGGTGAAGAGAGATGACGGAGGGACGCGATGCATTCGAGGAGCAATTCCAGCGCTGAAGCTACGATTAAACGAGTCCAGGGCCCTCAAGTGGATCTCCCCTGGGGGCCTATCCGGGGAGTTCTAAAGGGACAAAGTCAAAATCAAAATCTCCTCGGCGACAAGCTTTTCGACCAGCTTCGCGGAAAGGCGGTTATCAGTTTTGGGTGCCATGAGGGTCACAATGCGATTGCACGGTCCAGAGCAGGAAACCGAAACTCCTCAGTTCACTGTCAAGGTCGCGGCATTGCTCGTCACCGTCCCCGCACTGTTGCTCACCACCACATCGAACGTCGCCCCATTATCTGAACTCGTCGTCGCTGGCGTCACGTAGCTCGCCGATGTCGCCCCAGAAATGTTCGCCCCGTTCTTCTGCCACTGGTAGCTCAGCGGCGCCGTGCCTGCCGCCACCACCGTGAACGTCGCCGCCTGCCCCGCCGTCACCGTCTGGCTCACTGGCTGTGTCGTGATCGTCGGCGCCACTGAAGCTGCTTTTTCTAACAACGAGATGACATAGACGTCGGTGCAGTTGGTGCTCGATTGGAAGTTCGCCGGGCACCCGTTGTGTGCATAGGCCATGTTGCTGTTGAACGCGATATACTTCCCCGATCGGCTGATCGCAGCGTGAGGCTGCGCATAGAAGTCCTCATTGCTGCGCGAGTACGCGCGCGCCAACCGGTACGTCAGATTCGAACTGTTGTTGGCGTCGATCCGCACCACGATGATCTCGTCCTCATACAACTGCCAGTTGCTCGAGTTCGGCGCCGCATAATTCCCGCTGTTGTCAAACCACTCCGGACTTGGCGACCGACCGCTATCAAAGAATGACAGGCCCACCCAAGGCTGGTTCTTATTGCCCCGATAGCCCACATGCCAGCCCGGCTGATGGTCGAGGAGACACACAGCCAACAAGGGGTTGTAGATTTGCCGCACATCCAGCCCCCACCCGCTCGGGCACGGGTTACTTACGCCAACAAGCGTTGAGAGTGTGGAAGAATTCCCTAACTCGACAACGACCGCATTCCCGTTGAGGTCATATCCCGTGTCGAGGTGGCTTGTCTTGTCTTGCAGCGGCATGAGCGGGAGCAAGCCTGTCCAGACCCTGTTTCCCTGCTCAGTCCCGGGGCCGTCGGTCGCGAAATCGATCATCACGTTGTTGTCCGACGTCAGCGTCAACCCGTGGATGCACGAATTGTTCGGCCCCCCCACGCTCCCCGTGCACCCCGTCGTGTACACCGGACCTTTGCTGTTCGCCGCAAAGTTGTACACGAACACATTCACCGCACTCGACCCGCTCGTGTCCCCTCCCACGATCGCCATGTGCTGCCCGTCCTGCGATAGGTCGGTCTTGTCCATGAGGTTGATGGTCACGTATTCGCTGAACTGGTGCATGGTAGTCGTGGCAACCGAGGACCCACTGATAGTCCCCTTCATCAGGGAATTTCCCTTCGTGAAATAGAACACAGTGGGGTTCGTGGCATCCCATAAGAACCACCCGTCATTAAACCCTGTTGGCATGCTTGAGATGGGCACCAGGACATTCCCCTGCAAGTCGGTTACATAGCGCCGCCCGAAACCATCCGACAACATCAGAGAGCTGTCGTCGGCGTTAAACGGTGAAACCGTAGAATAACCGTGAGTGATGGGCAAGTAGAACGACCCGGTCCATACATCCCTGGACGCGTCGGTGATGCGAGTGACGGTGCAGCCGAAGGTCGGATCCACATAACTCAGGCCCTTACCAGGCGGCACGAGAGTGCCCCAATCCGTAGGAACGTGGTTGCTGCTATCTCCGGAGATCCCGCATGTCGGTACGCCTTGCGGCGGCGCCGTTGGCGTCACACCGCTTCCATTTAGCGAGATGGTCGCGGGCGAGTTGCTTGCATTGCTCGCCACCGAGACGCTACCGCTGGAGCTTCCCGTTGCCGTCGGCGTAAATGCGACGTTCAGGGTGACCGCCTGGCCTGGATTTAGCGTCGTGTTGGCGCTCAATCCGTTTACGCTGTAGCCTCCCCCGCTGGCCGTCACTCCGGAAATCGTTACATTGGAATTGCCGGTGTTCTTCAGCGTGACTCCCAGAGCACTGGTGCCACCCACAGCCACATTTCCGAAACGTACACTGCTCGGAGTCGCGCTGAGTTGCGCCACTGGCGCCACTCCTGCCCCCGCTAAGCTAATCGTGGTTGGAGAGTTGTCCGCATCGCTCGTTACGGTTAGGCTGCCAGAGAGGGCGCCAGAGGAAGACGGCGTAAATCGAATCTGCAAGGTAGCGCTCTGGCTTGCAGCGATCGAGGACAAGGGAGTTCCCTGGGTTACCGTAAACGCCGCCCCAGAAACCTTGGTTTGGGAAACAGTGACGGTGGTATTTCCGCCGTTCGTCAACGTCACGCTTTTTGTCGTACTACTTCCGACAGCGATGCTCCCGAAATTAATGCTTGTTGGGGTTGCCGACAGCGTCTTTGAGCTGGTGGACTGCGTATTCGCGCTGGAATAACCGGCGCAACTGGACAAACTGACGCTTGCGAATACGACTGCCAGGGACAGAACAAGCGCGGGTAAGCAAAGCTGCAAACGCATCTGAACTGACCGGGAGTCCGTGAATCCCGTCTTTTTTGATTCCATTTATCTTCCCAAAAGCCAAAGCAGTATTGAGGGCGGACCTAGCTAGCTGCTGCCGTATTTCCCAACTCCCGCTCAAACCAAAGTAAACGGAAGAATGGCGATGAGCTAGTAGCGGGAAGTTCAGTTTTGGGTCAGGTACCGGTATTGTCCTCGCCGTAGGTGCATTACTTACAGTGATTTACCTAATGGTTGCCGCTTTGGGGCCGCTCCCGCAGGGGCCGACTGGTTACTCTTGCGGAGTAACGTGCGGGAGGCTTTCCAGTGGCATAGTAACGCTCCAACGGCGGTTC
>QHYM01000480.1 GCA_003223295.1 Acidobacteriota bacterium | reverse complement strand
AAAACAGCATCCACACCGTCACCGGTGAGGTGGCGGATTTCCTGGACGAAATCAGAATTGCGGTAGTCGATGGGAGTGGCGCCAAGCTCCTTAACTACCTCCGCCGCCTGCGTTGAACACGTTCCATACATTTCCACGCCAGCGAGCCGCCCCAGTTGCAGGAATGCCGTGCCGACGCCGCCTGAGGCGCCGTGAATCAGCACGCGCTGCCCTGGCTTTACCTTCGCCGAACGATCCAACATCTGGTATGCCGTGATGTAGTTCAAGACGACCGCGACGGCTTCTGCAGGGTCCAGACCTGCGGGCACTGGAATGAACTTGCGTTGCGGCAAGCAAACATATTGAGCGTAACAGCCGCTGATCGGCATGGCCGCAACCGTCTGGCCCAGTTCGAAACCGGAGACGCCTTTGCCGACCTGATCCACAATGCCGACTAGGTCCCAACCGGGCGTATAGGGCACGCGCGGTGTTTCCGGATGGACGCCCTCGCGCGCCAGTACGTCAGGCAAGCTCACGCCCACAGCCAGCACCTTCACCCGGACTTGGCCAGGCATTGGTGCAGGGCATTCTTGTTCGGCGACAGTGATCACCTCTGGTCCGCCGTAGCGCGTGACGATGATGCGCGTGTATTTCACGAACCTCTGGCTCCCTTGCCGTCAATTTCCGAACAATCGGCAATCCGGCAATTTAACCCGGCTAGGCAATCTGCAATCTCCAGTGGAAGGACTGGCAATTTCTTGCTCTTACTCCGCTCATGCACCATTGTCAGTGACGCAGGAACACTTCCTAGTGACCACCCGCACACAAAATGGACCACACCACCAGGTCTGCGGGTCACAAGTCCCGGTAACGCGGTATCGCTCATGTGGATTTCAAGTTTCCGATTATCTGGCTTCCCAGGAGCCCTGCAGCTACGGTCGTTGAACTAAATCGGACAGCTTGGGCAGGGGAGAATGAATCTGGCGTGCAGCATTAAAAGGAAAAGCCCCGCCGAAGCGGGGCTTCCTCACAATGGGTTCAATGGAATGCTTAGCGGTCGTTTCGGTCGTCCCCGTGGTGGACGATCACTTGTCCGCGAACTTCCCCGCTGGGGAAGTTCACCGAGTGCAAGTTCACGTAGCCGGCACCCTGACGGATGGCACGCAGAGCGCTGGCCAGGTCTCCGGGTGTAATGCCCTGCGTCGTCGGACCGGTCACGTTGGCCGGAGTGATACTGCCTGAGAAAGTTCCTGAAGTGGCTACGGGGCACGCCGGTTGCCCACCGCCTCCGCACAGGAAGATCATGACTCCACCTGCTACGTGATTTTTTCCAAAGTGAATGTGAGAGAAGATCGCGTTGCTCGTGAGGTTTTGGAACGTCTCGGTGAAAGTGATGGAACCGTTCTCGTCAATGGTGGCTTTGAACGAGGCCGTCGCATTCGAGTTGACTGCTGGTACCTCATTCACGCCATGCAGGTCGGCGGTGAGGGTGATGACATCGTCATCCCCCGCGACCGTCGAAATGCTTAAGGTCAGGACAAGCAGCACTAACAATAGACTTTTCTTCATAATGTTTATTCTCCCTCTAGTAAGGACTCATGCAGAATTCTCGAAAGGCAGGGGGTGAAACAGGCCAGCGGGAATTCTGGATATAGGACTCTCTAGCTGCGCAAGACCATACGGCAGCCACTCGCTCCTGTCAATCTCAGATTCCCAGAGGAGCCAGTTTGTAGCGGTCTAGCTACGTAAACTCCTGATTAAACAGCGGTTACCGGTAAAGTGGCTCCCGGTACCCAAGTTCCCGGTTCGGTGCCTTATCGGGCCCTACTTCTGGTCGGTGCTTGGAAAAGAGGGACTCGCGGCTGCGGCGGCAAAGGTAGCCGTCCCCACCCGAGTTGAGAGTTAACCTTATTTGACTGCACCACCACCCGGAATGACACGAGCGAGTATCAATCGATCGGACTCCGCGTAACGAACCGGCCTATTTTGTCACAACGTGTAGAGAAGCGTTGAAAGGAGGAAGCCAATGAGGACGCCTACCTTCAAGAGGTTGCCATGGGGAATCGTATCCTTGCTCTTCCTTTTGACCGCTGCGGCGGCATGGTCCCAGGAGTTAGCACCCTCTCCAAAAGTCAATCGATTTAGCAAATGTTTTTATAGGATTTTACTTTTCAAGATTATATCATTTCTATAAATCGATACGTCCCAATAGGGGGGCCAGGCTATTGGAGGTCCCGTATGCCCTGCAAGTCGTGCGGGTCAGTCAATCAGAGGAAGTTCATCGGGGAGATAGGCATCCATCTCCCCGGACCTAAAAACATCGACAAGCCCGTCCTGTGGGTATTCCCAGAGGTTGTTGTCTGTTTGGATTGTGGCGCCGCCGAATTCGCTGTGCCGGAGGCTGAACTGCGCCAACTTGCGAAAGGCGATGCCCCTACAGGTTAACCTAGAATTGAGTCTTTGAGCCATTCATCGCAGCTTAGCCCTTAGGATTTGCTCCCCGTAGGCCGATACGGTTCGGCATTCAGGTTGGAACTGGCGAACTTTCCCGTCTACGTCACCGACTGTAGTAGCTAATTCACTGAGGACAAAACGGCTGAGTGTTCTGCATAAATGCGCTGGAGAGCGAGTTCGTCCTCCTCGCCATGAACGCCCCTAAATGGATACGCACACAAGAGGTCTACCGCGTGTGTTTTGGCTAGTTCGTTGCAGCCTTGTTCGAGCCGAATGGCAGCATCCCTTTTACCCTCCGCCCACAAACGACCTATGCATTCACCACAGAACGCAACACGGGGATACTTTGCCTTCGCTGCCATCGCGGCCGCCTCGA
>QHYM01000323.1 GCA_003223295.1 Acidobacteriota bacterium | reverse complement strand
GGCCGTTCCATTTTCCTCGAGCAGAATTTTGAGCAGCGCGGCAAGCACGGCCACTTCCGATGGGAAATCCCCTATCAATATCTGGTTCGCATCGAAGTGAAGCCGGACTCCGGCGCCACCGCCGGCGGGGCCATCGCTGCGGGCAAGCCCGCCGCCGCTCCCGAACCTGCCCTGGTTGCGAATTCCGAGAGCGAACCCCGCAGTGCCGCCTTGGTGGCTGCTTCGTCTGGCGGCGGTGCCAGGATCCTCGCCCTGAATCACCGCCCTAAAACCGCCTGAATTCTCCCCACGCTCTCCCATTGGCTTCGTCTTGTTAGAAATTCGGCTACAATTGTCTTCTTTCGTCGGCGCGAAAGCGCCAGCCATCGTCGAGGAGGTTTCTCTTGAATCCCGCCGCAAAACACATTGGGCTCATCGGTCTTGGCCTGATGGGCCGCCCCATGGGCATGAATCTCATCAAAGCCGGCTACTCGCTCACGGTTTGGAACCGCACGGCCTCGCGAGCTGACGAACTGGTCGCCGCGGGAGCCAAACTCGCCAGGTCCCCCGAGGAAGTCGCCGCTGCGTCCGATTTTCTTCTCACCATCGTCAGCGATCCTCCCGCCCTCGAAGAAGTCCTGTGGGGCAACTGCGGCGCCATGCCGGCGCTCAAACGCGGCAGCATTTACGTCGACTCCAGCACGATTTCCCCCGCGCTCGCTCGCAAAATTGCTGCGGCTGGCGCGGAACGCGGCGTGCGTTTTCTAGACGCGCCTGTCACGGGCGGTGATTGGGGCGCCAAAAAAGGCGAACTGGTCTTCATGATCGGCGGCGATGCCGAAACGCTAAAAGAAGCCGAACCCATCCTCAGCGTCATGGGGAAGAAACTCTTTCACCTCGGCCCCAACGGAGCGGGCCAAACCATCAAGCTCGCCATGAACATGATTCTCGCTCTCCAGGTCGACGCGCTCGCCGAAGCCCTTGCTCTCACAACGCGTTCGGGCATTGCGGGTGAAAAGCTCGTCGAAGTCATGCAATCCAGCATGGCCCGCTCCGGCGTCCTCGACGTGAAGGCCCCCAATCTTCTCAAAGGCGAGTACGTTCCCAGTTTCCCTCTGCGCCTCATGCACAAGGACCTTGGCCTCGCGCTCGACCTCGGCAATCAGCTTGGCGTCGCGCTGCCCGCCACCGCCGCGGCCCGCGAGATTTACAACGCCGTCAAAGGCGCCGCTAAGGAAGACCTCGACTATTCCGCCGTCATGAAATTCTGGAAGCGCTGATCTTTTATCCCAAGCGCTTGCGCAATCTGTTTTGGAATGAATTTCGGCGCAAACAGCTTGCCTTGTGTGAAGAATGACTTTGGCACTCGTTGGAGGACCTGCACCGCCGGCGGCGGGGAAGATTTACTTGAAGGGGGAAACTTATTCAACGGGCCGTCTATGCTCGTTACGGGACGCTCTAGTTCCCGGTCGAACTTCTCGGCCATTTCTGGTCGGCCTTTGCGTTCTCGGGGTTGCAGCCGCCCTTGCCGGACTCATTACTTCGCGGCTTTGCCGCCGGGGTTGGCCACGAACTTGGGAGGCACGGCTTGGTTGGCGAATTGGAACCCGCTCAGGTAAGCGAGTCGCAGGATTTTAGCCATCTTCACATAATTGATTTTGTCGGCGGTGTCCGTGGTGTGGTGGTAGTCGGGATGAAAGCCGGTGAACCACCAGAACGACGGAATGTTGTGCAACACAAACGGGAATTGGTCGCTGCGGAAGAAAATGTTCAGCGCAGAGTCGCGATCGAAACGGTAGTCCAAGTCCAGGCCGACGAATTTGTTCTCTTGCACCACGGTGCGGTTGTAGTCGGAGCTGTACGAAGCGCCGATCAGGTTCAGCCGGTTGGTGGTATCGGCGGGGATGTCGATGAGCCCCTTCGTCTGCTCGCTTTCCGTTTCGTTGCGCCCGATCATGTCGAAGTTGACCACCGCGCGCGTGGTTTCCAAAGGGCGCAGCGGATGAGCGGCCATGTAAAAAGAGCCCAGCAGGCCGCGCTCTTCCGCCGCGAACACGACGAAGAGCAGCGAACGCTTTGGTCTTTCACCATGGGCGGCGTTGGCGGCGAAGGCGTGCGCCAGCGCAACCACGCCCACGGTGCCGGAGCCGTTGTCGTCGGCGCCGTGCCAGATTTCCGTGCCGCTGATGCCATCGTGATCGTGGTGCCCGCTAAACAAAATGGTTTCGGTCTTGAGCTGCGGGTCGCTGCCCCCCAGCAAACCGGCAACGTTGTAGGTTTTGCCGGAGCTGACGGAAACGTTGCGGTAATGCAGTGTGACTTGTGTGTCCGGCAGGGCCCGCGATTGCGGCTTCGGGTCGCGGTCGATGGCCGCCTGCAACTCCGAGGGCGCGACTCCCGCGGTAGCGAGAATTTCCTTGGCCGCCGCGTCCGAAAGAACGGCCGCGGGTGCATGGAGTTCGTCCTCCGCAAGCGCCTGTGAAGGAAGCGGCACGGCCCGTGTAATCGACCCGCCAATTCGGGCCACGCGCTCCTGATTGGACAGATGCTTGCGATTGGGTTCCGCGGCAATCAGCACGCCCACCGCTCCGTGCGCTTGCGCGTTCAGGATTTTCACGCGTCCCGTCGCGTAGCGCGTGTTGCCCGTTCCGTTGAAGATGGACGCGGGGTTGGTCTCTTGCGGTTCATGGTCGAAAATCAGCACGATTTTTCCACGCGCATCAATTCCCTGGTAGTCGTCGTAGTGCAGCTCCGGTGCCGTTATGCCATAGCCGACGAAGACCACCTCCGCAGTCACATCCACGTCCGAGTGGTAGGAGCCAAAGGCTTCGGGAAATCTCCACTGCTTCTCGCCGCCGCCGCGCTTGAGCGCCACGTAACTTTGCGCGCGGTCCCCGCGGTATTCAATAAGCTCGACGGGCTGCAAAAAGCTTCCACTCGCGGCAGGTTGCAAGCCAGCCTTGGCAAATTCCGACGCGATCCACTGAATGGCCGCTTCGTCCCCCGTTTGCAACGACATGCGGCCCTGCAGCGCATCCGAAGCCAAAAACGTCAGATCCGCGTGCAAGGTGTCTTCGCGGATCGTGTTGAACCCCGTCGCCAAGCTCGCCGGCACGCCCTGCTGGCCTTGTGCGAGCGCGGGATGCGGCGCCACAACCAGGGAATAGGGAATCCCCAAGCCCAGAACAACAAGGCACGCAACAACGATAACTGCCCTTTTGCTCGATTTCATGGCAAGAAACATACGCAACGCCGCCCCGCCGCGCAACCCGAGGAATCCGTTCTCCCGCCGCCTTGAAATACTTCCCTTTCGTTATTCGTAGCGGAGCGCTTCGACGGGATCGAGCCGCGCCGCTTTGATCGCTGGGTACATCCCAAAGAACAGTCCCACGCTCATGGACACACCCACCGCCAGCACGATGGCCCATAGCGGGATATACGACGGCAGCGAGGGCACCGCCAGGTTGATGAGCAGGCTGATGCCTCCACCCAGCAGCACGCCAATGACCCCTCCCGCTCCTGTCAGCACGACTGCTTCGGTCAGGAATTGCCAGATCACGTCGCTGCGCCGCGCCCCAATCGCTTTGCGCACCCCGATTTCCCGCGTGCGCTGCGTCACGGACATCAGCATGATGTTCATCACGCCCACGCCGCCCACCAGCAGGCCGATCGAGCTGATCACCGAAATCAGCAGCGCCACGGACGAAGTAATCTGCCGGAATTCATTGGCAATCTGCTGCGCGCTGGAGATGCCGAAATTATCCGGATTGCTGTACGGCACGTTTCTTCGCCGCCGTAGCACTCCGCGGATCTCGTCCTCCGCTTCCGGCATTCGGCCGGGGTACGCCACTGCACCGACCAGGTTCTCGTCGTCCATCGGCAGATGCTTCTTGTAACTGCGATACGGCACCAGCACGGCCTTGTCCGCGGACTGGTCTTTCACCAATTGGCCCTTGCGCTTCTCCAGCACGCCGATCACTTCATAGGAAACGCCGTCTATCAGGATTGGCTTCCCGATGGGCTCGCCGTCCGGATACAGTGTTTTGACAATGTCCGGCCCGATCACCGCCACGTCCGCCCGGTGCTGGTTCTCCGCTTCACTGAAAAATCGTCCCCGGGCCGGCCTCGAATTGAACACTTCTTCCGTCGCCGGGAGTGTTCCGTTGTAATCAATTCCCGAAACTTCCTTGCTCAAGTAACGCGCCGTCACCGGACCGCGCTGTGGGCCTTCTTCCTCGAATCGCGGATACACGCTGGCCGTCACGGCCCGCACCGCCGGGCAATATTCCCGGATTGCTTCGGCGTCCTCCAGCGTCAGCGGTTTGCGCGCGCGTTCCTCGGGGGTCAGCCGCCCGGTGTGAATGCCGGGATCAAACCGAAAAATGAAAAGCGTCTCCGGCCCGTAGTCCGAGAGATACGCATTCACGTCGGCGTACACTCCCATCAATATCGAAACCACGGACAGCAGCGCGGTGATTCCAATCACCACGCCCAGCACCGTTAGGAACGAACGCGTCTTGTTCTCTCGCAGCGTGGTCAGCGCCATCTGCGCGTTCTCTCCCAGGTTCATGTGCATGGCCATCTTCACGCGTGCTACACCTCTTGCCGCAACGCTTCAATCGGCTGCAGCCCCGCCGCCTTTTTTGCCGGATACACGCCGAAGAAAATCCCCACCGCCGCGGAAATCACTTCCGCGATGAGCACCGCCACGAACGGCACGTTCATCGGGACGGACGTCGCTACTTTCGTCAGCCCGGCGATGGCGTACGCCACCGTCACGCCGATGGCTCCCCCAATGGCCGCCATCACCGCCGACTCAATCAAAAATTGCAGCAGGATGTCACCGCGCCGCGCGCCCAGCGCTTTGCGAATCCCAATCTCCCGGGTACGCTCGGTCACTGTGGCCAGCATCACGTTCATGATCACCACGCCGCCAATCACCAGAAACACCGACACCACTCCCACCATGGCGGTGGCAATCACTCCCGTCAGGTTCTTCCACAATTCCATCAACGAAGCCTGATCGAAGATGCCGAAATTGTCCGGTTCATTCGGCGGCAAGTGCCGCCGCGCCCGCATCATGGCTCGCGCTTCGTCTTGAGTGCGCTCCATCCACTCCGCGCCGCGCGCCTGGATGTTGAGCCAGATGGTTTCTTGCGTCCCATACATCTTGAAATACGTTTGAATCGGAATGTACGCGAAGTTGTCTTGCGATTGCCCGAACGCTGTCCCCATGGTCTTCCCAATGCCCACGACCTGGAATGGCCGCCCGTTGATCAAAATCTCCCGCCCGATGGGATCCACGTTTGGAAAGAGTTTCGTCGCCAGGTCGTTGCCGATCATGGCTACTTGCGCGCGGCTCTGATCGTCGCCTTCGGAAATGTACCGGCCCTCGCGCGGCGTCTCGATATCAATATCCACCATGTTCGCGGTGACGCCGCGAATGTTCGTATCGTTCAGGCTGAGCGAGCCAGCGCGCACTTTTCCGTCGGCACGCAATTCCACGCCCACGCGCAGGGGCAACTGCATGTTCGCGCGCAGTGCTTCGTAGTCGTCCCAGGTGACCTTCTTATTGCGGCGGTTGGCCTTGACGAACTCTTCCACGTCGGTGATGAGCGGAAAGCGCGTCAGCAGAAACACGTTCGAACCAAGATTGGCCACGCGATCAGCGATGTACTTGTTCACGCCGGAAATCAGCGAGATCACTACGATCAATGTGGAAACCGACAGGATGATGCCGAGCAACATCAGGAAGGAGCGCATCTTGTGCTGGCGCAACGTTTCCAGCGCCACGCCCACCGGCTCGCGAAACAAAACTCCGCGCTTCACCACGCCCCGCTTCATTCGAACACACTCTCCCCGTTCATTCTACGCAAAACGGGCTTGGATTGTTTCGCTGGCCGGCGACCCGAGGATAAGCCGGAGTTTGGAGGGGGACAGAAAAATCGCTGAGCCAGCCGCTCATTTCGCCTTGGTTCACAGTAGAATCATCGAATGAGGGTTGGGCTGATTGCGGAGCCTTGGTGGGTCAACCTGCTGCTTCTCGTCCCACCGGTGGCCTACTTTTTGTGGAGGCGCAATGGCGGCCTGGCGCTCGCTCCCCACCAGTTGCTCACCAGCGGCGTGTTTGCGGCAGCATTCGGTTTTGTCGAGGCCGTGGTTGTCGCTTATCTTCGCGCCGCCACGGGCTTGCTCCCGGGCTATCAGGGAACACTAGCGGAGGTCATGCGCAGGTCTAGCGAGTTTTACCAGCAATCGCAAGCGATCAACCAATTCCCGCAGAGCCTGCTCACCCTCGAAGTACTGCGCGAAGGCGCTACCATCGTTATGCTGCTCAGCGTCGCTTTTCTCACCGCAGCGAAAACAAGTTCTCGGGCGGCGATTTTCCTTTGGACCTTCGCCATCTGGGACATTACCTATTACGCGGCGCTTTGGGCCACCGTTCGCTGGCCTTTGTCGCTCCGAGATGTCGATGTTCTGTTCCTGATTCCCCGACCGTGGATCTCGGCCGTCTGGTTTCCGCTCCTTGTCAGCGCACTGGCGATCGCGGCAGTTCTTTTCGCGCGTGCGACTCCACCAAAGAGCGGATAGGGCTGACGCGCAAAAGGCCCGAATCAGGTTTGGGGAACGGTGAAATTTCTTCGCGCCACTCCGGTTAAAGTGCCGATGGGGCGGTCTTGGCATCAAAGAGGTGCAATGTCCGGCAAAACGCATCCCTGGGGCGCGCCGCCATGGACCGTGGATTTTCGCCCTGCGCCCCACACTCTCCCCGAACAGGTGGATTTCGCGATCGTGGGGGGCGGCTTCACCGGACTTTCGGCGGCGGCATGGCTGCGCAGGCTCTCGCCAAAAAAATCCGTCGTCGTGTTCGAATCGTCTTCGCTGGGCCAAGGAGCGAGCGGCCGCACCGGCGGCCTCGCGCTGGCGGAAACCGCCGCGGGCCCGCTCCCCGGACTTAGCGACGTGCTTGCAGGCTACCAGGAAATTCTGCGCAAGCTGCGCATCGATTCCAGCCTGGAGCTTCCCGGCGTCTGGGAATTGGGCCGTTCGAATACTGCGAACAAGTTGCCGATCTGCTGGAGCGACTCCGGCGACTTGAAGGTGGTTCGAACCGTGCCCGGCGGCGCGGTTGATCCCGGCAAAGTGGTCGCGGGGTTAGGGCGTGCCGTGGAGAACGCCGGAGCGCAAATCATCGAGCATGCCCAGGTTCACGCCATCGAATATTCGAATCCGCCGCGCTTGCAGATTCGGCGCAAGGTTCGAAGCCACGTCCAGCAGACAGAAATCCGCGCGTCGCAAATTCTTCTCGCCACGAACGCGTTCTCGCTCGAACTCGCGGGCTTGCGCGGCACCGCGCAGGCGAAACTGACCTTGGCGCTTGCCACTCGACCGCTCACCGCGGGGCAGCTCAAAGCCATCGGCCTCTCCTCACGCCATCCGTTTTACACCATCGACCTTCCGTATTTGTGGGGACGCCTGCTCGAATCGAACGGCATTGTTTTCGGCGCGGGGCTCGTTCCGATGCCGGCGTCGATCGACGCGCTATTCAGCAAACCCTCCGGCCCGAGCGCGCAACAAAGCGCCGAGCCGAATTTGTACCGCTTCGATGTTCGGAAAGGGGAAGCCGCCGAGAGCTTTTGCTGGCTTGAAAGCCGCGTGCACAAGCTGCATCCTGCGCTCCGGTCCGCGCGCATCACGCACCGCTGGGCCGGGCCGATTCTCTTCACCGAAGGAATGCGCCCTATCTTTCGCCACCATCCGCGCAGTGAAAACGTGATGGTCCTCGCCGGGTACAACGGCCACGGCGTCGCGCTCTCGGTTTACCTTGGCCAATGGGCCGCCGAAGCTCTCCTCGGCAAACGCCCTCTGCCGGACTGGCGTTGACAACAAAGATGCGCACTGAAATCTGCTATGGTCAGAGGATCAACCGTACGTTCGGGAGGCCTCGATGCACCCAAAAATGGATGGCGTCCTTGAATCCTCTTTGTACGTGGGCGATCTCCCGCGCTCCGTTGGCTTCTATCACGAGACGTTTGGATTCTCGGTGATCAGCGATTTCGGCGAGCGCGGCTGCGCCATGCAGGCAGGCCCAAGACAAGTATTGCTACTGTTCAAGAAGCGGGCTTCACTCGCGACGTCTACACCGCACGACGGAGACGGAGAACTGCATCTGGCGTTCGCCATCCCAACCGCAGAATTGGCAAATTGGGAGTCCTGGCTCCAGCAGAAGGGGATCGCCGTGGAAGAGAAACGCACCTGGGAATTGGGCGGCTGGAGCCTCTACTTTCGCGACCCCGATCGCCATTTGCTCGAACTCGCCACCCCGGGCGTTTGGTCCGTGTATTGAGCAGGGCGAGCCGAGAACTGCCTGATGCGTGCACATTTCTTTACCTCATACTTTGGTCGCGCAGTGCTACAATCTGCGGCGCTCGACTGAGGGGGAAAAACATGAACAGGGTGATGCGGCTTGCCATGATTTGCGCGGTGGCGGCAACGACGACGCTGTTGAGCCGGACGGCATTGGCGCAGCAACAGGATTTTTCCAAGGTAGAGATTAAGGTCACCAAAGTTTCCGGAAACATCTACATGCTGGAGGGCGCCGGCGGAAACATCGGCGCTTCAGTCGGCGAGGACGGCATCGTGATCGTGGACGACCAGTTTGCCCCGCTCGCGGAGAAGATTCAAGCCGCGTTGAAAAACATCGGCGTCACGGACAAGCCCGTGCGCTTCGTCATCAACACCCATTATCACGGCGACCACACCGGCGGCAACGAGCCGTTCAATACCGCGGGCTCCACGCTGATCGCCCACGACAATGTGCGCAAACGCCTGGAGACCGGCGGCACGGCGGGCAATGGCGGATCGATTAAAATGGAGAACAAGCCCGCTGCAAAGGCGGCGCTTCCGATTATCACGTTCCAACACGACGTGACCGTGCACTTGAATGGCGAAGACATTCGCGCGATGCACTTTCCTTTGGGCCACACCGATGGCGACTCCATCATTTTCTTCCCGAAGAATAACGTCGTGCACATGGGCGACGATTTCGTGCGGTACGGTTTTCCCTTTATTGACGTGGCCAGCGGCGGCAGTGCGCAAGGCATCATCGAAGCGATGGAAAAGACCACTGCGCAGCTTCCGGCCGACGTGAAAGTGATTCCCGGGCACGGCGCGCTTTCGAATCTTGACGACGTGCGCGCATACACAAAAATGCTCAAAGAAACTTCCGCTGTGGTGCAGAAAGCGCTCGACGCTCACAAAACTCTGGACCAGATGAAGCAAGAAAAGATTCTCGCGCCGTGGGAAAAGTTTTCCGGACAATTCGTGAACACCGACGCGTTTATCGAGACGCTATACAACTCGCTGACCGGACATAAAGGGGAGTTCCTCAAGCACAACTGAGGAGAGGCAGTTGTCAGTCATCGGCTTTCAGCTCCCCGTAAGAGAGCAGAAAACGTAGTGTGGCCCCGGGGCGCTTTACCTGCCCTTCTTTGGACGCTAGCGATCCGCGATTTGCTGGATTATGATTGGCTTCCAAACCATTGGAAATGCAACGCTTATTGCTTATGATGGCGAGCCCAAAGCCGGAGCGAGGTTCACCGCTATTTCTGGGAATAATTTCCATTTCGGGTTTCGTGTTCACGGCTTTGCGTTGGGTGAGAAAAATCCGATGGGCAGATCGCGCGCAGTGCGCAAGCCCGCCGGGGCATCCAGAATCACGGGGATGGAGTTCACCACGACGGAAGCAGTGGCGATGTCGCCGTGCGAGCCGCCCGGAATGGTCAGGCTGATGTTTGGGTGGCCGGTAAGGGTGATGGTGTCAGCGGGATCTTTCGCGCCAACATACATTTGCAGTTCGAGATAGATGAGCTCCTTGCCGTCTTTTGAAAGGCCCCGCCCGATTTGATGGACACCGGCGGCTTGTCCGCGCTCGACGGACAAGTATTCCGTCTGAACAGGATCGGTGGCGACTTTTGGCTCAATCGTCTCGGTGATGGTTTCAACTGGAAGATTCAGGCTGTCCGCGACCATGGCGACGGATTCCGGCAAGCCCACGTGCTTGATCACGCCGGCCTTCACCTGCGCACGGAATTCGTCAACGGTCATGCCCGCGCCGATTTTCTTTTGCAGCGGCAGGCGGCGTTTCGAAGCGTCCACAATGCGCAGCGCTTTGACGTGCTCGATGCGCTGCGAGACGGCGGCAAGCGTCACCACCAGCTTGTCCATCACAAAGCCGGGATTTACTCCCGTGCCCACCAGCGCCACGCCCCATTCCTTGGCGGTGGCGTCGAGCTTGGCAGCGAGTTCCGGATGCGTGCGAAACGGGTATGACAATTCCTCACAAGTCGAGACGATACAGGACTGCGCTTCGAGACAGGCGAGTAATTGGTCCATGACTTTGGGAAGCGAGGAGGAAGTGGAGTGAATGACCACGTCGGGATTGTGGTCGAGGGCCTCCTTTGCATCCGCGAAGACATTAACGCCCCAGGGCGCATCCGGCGCGCCAACGACTTCTCCCAGGTCGCGCCCGGCTTTGGCGGGATCCAGGTCGATCGCGCCGATAATTTCAATGGCCTGCTTTTCGCGCATCAATCTTGCGATGGATGCACCGATGGGGCCGACACCATACTGAATGGCGCGAATCTTCTTTTTCACAAATGTCTCCGTAATGTCGCGGTGCGATGCGCCTACCGCCTATTTTGGCTGCTAAGGAAACCCCTACAATAGTGGATTTTGCGGGCGCATTCAACGAAAGAAGCGTGTAGCTGAGCAGATTCGAACGGCTAGCGCGGCGGGCCTGCGTCCAGAAACGGCGACAGACTGTCGGGAACGTTGCCGGAGTCCATCTTGCGCCGCATAATGGCACGGACGATTCGAGAGGTCTGGAGGAGATAGTCATGCCTGCAAAGAAACTGAGCGAACCGGAAATCACGGCGCTGTTGCCCAAGGTGAAGGGCTGGAGTGTGGTGAACAGCAAATTGCACCGCGAATTCAACTGCAAGGATTTTGTGACCGCTTTCGGCAACATGACGCGCGTAGCGCTGGTGGCCGAGTCCATGAACCATCATCCCGAGTGGTTCAACGTATGGAACAAGGTGGTCATCGACCTGAACACGCACAGCGTGAAAGGCATCAGCGATTACGACTTCACACTTGCGGAGAAGATCAGCGAGATTTTCGGCGAGTAAAGCTGTTCGATGCGGCGCGGCGGCGCGGCCACGATCATTAAGTATTTCCACAGCACATGGCGAGGCAGGTACGCGTGACAGGTGTGCGCGAGAATAGATAAACCCCTTCCAAACTAGGGAGTTCCAGAGGACTACCCTCTCCAGTCTCGAGGATAGGCGATTTGGAGGGCGCCAGGGCGTTTTACCAGATGAAACAATCCGTGCACCCATTGGAATCACGGTACACAATTGAGCGATCTTTGCGGTTGACACGTACGTTTGGCGGTGCTACAAACCGCTCAAAGAGAAGCTCTTTGGTGGTGAGTCTCCTAACGAATTGCTAAAAGCAACACGCGAGTGAGGCCGCAGACCTGCCTGGCAGGGCAGGCCTGCTGAGCCGCCGCAGGGCTTCGAGATGCAACACCCCACCCACCCCGGGAGGTGAAGACGAAGCTGTTTTCACCTCCTTTTTATTTGCCACCGTTGTATTTCCATCGACTCGCTGCATCGTCTGGCGTTTTTGGCCCTGCCGCTCTCTCGGTTAAGATGGCCGTGGCGTAGAAGGCATACGCATCGAGGTGAAGGAGACTGTGGCCCCACCCCTTCTTTCGCTCAGAAACGTGACGGTGATGCGCGGCGACTGCGCGGCGCTCCGGAAAGTGAATCTGGAAATTGCCGCGGGGGAGCACGTGTGCATCCTGGGGCCGAATGGCTGCGGGAAGTCCACGCTGATCAAGACCATCACGCGGGAATGCTACCCGCTGGCGGGCGATGGATGTTCGATTTCGATTCTGGGACGCGAACGGTGGAACATTTTCGAGCTGTGGTCGCTGCTGGGAATTGTCTCGCCGGACCTGCTGGCGTCGTGCACCACGGAGGCAACCGGGCGGGACGTGGTGCTGTCTGGATTCTTCAGCAGCACGCGCATCTTTCCACATCACCATCCCGACCCGATGCATCTGGAGCGGGCGGAAACTACCCTGCAACGGCTGGGCATCGCGCACCTGGCGGGGCGGCCGGTGGCGCAGATGTCTTCGGGGGAAGCCAAGCGGACGCTGATTGCGCGGGCGTTGGTGCACGAGCCGCAGACGCTGCTCTTCGATGAGCCGAGCAATGCGCTGGACATCGGCGCGCAATTGCAGCTTCGCGAAACGATGCGCGAGCTGGCGCAGTCGGGACTGGGCATTCTGCTGGTGACCCACCACGTGTCGGAAATCATTCCGGAAATCGCGCGAGTGGTGCTGCTGCGCCAAGGACGGATTCTTGCGGACGGGCCCAAGGCCGCGATCCTCAGCGAAGAAAACCTCTCGAAATTGTTTAATGCCAAGGTCCGGCTCGGCCAGCACGACGGCTATTTTCACCTGTACTGAGCTGCGATATGGGTCTGGCTCCCACCCCCCGCATCCTAAAGAAGTTAGCCGATCGCTTTTCGCAACTGCGCATTCTAAAGGACTTGCGAAATGCGCGGACGGGCACGACATGTCGTGCCCCTACAACGGCGAGGGCTTGCCACCGGAACGATCCAAGCGGTCTTGCAGTCATGTCGTTGCTCCGTGGCGACGAAATAGCTTGGCGACAAACGCCTTCTCCTTGGGCGAGCGTCCTTTCATCTTATTGAGCCATGCCAGCCAGGGACCCCGAATTTTGGCGCCAGCGGCGAGGAGCGCGTCGAAGACGGGAGCAAAGTCCGTGCCGGGTGCGCCGTGCTGGAACCCCCACCCAGCATGTTCAAGCACGGTTCCCTCCCAGGCATTAATCTCCTCCAACGGAGCGCCGTGATCGAGAAGCAGTTTGACGATGCCAAGGTGTCCGCCGCCTGCCGCCCAATGTAAGGCAGTGGCTCCGCTGTCAACCCGGTCCAGCAGGTCGGCGCCATGATTTAGCAAAAATATAACGATGTTCTCGCGACCGTACATAGAGGCCCACAGAAATCCCTTCTGCAGTTGCTTTTTCGCCGCCGCCGGCTTCAGGCTGCCATCGGAATGGAAGAAGGTCTCGACCACATCGATTCGTCCGACACCAGCGGCACTTTCCAGATCGAGTCGCGCACCGCGCGCAGCGAGAAACTCTCCGGCCCGTGGGCGCCCATTGGCGAGGCAGGCAATCACTGCCGAATGTTTGTTGCCGGCCAGATTCGGTTTCTCGATCAAAGCGCCGTGGTCCAATAGGAGCTGTAAAAGCGATTCCTGCACGCCAGCCACTTCAGGATGGACACTGGTGGCCGCCAAACCCAACGTCGTGCTTCCGCCGCCGTAAACATCGGCCTCCGCGTCCACTTCCGCTCCGGAGTTCAGCAACAGGTCCGCGATCTCCACGATGTTCTTTGGCGTTTTCTGGCGGTATCCCTCGACTCCGTTTGCGGACGTGTAATGCAGAAGAGTGGCGCGATGCTCACGTGCCGAGCGCTCTCGCACCAACCCGGGATTCTCCCTGAGAAGTCGCCTGAGTGTTTGCATGTCGCCGGAAACGATCGCGTTAGCAGCCGCCTCGAACTGCGCCACTGACGAGTTCCTGGACGCGAGTTGCTCGATGTGTTTGGCCAGCCTGGGCCAGCTCATAAACCCATGAGAACGAGCAATCAGGAATTGTGCGTCCGCCAGCGCACACTTACGTTCGCCCGAGAGCAGCTTCCGTGTGACGAATCCTGAGACTTCGTCGATCCATCTTCGGTCTTCCACCGGAAGGCTGGGAGTTATGTGCAGACCATTCAGGCGAATAAGATTGCCGATCCACTCCGATGCCCAGTTGCGTAAGCCGTCAGGATTCTCGCCTTTGCAGACCTTGACCAGATCCTTGGCGAGTTTCTTGTACTGTTCGAGATTGGGCCGCGGTGGGAGAGGCAGGGCGTCTTGCGGATTGGGGAACATACGAATCTCCTTTCATCGCATGCCTGGAGTCCGCACAAGTCAGGCTGAAAGAAGGTTCGTACCTTCAGTTGGATTTAAATGGGTGGGCACTGCCCTTTCCGCGGACTGGATGCGCCCCTCGCGCTGACATCAGACTAATCGCTTTCGGGTGACTCCGTCAATCGCGGTTCGCTCTGCAATTCACTCGGCGCGAAGGGCCTGCACGACGTCGATGCGCGCGGCGCGGGCGGGCGGTTATTTTTTCGCGAAGGCATCGAGGGCGGCGCTGAGGCGTTCAAGGCCGGCGCGCAGAGTAGGCGTGTCGCCGCCGATGCCGATGCGGAAATGCCGTGGCATTTCGAAGAAGCTACCGGGGACCACGGAGGTTTCATATTTTTCGCGGAGCAATTGGAAGAAAGCCTGGGGATCTCGGCCGTGAGGGAGGCGCGGGAAACCGACCGTGCCGGCAGGGGGGCGAAGGCATTCGAGGTCGCGGCGCGAATCGAGGAAAGCATCAAGCAGGGCGCGATTCGCGGCTAGGAGCGCGCGGGCACGTTCGCGAAAATGTTCCAGATGATCGAGGGCCATCACCGAGAGGCGCTCCGCGGGATGCGCCCCCGTGGCGGCGAACAGATCGTTGAGGAGCCACATGCGGCGGGCCAGGTCCGGAGCGGCGAGGATCCAGCCGCAACGCAAGCCGCTGAGGCCATAGACTTTCGTGAGGCTGCTGGTGACGATGAAAGGATTTTCTTTGGCGCCCGCGATGGCATTGCCGATCGGAAAACAAAATGGTGCGGGCTTGTCGAAGAGCATCTCGAGATAGACTTCGTCGACAAGCACGCGCACGCCGGCGCGTTGGGCCAACTTGCCGATAGCCTGAAGCATTTCCGCGGAGAGGAGCGCGCCGCTGGGATTGTGGAGATTGGTGAGCACGACGAGTCGCGTGGCGGACGTGATGGCGCGCTGGAGTTCTTCGAGGCCGATGGCGAAACGGGATTCGAAGCGGCGCAGAAGACGCTTCACGCGCACGCCGAGATAGTGGGCCACATCGAGAAGCGGGCCGTAGGCGGGCTGTTCGAGGAGGATTTCGTCGCCAGATTCGAGGATGGCGGCCATCGCAAGGTGATTGGCCATGGAAGTACCAGCCGCGGCGACGATGCATTCTTCGGGGACGCCTGTATGTCGCGCGAGGCGCTGCTGCAGCGGTGCGTAGCCGTAGCCTCCCGGAGCGGTGATTTCGAGTTCGTTGAGATTGAGGAGAAATTCGTCGCGTGGAACGCCGATAAGACCGCTGGTGGCCAGATTGTATTTTGCGTGCGAGCGCGTCTTGGCCCATTCCATGTACAGCGAACGTTTGGTGCGAGCGGAGGCGCTCATGCCCTGGTGGCCTCCCGGTTTTTAGCGCGCCAGAAAAAGTATACGGGCAAACCGGCAATGGCGATGGCCAGGCCGATGAAGGAGCGCCGAGGATCGCGCACAAACGTGATGATCACCACGAGCCACATTACAGCGATGAAGAGCAGCGTGGTCCAGGGATGGCCGGGAACGCGATGGTCGATCGCGGCTGAACCAGAAGATGCATCGCGACGGCGCAGCAGGAGGAGACAGAGGGCCGTCAGTCCCCAGAAAATCGCGTCCATGGCAATGACATAGTTGACGACTTGCGCGTACGTTCCTGTGAGGGCAATCAGGATGGCCCACACACCTTGGAGGGCGATGGCGATGACGGGGACGTGGCTTCGAGGATGCACCCAAGCGACGCTGCGAAAAAAGATGCGGTCTTCAGCCATGGCGAAATAGACGCGCGGGGCGGTCAGCATGGACTGGCCGAGAAAGCCAAAGGCGGAAAAGGCGATGCCCGCAGCGATCAACGCGCCGCCACGCGGGCCGAGCGCAGCGCGCATCACGGCAGAAGCCGGCGTGGTTGTCGCGGCGAGTCCGGCAGGGCCGAGGGCGCGAACATAAACAAAATTGACGGAAGTGTAGACGGCGATGACGCCGAGAACGCCGAGCACGAGGCCACGCGGAAGAGTTTTTCGGGGATCGCGGACTTCGCCTCCGAGGAAGCTGGAGGTCTGCCACCCGCCGTAAGCAAAGAGGACGGGCGTCATCGCTGAACCGAAGGCCAGCGCAAGACTCAGGGAAGCCGGCTGATCGAGAAGCGGGTGAAAAGAAACTTGCGACGGTCCGCCGCGTAGGAAACTGAACAACTCAAGCAACCCGATAACGGCAATCGCCGTAAGGGTCATGGCGGATTGCACGCGGCTGCCGGCGCGGACGCCAAAGCAGTTGATTGCGGTGAGGATCGCGAGTGCAGACGCGGCGATCAGAGAATCACTGACGGTCCAGTGTGTGAGCTCGAGAAAATAGCGCGCAAAAGTTATAGCGACCGCTGCCATGCCGCCAGTCTGAACGACCAGGAGCAGGACCCAGCCGTAAAGAAACGCGACGCCAGGATGGAGCGCTTCACGCAAGTAAGCGTACTGACCGCCGACGACTGGCAAACGCGCGGCGAGTTCGGCGTAGATAAAACCGCCGAGGAGGGCAACCACGCCGCCGGCAATCCATACAGCTAGGATGAGGAACGAAGTGTGGACGCGTTCGGCGACGAGGTAGGGATTGATGAAAATTCCCGCGCCGATGATGCCGCCCATCACAGCCATGGTGGTGCCGAAGAGGCCGAGATGCCGCGCGAGGCCGCTGCCGGGCGATCCGCGGTCGCGTGAGTTTTCTGGCGCCGTCACGATGCTTGGCTCAATTCGAACTCAACTGGGGCTCAACTCGTTTGCGCCAGTTCGTAGAGGTACTCGACGTGAGAGAAGGCGGCGCCGTCCATGCCTTGCACTTTTGGGTTGCTGGATTCGATGACGTAATATTCGTCGGGCGCATGCGCGCCGCTGCCATGACCCAGGCCGAAGTGGCCCGCGGGCAGGCGAAGGGGATCGCCGGTGAAAACGTAGCCGGGCCAGGAACCGGCGTTGCGGGGCAAGACGACCGGCTCAATGCCGCCCCGGCGGTAGACGGCAGTCTCCACGCGAATAATCACGGCATCGGCAGGCGTGGAGGTGGGATCGTAGCCGCCAGTCATGTTCACGTCGATGTCGCCGAAACCTTTTTTCGCGAGATGCGCTTTGAGAGCGGCGAGAGCTTCGGCGGCGGTCATATCTGGAACGAGGCGCAAATCGAGTTTCGCAACGGCTTTGCCGGGAAGAATGGTCTTGCCGCCGGGACCGGTGTAGCCGCCGACAAGGCCTTCGATGTTTACCGTGGGGCGAGAAACAAGCAGTTCGAGCGCTTGCTCCCAGCTCACGTCATGAACCCAGTGCTGCACGCCGAGCAGTTTCTTGGCGTCGGCTTCGCTCATGCGGCGCGCGGCTTCAGCGATCATTTTCTTTTCGGCGGCGGAGAGCGGGCGGGCCTTCGCGGCGTAGCCTTCGATGGCAGGATCGTTGCCATCGGGAGAGACGAGTGAGGCGAGCGCTTCGACGAGGTGCCAGGCAGGACTATCGAGCCGCGCTTTGTTGCTGGAGTGCACGTCCTTGCGCGGGCCGCGGCCCCAGCGTTCGCCGCTGGAAGTCAATTCGCACTCGATGACGCCTTTTGCTCCCAGAGTCGTCGTGACCTGGCCATCGAGGCCCTGCGATGCGCTGGGCATGAAAATCCCAACACACTTCTTGAGGGCGGCCAGCACTTCCGTCTGGCGCACCACCTGCGGAAAATGAGGCGAGCCGATTTCCTCTTCGCCTTCAGCAACGAAGACAAGATTCACGGGCAGTTTCTTTCCTGAACCGCGAATCGCGTGCAGCGCGGCGAGGAAGGCGGCCTCGGGGCCCTTCTGATTGACGGCGCCACGTCCCATGATGATTTTGCCAAGGGCGGGCTTATCGAGCAGCGCTGCTTCGAACGGAGGAGAAGACCATTCGGCGGGGTCGGCTTGCTTGACGTCGTACATAAAGTAGAGGCCGAGAGTCTTCGGGGCGCCCGCATCGAAGGTCGCGAAGACGCCCGGCTGGCCGTCGGTGGGCATTTTCTTCACGCCGCTGAACCCGGCTTCGCGGAGCATCTGCATCATCAACTCGCAGCCTTCGTTCATGCCGCGATTCTCCGCGGCGATGGACGGCTGGCGAATCCAGGTTTGCAGGCGCTTCACGGATTCTTCGTGGCGCTTCTCGATTTCAGCGCGAATTGCGGCGAAGTCGTCCGGGTGCGCTTGTGCCCAGCGGGGCATGGCGGTCAGCGCAGCGGCAGCAGCGGCGCCTTGAAGAAAGGTGCGGCGGCGGGTGGGCGCTTGCTCGTTTCCACTCTTTCCGTTTTTTGAAGAATTTGCCATTACTACCTCCGATGCGTTTGGAAATGAAGTTCGTGAAGGCAAGGTGGGCAGACCTTGCACGCGTGAGAGTATACCTTCCCCAACGGGTCGGCAACGCTCGGGCGGGGCCGAGAACTTCCGCCCAAATGACGATGCCGGATTCCCTAACGATTGTGATTGACGAAGCGCGCGATGGTGCCGTGAGCTCCGACCGCCCAACCGTTCTGAGTGTCCAGGATCGCTACGGCATTGAGATTCAAGGATTCGGTGTGCTTCCAGTGGGCACCATTATCACGGGTGATGTCTTCGCCGGTCGGCCCGACAGCCACCCAGCGTCCATCGCCAACATGGGCCACAGCCGAGCGGTAACCGCCGGGCGGGCGAGCGGCAAGCTGCCAAGTTTTGCCGTTGTCCAGGGAATAGGCCGCGATGCGTTCCGAGTAACTCGGTTCCTTGTAGTCGCCTCCGAGCGCGATCACTTTCTCGTTTTTATCCAGGCTCAAGGCAAAAATTCCGGATGAAGGATTGCCCTGCACAATGGGTGTTCGGGCAACGGTCCACGTGAGACCTCCATCGGCCGAGTGGAAGGCGCGCGCTGTCGGACCGCCTGTACCGAAAAAGATGTCCTGGTGGCCTCGGAGCGCGAGGCAGGAATTGCTGGCAGCGAAGGCGCCTTCGCCAGGCAGAGCGGAGGGCATGTTATCGGTGGGAAGCGGAGCCCACTGCTCGCCGTCAGAAGTCTTTAGCAAGAGAAACTTACCGTTGATAGGATCACCGAGGGCAAGGCACTCTTTTTCGGAAACGCACGCGATGGTGTCGAGAAAGAATTCTTTGCGATTGTCCGAGTATTGCAGCTTCCAGGTCTTGCCGCCGTCGGTAGTTTTGTAGATGCGCGATTTGTCGCCTTCGCCGCTGGACATCACGTAAGCGGTCGAGGCGCTGAAGGCCGCGATGCCGCGGAAGTCGAGGGTGTCACCGCCTTCCACGCGGAGACGCGCCCACGTTTTGCCTTGGTCATCGGATTCCAGGATCACGCCATTGGAGCCAGACGCCCAAACCGCCCACGAAGGAGTGTCCTTTGCGCTTCGATCGTGTGCGACGCTCACGCCGCGCAGGTTCGTATCGATCCCACTGGTTTGTACTTTCCACGATTGCGCTTCCGCAGAAGCGTTGAAGAGGCTGAAGAGAAAGCAGAGCAACGTGGCGAAAAATAAAGAAGATTTGGTGGCCATTGCTCCTATTTGGTTTGCCCCGCAGCCTGATTCACGAAGACCTTTCCGCCTTTCATGACGAACACCACGTGGCGGACAGCAGTAATGTCCTTGAGGGGATCGCCATCAAGCGCGATGATGTCGGCTTCAAGTCCCGGAGCGATTGAACCGACACGGTTCTGGATGCCAAGAGCTTCGGCGGCCAGCGAGTTGGCGGAAACCAGCGCGGCCATGGGATCCTGCCCGCACGTTTGCACCCGATAGAGAAATTCTTCGGCATTGCGGCCGTGAGCACCGGCGACCGCATCGGTCCCGAAGATGACTTTGAGCCCGCGCGTGGCGATGGCGTGGCGGAATAAATCCTGAAATTCAGGCAACACTCTCGTCATGGTGGCAAAGGCAGCTTCGGTGTAATTGCCGATGCCGAGATAGTGCGGTTTGTTGTCGAGATAGTTCTGGAGGACCAGGCCGGCTTGGGGATCGAAGTAGGTGCCGTGTTCGGCAAGGAAGCGCAGGTCGTCGTCGGTGGCGTAGAGGCCGTGCTCGAGTTCCGTGCAGCCGGCAAGCGAGGCCATGCGGACAGAAGGACCGTAAGCGTGCACGACGGTGCGCAAGCCGGCGTTTTTGGCTTCGCCGCAAATGGCGTTGAGCTGGTCCTGCGAAAGCGTAGGCTTGCCGCCTTCGCGGATGCTGCCGGAAGCAAAAATCTTGATGACGTCGGCGCCATTCTTGACGTGCTGCTGAACAACGGCGCGCAGTTCGTCGGGCGTGCCAGTGGCGTCGCCGCGGCCGAAGATGGGATCGAGAGAAGTGAGGATTCGCGGGCCCGGCAACCCGAAGCGGTCGATGGCGTCACGCAGGTCCTTGTCAAGAGGAGAGCCGAGGCTTTGCACGGTGGTGAAGCCTGCAGCGAGCATCTTCCAACTGTTCGCGGCGCCAGCGAGGACGGTTTGCTCTTTAGGCTCGTTCTCACCGGCGAGGCGATCGTCGGCGTCGAAATGCCAGGTGGGATGGACATGCGCGTCGATCCAGCCGGGGGAGACGGTTAGACCGGTCAGATCGTAGGTGATGGTTCCCTGCGGAGCCGCTCCGCCGACCCGAGTGATTTTTCCGCCCTGGATGACGATGATGGTGTTGTGGAGGACCTTCCCCTTGCCATCGAAAACGGTTGAGGCTTTCAGAACGATAGGGCGATCCTGGGCGGTTGCGAATCCAGACATGAACAACAGAACGAACACGGTAAGAGCGACGGTGAGTCTTGGGCGCAAGCGCGTTGGCATAGCTGCTCCTGAGTTGATGGATGAAGGGCGCGGTGATCGCTCGGCGCAGAGGGCTTCATGGCAACGCTGACGAGCGAAAATTTCGCGCGCCGCATCATAGCGCTGAGTGTGACTGCCCGCAATGGCGGTGCGCCAGAGCTGGAGGGAGGATGCCCTCACGTTGCCCTGCTTGGCAAAACCACAGATGAAACAAACTAATCCTTTGCAGTAGGATTCTGCGGGCATAGACTGGCCCGTACCTTGTAAGAACTGCAGTCCGGCAAATGGTGTAAGCGCCGCAGAATGGCGCGGATTTTCAGGAGAAAGCGGAAATGCTTCCAGGAAAAGTGAAGAAGGCGAGTCTGCAATTCGTGTGTCTGGCTGCGGCGTTTGGCTTGATTCCGCCCATCGCGATCGCTCAATGGCATCCGAAGGACACGGAATGGGCTTCGTATGCTGCAGACATCGCGGGCACGCGTTACCGGCCGCTGGATCAGATCAATGCCTCCAATTTCAGCGACCTCGAAATTGCCTGGCGCATGAAGACAGACAATTTCGGCGACCG
>QHYM01000219.1 GCA_003223295.1 Acidobacteriota bacterium | reverse complement strand
TGTGCCGCGACAAGTAAAAAGCTTCTTTAGTAGTATGTCAATATTTTATGACAACGGGTTCAAGCCTATACATGACGACGAGTAATCAGCGGAGAAGTTCGCGTTCATGCACTGGAGGGTGCGTCGATTCTTCCGTGTAAACGGCCATGGTTTGTTTTTTGGGAATGGGGTGCAGGGGAACGGTGTCATTTCCCTCTGCCACACCTCCATGGAAAAATAGTTGGGTTTCATTGTGCGCCTCGCTCCAAGGCCGGCAAGGCGACGGCGAGCACGAAAAGCGAAGGGAGATGAAACGAGAATCAATGGCCCAAAAATGGGCCCGCAGTTCGAAAAGACAGAGCCCGTGCCCCGGCGTGGAGAGGTTTGCCTGGTGCGTCCCCGGACGAGCAAGTGGGCCAAGGCTCGTCTCGCACTCTTGCCCTATTTCGTAGTCCTCTGGTAGGCAATCTCAAAGGAAGAGCGTAGGAGCTCGATTGCTCGGTCCACGTCGGAGGCTTGCCTCAGATAAATACTGACCCAGCCACTCTCGGGAAGGATGTGATGGGGTTCGGCGCGACCAGCGGTAACCAACTCATTGCGGACTTCCTTCGGAAAAGGAATGTCCACCAAGCTGTCGCCATGTACGTGGCCGACGATACCTGGTTTGTGTTAGCTTCCTCGCCCTGATGAAGCTAAGTCGACCACGCCTAACCATCAAAACGCCCTCACTCGCGACGCCCTGAGAATGGGCAGAGATTGGCCGGTAATGTCGGCAACCCTTGCTTTGCCGGATTAGGTAAGAGTTGCCCGTTAACCTGGACTTAGGCGATTAGTTCCCCGTGGCCGAAACCCGCCGAAAGGAGTGCTATTGCGAGCGGACTGCTGCAGATTGTTTGGCGTTCAGAGCTTCTCGGACTTTGCGTGCCAGGGTATCCATAGCGAACGGCTTTTGCAGGCGAAATCCGCCATCGTAAGAGTCTTGGTCAGGGGCCGCGTATTCCGCGTAGCCTGATATATAGAGTACGCGTACGCCGGGGCGCAGGACCACCATACGCTTGGCCAGTGCGTGACCACCCATTTTGGGCATCACTACGTCGGTGAGCAAAAGGTGGATTTCTCCCTTATATTGCTTGGCAATCCCAAGCGCCGCTTCGCCGTCACCGGCTTCCAGGACCTTGTAGCCCATGTCTTCCAGGAACGGCCGAGCCAAGTCCCGGATGCCCTCTTGGTCCTCGACGAAGAGGATCGTTTCGGTTCCGCAGGGACATGAGGCGCGGTGCGTGCTTGAAATGCCCTCCGCAACGGGCTCCTGGATTCTTGGCAGACAAATCTTAACTGTCGTTCCGCGCCCTAGTTCGCTAAAGACCCAAATCCAGCCGCCGCTCTGTTTAACTATGCCATACACTGTTGCCAGACCAAGGCCTGTGCCCTTGCCCGGCTCCTTGGTGGTAAAAAATGGCTCGAAGATGTGAGCTTGCGTTTCCGCATCCATTCCCATGCCCGTATCTGTCACGGCCAACGTCACATATTTCCCGGGTTTCACTGGGGAATGCAGGCGAGCATAGCTTTCGTCCAAATCGGCATTTGCAGTCTGGATGGTCAGTTTTCCGCCTTGCGGCATGGCATCACGGGCATTCACCGCCAAGTTCAGAATGATCTGATCGATTTGATTTTTATCGGCCTTCACCAGGCCCAAAGACGCTCCCGGAACAAGGACAACTTCGATGTCCTCGCATAGCAGCCGGGGAAGCATTTTGACGGTGTCTGACAGAATACGGTTGAGGTCTAGCACGGTCGGCTGGAGAACCTGCATGCGACTAAATGCCAGCAACTGACGAACCAGATCCGAGGCTTGGTCGGCCGCCTTTTTGATTTGGCTGGCGTTTCTGTGCGCTGGCTTGGCCGGGTCAATGCGATCGAGAAGCAGCTCGCTATTCCCGCTGATGATGGTGAGGAGATTATTAAAGTCGTGAGCCACGCCTCCTGCCAGCCTGCCGATCGCCTCCATCTTCTGGGCTTGGCGCGATTGTTCTTCCAGGTGCTTGCGCTCGGTGATGTCAACGACAGTCCCTTCGATAAGAGGTGGTGAATTATCATCGCCGTCGAGAAGAGTAGCGTTTTCCAGAACCCACACGAGAGCACCGTCTTTGCGACGGAAACGCATCTCCAAATTTGTCAGAATCTTCTTTTTCTGGAGCTCGGACGTAAAGCTCTCGCGTTCGGAGGGACCTGAGTAGAATTCGTGCGCGCCTCCCGGCAGGGCAAGGACCTCTTCCCGAGAGCCATATCCAAACGTTCGGGCGAAAGATTCGTTGCAATCCAAGATGCGTCCGTCGAGGGTGCTGTGGTAAAGGCCGGCAAGATTGCGGTCGAAAAGCAGCCGGTAGCGCTGTTCGGATTGGCGCAGGGCTTTTTCGGAATGCTTCAAATCCGCTGCCAGGGCAGCCATCTCTCGCGCTTGTTGTTCAGCGACGCGCCGGCGAAAAGCAAAGTAAATGCCCATGAGTATAAGAAGGACCAGAGCAAGAGTGGTTGCGATTAGCTTGTAAGGGGGAAGTGGGCGGGAATCAAAGTCAGCGGAATCCCGGGGAATCAAGCGGTAGCCGGATTGCCAGGGCCCGCTTCCGGGCTGGGCATAATTTAGGACACCTATCATTGAGGCGAAGCGCCCTTCAACCAACTCCCGGGAAAGCTGCGGATCGTGCAAGAGCAAGCTTCCAACGTGGATGGGAATTTCTCCGGACCTGTCAGTGAGGGTTATTTCAGTGCGTCCACCAAAGCCTTTTCTAAAATGAACAATGCCCTCCACGCGGACGAGTTGTCCGAGGTAACGAGCACCAAGAAGGTTGGAGACAAGCACGTCCCGGGGAGGAGGAAGCTTGCCCGGCCCCAGGGGGTCTATATGCCGAATGAGAATCTGGGTTTGCCCTTTATTCAGCTGAATGATTCCTGTAACACGAAGGTCGTCGCCGCGGTGAAAGCCCTTGAGCAACGCGCTATTGGCGCTGTATAGGCTGATGCCGCCGGTCGAATCCTGAAGATCAGCTAGCATCGCGCTGGAACTGAGGGGAGTCGGCCCAGCGATGATTATCCCCTGGACTGTTACAGTTTGCCCGAGGCGACCCGGCATCGGCTGGTCACCTTGATAAGCGGTGGCCTCTCGGACGGGAAGGGTTTTCGGAGTCTGTGGATTGGCCACAGGCTGGCCGATCAGAATACCGGTGAACAAAAAGACAACAAGAACTGATGTTCGGCGAGTTCCCGGCACGAGTTGCGTGCGACAAGAAAATCTAAGGTAGGGCGCCAAGACCAAGCCTTTGTCCTCTTTCACGAGTTTTTTTACCAGCAGCGGGAGAACAATGCGGAAGGCCTCATCCGGTAATTCTTCAGCGCGTTCCAATGCATGTATTGATAATGGGCCGCGCTAAAGTGTCACTACGTTCGACGAGCACCAGAGTTCCGTCCGTTCTTTCGAGTCTCAGTTAGCGAGCACCAAGGAAGCAAGGTTACTTTGGTACTGTTTCCAGACCCGCAAAGGGCCGTGCAGTGCTCAGGAAGTCTTGAGGAAAATGCCCTCTGATAAACGGTGAACCAAAGGCAGGTAGCTCGTTTGCATCAAGTTGACGGAAGCTGGTCAATCGGGAAGGCAGATTTTAGCTACGCTATTGCTCGTACATGCGTAGAGAACTGCCCATGAGGAATATCCACAAAACACAATGACGTGTCTCTCGGCGCGAATTTTGGGTTGATAAACACCCTTGTGTTCCCCTAGCCCTTCACTCCAAACAACAGGGGCGGGGCCGTCTGCCGTGTCCAAAGTCGTCGTTTTCCAAGCCTACCGAAAACCTCGTCCTGGCCCATTACGGCTCCCGCAGAGCATATGTAGCATGTTACACAGCCTCTTTTGCATCTTGTTGATTTCAAATGTGCTTCTAAGTTTTGTCGAGGCACAGGCCCGTGTCTCCGCGGGTCTAACCTGGACAGCTTCGGACGGGAGCAAGCTGACAGGCAGGATTCTGAAAACCGTCCCCGCCCCGGTTTCAATTTCTATGCCATGGGTGAGCTATAAAGTCGTGAGAACTAGCGGCCGCGGCCTTCTCTCGGGGTACACTTTAGTGCAACGTGTGTGGACGCACGCTGGCCAGGCTCCGAAAAAGCCGCAACGCCCGGGCGAAAAGGTTGAGGTACGCTTCACTTCGGAGTATTGGTTTTACAAGCAGAAGAATTGAACAGGGTGAAAGCTTGGTGGTCAGGATGGCGAGGTCGATCACTTTGGTAGAGCTTCTCGAATTTCTTCGACGCTCTCTGCCACGCTTCGCCCCGTCGTATCGATTACGATGTGCTTACGGCCCCAAGGCTGGTATTCACGAGAGATAACTTCTTCCCATGTCGGCAGTCTCAGTCCGTTGATGTCGGCCGATCGCGTTTCCACACGCTGGCGATGTTGTTGCGGGTCAGAACATATCACCTCAACTTCAGCGGCGCGCACCTGCGCCCGATGCGCAACGTCGATCCAGGCATCGCGACTCAGCTGAATGGGATTGACAGAATCCGAAATGACAGTTCGACCTAGGCGAAGATTGTCCTCGGCAATCGCATAAGCAACACGATACCCCGTGTCGTTGACCGGTTGGTTCACCGTCTCGGAGTCGCGGATGGCCTGTTCAATCGAGTCAATGCGCACATATATTGCACCGAGCTGGCGAGCCAGCTCTCTGGCAATGGTTGTTTTTCCAGTACCCGGTAGGCCGCCAAAGATGATTAGCATGGGAGTCAGTCTGCCAGTCGAATGTGTTGGGAATTTTCCATCACGCGATTGTACTCGAATCGCCAAATATTCCGGATGAATGGGCCTGAGGGAAGCAAATTACGAGATTCTGAGCGGAGCTAACCGGAAGCTATCCGGCTTCGACTGCGGGATTGGTCGCATTACCGGTAACTTGGTTCCCCGTACGAATCCACTAGTGGGTGACCGCCGCCGCTTTCGCCGCGGACTGAGTGAGCCAGGTTTCGAAACGCGTCTCGCCGA
>QHYM01000479.1 GCA_003223295.1 Acidobacteriota bacterium | reverse complement strand
CGCCTTTTCTTCGCCTGTCAACGCGCGCCTGGGATAGCGGATACGGCCGCGAAAAAGGGACCACCCCCCTACGTAACGCACGTAACACCGTCCTTGCGCCAATCGCGGCTAACTGTGCGTCTCTGTGACACGGATCGGTTGGTGATCCCGGTCGCAAAATCTGCAAGGCTATAATCGCGATGGCCGGAGGTGCGAAGCCCTATTTGTCCGGCTCGCCGTTAATCGGGAGTTGACCGAACAAAAACAGCGCGTCCACAAGTCATCTCTTCAGAATTAGAATATGGCTATGAAATTTCGTTCCCTTTTCATGCCTATCAGTCTTGATCGCGTCCTTGCTGTTAGTTTGGGGGTGGTCCCTTGCTCATGAGTCTACTTCATTCGGTAGGCGAGGATACTCATTTTGCGTTCCGGATGATGAAACGCAGCCTAGGCTTGACGGCGATGGCCGTTTTGTCCCTCGCGTTGGGAATCGGCGCGACGATTGCAATCTTTTCCGTCATTTATGCTCTTACACTCAGGTCGCTGCCAGTGCAGCGACCTGATCAGTTGGTCGAGGTGGTCCGGGCCGATGGAATAAACTTGCATTCGTACGCAGAGTGGAAACTCTTTAGGGACAAGCAAGATGTTTTTTTAGACGTTCTGGCCTACAACTCCTTCTTCGACACAACTTTCCGCATCGGACCCGCCAACCAACAGCAGGAAGTATCCGGCTTGTACGTTTCCGGAGATTACTTCGGAACTCTCGGCATCTCAGCGGTTTTTGGAAGGGTCCTGCAACCTCCAGATGACCAGCCCGGTGCCCCGCCAGTATGCGTTATTAGCTACCGGTTGTGGCGTCGTTTGTTTGGCCAATCGCGAAATATACTCGGACAGACCATTCTGGTGAATCGAAACGAGTTCCAGATAGTCGGAGTCGCACCTCGATCCTTTTTCGGGGTGGATATCGGCAATGTCCCTGAGATTTTCATGCAATTGGAGGCGGAGAGAACGTACCGGGATTATCAGCTTTTCTTCAACGGACGTCAGACCCCGTCGCTCGACGACCCGGAGGGTACGATACTGAGCCTCGTGGGCAGATTAAAGCCGGGAGCCAGCGTGATGCAGGCCAACGCCGGATTGCAAGTTCTAGCCCGGGAAATATTCAGAGCCCTTCCGCCAAGGCACCGCCAAAGCGATGGGTCGGTTGTGTCCAGGTCTCTCGCGGCGCGTCCCCTCACCTCCGGTGCGTGGCTACAAGCGATGGACATGATGCTCCTTTTGATTGCCATGGCGGCTGTGGCTCTAGTTATCGCCTGCGCAAATTTAGGCAATCTGCTGCTGGCGCGAGCTACGAAGCGGCAAGGCGAGATCGCTACTCGGCTTGCTCTAGGCGCATCTCGGTGGCGCTTGGTGCGGCAACTGTTGACGGAAAGTGTGGCTCTGTCCGTGATTGGCGCTGTGCTAGGTCTTCTCATCGCACGCTGGGGGACGCAAGCGCTGGTGTGGGCGCTTGAGCGCGCTTCTATTTGGGTTGACTCCTGCCATCGCGGCGACTCAGATTTCACTGAATTCAGCGATGAATAACGGCGTGACAACGGGAAAGCCTAAGAACCGGTTTATGAATTCTGTCCTTGTTATGGGGCAGGTTGCTCTTTCCGTAACGGTGCTTGTCAGCGCCGGCTTGCTGGCACGGACGCTGCGGGCTTACCTGGCGCAGGATTTGGGCTACGATCCTAAAGGCGTGCTCACAGCTCAGGCAAGCTGGCAGGGTGCCGGAGAAAGCCCGCAGCGCGAAGCTGTGGTCGGCGACGAACTGCTCGGGACCTTTCGGTCCCTACCCGGTGTCACGTCCGCGTCATGGAGCCGTATTTTTTCCAAAACGTACCTCCCAAAATTGGTTGTTCCCGGGCCGAATGGATCCGAGCGCCGGATTGGCTCTTATCTCTTTTTTGTTTCTTCCGATTCTTTCAGGACCCTGCGCACTCCGATTTTGGCGGGCCGGGATTTTACAGCTAGTGACAGCGGCACGTCACTTCCCGTGGCTATTCTCAGTGAAGACCTGGCTAAAGTACTTTTCGGAGGAGTGAACCCCGTCGGGCTTAGATTTCGCGAAGACGATAGCAGGACTAACAGGCAAGACTACCTCGTCGAGGTTGTTGGGGTTTCCAGAAACATACAATATCGCAAGCCTGGTTCCGCGCCCCTTCCGATCTTGTACCGGCCAGTTTCACAATGCGGTAGTTCATGCTCCGGAATTGGCAGCTACGGAATTCGAGCAGTTGGTCCGTTCGCCGAAACGGCCAAGCGTCTGGAGGCTGCGGCAGCTAAGGTTGATCCTCGCGTTATCTTGAAGTGCGACCTGTTGAGTAACGCGATGAACGGCGTTCTCCACCAAAATCGCGCCATGGCGTGGATTGCAACCACGTTCGGTTTGTTCGTCGGCCTGCTGGCGATGATTGGCGTCTACGGCGTGACATCATATGCCACGGCCCAACGAACACGCGAAATCGGCATTCGCATGGCGTTGGGCGCACAACAAGGCAATGTGCTCCACATCGTATTTGGCCAGACGATGTGGACAGTGTGCATAGGCGCAGCTCTTGGCGCGGGGGCTAGCGTTGTCGCTGCGGGAATGTTTCGGGGAATGATCTGGGGAG
>QHYM01000217.1 GCA_003223295.1 Acidobacteriota bacterium | reverse complement strand
TGCTTCCGGTTTTGCAGCGTACAAGGCTACCAGCATCACTGTAGAGGTGGGACGCACAACGACTTTTGACGCCACCCTTGGAGTGCAAACGCAAACGGAGACCATCGTGGCCACCGCTGAGGCGCCTGTGATCACTACCGACCGCGCCGATTTCTCTACAAATATCAATTCGACCACCATTGATAATTTGCCGATCAACGGCCGGCGCTGGTCCACTTTTGCGCTCTCTACCCCTGGCGCGGTGCCGGACGGGAATTTTGGACTGGTTAGCTTCCGTGGTGTCTCAGGACTGTTGAACAACAACACGGTAGACGGCGGCGACAATAACCAGGCCTTTTTCGCGGAAGA
>QHYM01000218.1 GCA_003223295.1 Acidobacteriota bacterium | reverse complement strand
CGATGATGACGACGAAATGCAGTCGGATACGGTTCTGAAAGCCCAGTTGCGGCGTTCGGGTGTCACGGCGTCGACAGATAGTGCTCCTGACCTCACGTCGTCGTTGGCGCAATCGGTCGTGGACTTTTTGGCGGAATCGCGCAAGGACATTCGGCAGGGCCTGGGAAGCAACAATTGGGCGGTCAGCGGAGCGCACACGGCCACGGGGAAACCTTTGCTGGCCAACGACACCCATCTTGAGCTGATGATTCCTTCCATCTGGTACGAAGTGCACCTCACGGCTCCTGAGTGGAACGTCAAGGGTCTTACTTTGCCCGGAGCGCCGCTGATCATCATCGGCCACAATGACCGCATTGCCTGGGGCTTCACCAACAACGGCGCCGACGTCCTGGACCTTTACGTCGAGACGTTTAATCCGGCTGCGCCTGGTGAGTATCGCGTGAATGGTTCCTGGGGGAAGGCGCAAATCATCGACGAAACGATTCGCGTAAAAGGGCGGTCCGACGAGCACGTCCAAGTCACGGTTACACGCCACGGCCCCATCGTGCATTGGGAAGGCGACAAGGGCTACGCAATGCGATGGACGGCAACGGAGCCCGGAGCGCTGGTCAACAGCTACAACTGGCTCGGCAAGGCGCGCAATTGGAAAGAGTTTCGCGACGCGATGAAGCGCGTCTGGGGACCGGCACAAAACGCGGTCTATGCCGATGTCGAAGGAAACATTGGATACATCATGGCGGCGCGCGTGCCGATTCGAAAGAAGGGGCATGGCGAAGTGCCGGTTGCGGGAGACACGGACGACTACGAGTGGACTGGATATGTCGCGTTCGAACAGTTACCGCGTGCGCTCAATCCGGAGAGCGGATTCATCGCGACCGCGAACGCGCGCGTTGTTGGACCAAAGTACAAACCGTATTTGACCGACCGCTGGGAAGAACCTTATCGCACCGCGCGCATCTATGATTTGCTGCACGATCGCCACGATTTGCGCGTGGAAGACATGCTGAAGGTCCAGACCGACACGTACAGCTATCCGCACGTCTTTCTTGCTGAGCAACTGCTTGCGGCGGCCAAAACGGTGAAACCGAAAGATGCTCGGACCCAGCGGCTCATTGACGGCTTGAAGGATTGGAACGGCATTGCGGATGCGAATTCCGCCGAGATTTCATTTCTTCATGGCATGCGCCGCGCGGCAATTGAGTTGGTGTTAGAGCCGGTTCTCGGAGCCGAATCCAGCTTGTATCAGTGGCGAAGCACGACTTTTCTCCAGAAGACGCTTACGGATCGCCCCTCGAAGTGGTTGCCGGCGGCGTACAAAACCTACGACGAACTCCTGATTGCGGCAGCAGACGCCGCAGTAAAGAGACTTGCAGAGGACAGCAAGAGCGAGCGCGTTGAGGACTGGTTGTGGAAGAATTTCAATTCGCTGGACATGTTTCATCCGCTCGGTCATGAGAGCATTTTGAAAACGTTTCTCAGTATTACGGGCAAACCGCAGTCCGGCACGATTTACAGCGTCCGCGCAGCGTCGAAAACTCATGGGCCCGCCATGCGTTTTGTGGCCAATCCCGCAAACTGGGACGAGTCCATTCTCCTGATTACTTCCGGCGAATCGGGGCAGCCCGGGAGCAGCCATTATTCCGATCAATTTTCGTATTGGTACGAAGGCAAGCCGATTTTCGCGCCCTTCAGCGATGCCGCCGAGACACAGGCTAAAAAGCATACGCTCACGCTCAGGCCGGGTTCCTGATCTGTTCTCACGCCTATGCCCGAACTGCCTGAAGTGGAAGCTGTGGTACGCACGCTGCGGCCGCTTGTTGAAGGACAACTCATTCATTGCGTTCATGTCTTTCATCCCATTGCCCTGAAGCCGCAGCCCACATCCCGGTTGGTTGAGCTCGCAACAGACCGTTGTATCCAGCGCGTGGATCGCAAAGGGAAATACGTGCTTCTTCGGCTGGACCGAGGACTGGTCACATTGCACTTCCGGCTCGACGGCCAGCTTGTTTGGTTTACCGGGGCGGCAGAATTGCTCGGGCGCGCCAACGCGCGAAAGAATGGCGTTCACGTGGATGTCGCTTTCGAATTTGGGAAAGGCGCACTCGGATTTGCAGATCGCCGCCATTTCGGGCGGGTTCACGCCTGGGAATCTCCCAACGACAGTTCTGGTCTCGCCTCTCTCGGCATCGACGCCCTTTCGACAGATTTCACTGTCGCGCGATTGCGAGAACTGCTTGCAGAGTCCGTGCGCCCGCTGAAGGATTTCCTGCTGGACCAAACGCGAGTCGCCGGTCTGGGAAACATGTACTCGTGTGAATCGCTCTGGCACGCGCGACTCGACCCTCGCCGCCACGCCAAATCGTTGAAGCCGGAGGAAGTGCGGCGCCTGCACAAAGCAATTGTGTCCGTTCTCGCGCGTGCCTTAGAATGCTGCCTGCACCCGGCGCCGGACTTTCGGGATTCACAATGGTGGTTTCAGGGCCTCGAGAAGATTCTGCGCGCCTATGGCCGCGAAGGAGAACCCTGCCGACGGTGCGGAGCGGCGATTCAACGCATCGAGCAGAGCGGACGCTCGACGTACTGGTGCCGGCGGTGCCAGAAATGAGCGCGGCCATGGAGCAAAGGTTTAGTTTGTGAACATACCAGCACCCAAAAAGCCCGAAGCTCCAAAGAAGCCCGATTTCGAGCGCTCGCTCGCGCGCCTCGAAGAGGTTGTGCGGCGACTGGAAAGCCCGCAGCTCTCGCTGGACGAGGCCATGAAACTTTTTGAAGAAGGGGTCGCGCTGTCGCGGGAATGTCAGAAGCAACTTGAAGAGGCGGAAGGCCGCGTGGAAATCCTTCTGAAAAAGGCGGATGGCAAACTGGCAGCGGAACCGTTTGATCCAGAGAGGGAGGCGGAATCGTGACGATTGGTGCGCTCCCTGGCCGGCGGGCTTCCTTCCCACGATGAAACTTCCTCCCTTCTTCGAGGAAAACCGGATCGCCGTGGATGCCGCTCTCGATCGATTACTCCCGGCGGAGACCACGCAGCCACCTTCGATCCACACGGCCATGCGGTACAGCGTGTTTGCCGGCGGCAAGCGTATCCGGCCGATCCTGTGCGTGGAGGCAGCACGCATCTTTTCGAGCGACGTTACTCCGGCGCTCCATCCCGCCTGCGCGCTCGAATTCATCCATACTTATTCTTTGATCCACGATGATTTACCCGCACTGGATAACGACGATCTTCGCCGTGGAAAACCCACGTGCCATAAAAAGTTTGGCGAGGCGCTGGCTATTCTTGCAGGCGACGGGCTCTTGACGCTGGCGTTCGAGACGATTGGAGCGACGCCTGTGCCTGCCGAACGCAGCGCTGCAATTTTGACCGAGGTGGCCGGGGCCGCCGGTACCGTCAAAGGGATGGTTGGCGGCCAGGTGGCGGATATCGAAGCGGAACGCAAGCCTGTCGATGCGAAGATGCTCGAATACATTCACCGATCGAAGACCGCCGCGTTGATTCGCGCTTCCGTCACTTCAGGCGCCCTTTGCGCGGGCGCTGGGCTGGATGACGTCGCGCGTCTGAGGCGCTTTGGCGAGACGATTGGCTGGGCGTTCCAGGTGACCGACGATATTCTCGACGTCGAAGAATCTTCCGCCGCGCTTGGCAAGACTGCGGGAAAAGATCTCGCGCAGCAAAAGGCAACTTATCCCGCAGTGTATGGGCTGGAACGCTCGCACCAAATTGCCAACGAACTCGCAACCAAAGCCATCGCCGAACTCTCCCCCTATGCCGATCGCGCCTCGCGCCTTCGGCAAATTGCTGAGTTCCTAGTGTTGCGCAGGACCTGAGATTTACCACCGTCATGAAAGGAAAGCCAGTTCGGCAACGACTCGACCTTCTTCTCGTCGAGCGCGGTCTTGCCGATTCCCCTGAGAAGGCAACCGCCATGATTCTTGCCGGCGAAGTTCAGGTGGATGGCAGGCGTACGGAAAAAGCGGGCATGCCGGTCGCGAGCGACGCAAACGTCCAGGTAACGAGCCGGCATCAGAAATACGTCAGTCGTGGCGGTTTTAAGCTTGAAGGAGCACTTAAGGATTTTACAATCGATCCGACAAGCCTCGCGTGCCTGGATGTTGGCTCATCGCACGGGGGCTTCACGGACTGTCTGCTGCAACACGGGGCTGCCCGCGTATACGCCGTTGATGTAAATGTCGAACAACTGGACTGGAAACTACGGCAGGATGGGCGCGTCGTTCCGGTCAAGCGCAATGCGCGGGAATTGCGCGCAGGGGATATCCCCGAACTTGTCGACTTGGTGGTCATCGATGTCTCCTTTATTTCCGCGGAGATGGTCATCGCACCGGCTATCATGCTTGCAAAGCCCGGCGCCGCATTCCTGATCCTCGTCAAGCCGCAGTTCGAATTGCCTCGCAAAGCGGTTGGCCCCGGCGGAATCGTAAAACTCAAAAGGCTGCGTGACAGGGCCGTTTTGTCTGTGCGCAAGCACGTGCAGTCTCTCGGCTTGAAGTTCCTCAAAGTTCGTCCCAGCCGGCTTGCCGGTGCGGAAGGCAATCAGGAGTATTTTCTGCACGCACGGAAAAAAGCCTAAGGTAGAATCGCAAGACCCATGCAGCCCGGAAAAACCTTTCAAACGATAGGCATTCTTTCCCGCCCGCGCCGCGAACAACTCTCCGTCGTCGTGCCCACTTTGTTGAAATGGCTCCAAGAACGTGGAATCAAGCCAATTCTTGACGAAGAGACGGCTGCAGTTTTGCCGACGCGCTCGAAGGGCCAGCCCCGGTCGGCTGTAGCGGATGCTTCGCAGATCCTGCTTGTCCTCGGCGGTGACGGCACGATGCTCGCGGCCGCGCGCCTGGCCGCGCCACGGGGGATTCCCATTCTGCCGATTAACATGGGCAGCCTAGGATTTCTCACCAGCTTCACTTTGGACGAACTCTATCCGGCTCTTGAGGAAACGATTGCGGGCCACTCGTCCATCAGCCAAAGAGTGATGTTGCAAGCGGAACTCGTACGCGGTGGCTCGGTGATTGAAAGCCAACGCGCGCTGAATGACGTGGTCATCCACAAAGGCGCGCTGGCCCGGATGATTCAGCTGGAGTTGGCCATCAATTCTGACTTTGTCTGCCGTTATCGCGCGGACGGATTGATCGTGTCCAGCCCGACGGGGTCAACCGCCTATTCCCTCTCCGCCGGCGGGCCCATCGTGCATCCCGCGGTCGAAGCTTTTATCATCACGCCCATCTGCCCGCATATGCTAACGGACCGGCCCCTCGTGGTTCGTGATTATTGCCAGCTCGAAATCAAAATGAACGGCGACGCTGAGTCCGTTTATCTGACTCTCGACGGGCAACGCGGCGTTCCGTTACAGCCGACGGATATTCTGCGCGTGCAGCGCGCCAAGGAGCAATTGCAGCTGATTCAGCCTCCGAAGAAGCCGTACTTTGAGATTTTGCGCAGCAAACTGAAATGGGGCGAGGCTTGATTGCCAGCCTGGCGTTCCCGGGCTTGATGACGCAAAGTACTCCCTAATGCAAATTAGCTTACAGGCGTAAGCTAGCTTACGGCTTTGCCTGCGCGTCCGTCCGCTGCAGATCCTCCTGAGTCTCGCGGCGGCGAATCAGCCGGAACGTGTCTCCTTCGACCAGCACTTCGGCGGGGCGACATCGCGCGTTGTAGTTAGACGCGAGCGCCATTCCGTAAGCGCCGGCGCCCCAAATGCCCAACAGATCGCCGCTTTGCACGTCGCCCAAAGGCCAGTCGTGTAGAAAACAATCTCCCGTCTCGCACACGGGACCAACAATGTCCGCGCGTTGCCGGTTGGCGTCCCGTTCTTTTCCGCCCCGCGTTACTTTGGTAATGGGATGAATCGCGCCGTAGAGCGAAGGCCGCATTAGGTCGTTCATCGCGCCGTCCACAATCACAAAACGCTTGCCGCGATTCGTTTTCGTGTAGGCGACGCGCGTAAGCAGCACACCCGCCTGCGCAATGATTGAGCGGCCCGGTTCCAGCAGAATCTCTACGTCGATTCCCCGCACGAGTTCCTTGATGAGCTTGGCGTATTCCTTTCGCGCGGGTGGCTTTTGATCGGAGTAGCGCACTCCCAAGCCGCCGCCAACGTCGAGATACCGCAGAGGCATTCCTTGCGACTTTAATTCATTGACATACCCCACTAGGCGCCTCACCGCGCGGCGAAACGGATCAAGCGTGGTGATCTGCGAGCCGATGTGTGCGCTGAGGCCTTCCCAGCGAATCCATTGCGAATTACGATGCGCCAAGTACAGGCGCTTCGCTTCTTTCCAATCCAGGCCGAATTTGTGCTCGTGACGCCCGGTGGCGATGTGCGGGTGGCCCCCGGCCGGCACGTCGGGGTTCACGCGGATAGCGGTTGACGGTGGCTTTCCGCCTTTTCCCACGATGCGCGCGGCCTCTTCCTTCAATAGATCGAGCTCCGCTTCAGATTCCACATTAAAAAGTAGGACCCCTGCCTTCGTATCTTGCGATCCGGCACGATAGTTCAGCGCTTCTCGAATCTCCTCCCGGCTTTTCCCCACGCCGGAAAACACAATGCGGCTGCCACTGGCGCCAATGCTCTGCAATAACCGCAACTCGCCGCCGGAGACAATGTCAAATCCGCTGCTGAGTTTGGCTAGTTGCTGCAAGATCGCCAGATTTCCGTTGGACTTTACCGCAAAACACAGCGTGTGACGAACGCCGCTCAGCCCTTCCTGAAATTCCCGATAAGCATCTGTAATCGCAGCGCTGCTGTACAAATAGGTTGGCGTTGCAAACTTGCTGGCAACCGATTCCAGCGAGACCTTTTCGCAAAACACCTCTTCCTCGGATTGCGCCGACGGAACCCTCTTCCAGGCAAAATGGGGCGTGAACTCAGCGGGATCAACGAACTTCAACTTGCGAGCAGGCCCAGCCGTCGAATGGCTCATCGGACTTTCATCACCACCAGCGTACGGTCATCAAACAGCGGCGCGCTCTGCGTAAACCAATCAACTTCGTTAAGGATTCTATCCGCTAACTCCGCAGCGGTCAGCTCATGGTGTTTTTCAATCAGTTCACGTAGACGTGTGATGCCGAAGAACTGGCCTTCGCTGTTTGTGCTTTCCGCAATGCCGTCCGAATGAAATACCAAAATGTTGCCGGCATCCAGAGTTACTCCCCATTCGTCGTAGGTGACATCCTCGACAATTCCCAACGGAAATCCCGTCAATTCGATTTTGCCGCAGCGATCGTCCTTGTAAAGCAACGGTTGCGACTGGCCAGCATTGGCAACGCGCAGTTTTTGCCGTCCTTTTTGCCACGTCGCAAAGCAGGCGGTCATAAACCGCCCTTCGATGCGCCGTTCGCCCACGAGCTGGTTCATTTGCTTTAGCATTTCGGCTGGCTGCAGCTTCTGCGGCGCCAGGCTGCGCATGATCCCAATCGCCACCGCTCCATACAACGCGGCAGCAGTTCCCTTTCCGCTTACATCGCCAAGCGCGATGCCGAGTTGCTGCGGCCCATAGCGCAAAAACTCGTACAGATCACCGCAAACTTCGCGAGCTGACAAATACCGCGCTGCAATGTCCACGCCGTAGTCTTCCGACGGCACCGGCCTCAGCAGCGCGCCTTGAATCCTCTTTGCGGCCTGCAAATCGCGCTCCAGCCGCGCCTCTTCCTTCGCCAGTTGTTCATAAAGCCGGGCGTTTTCCAGCGAAACGGCAAGATTTGCCGCGAGAATGGAAAGTGTCTGTACGTGGTCTTCAGTGAAATAATTCGGGATCGGGCTCTCCAGGTCGAGCACGCCAATAACTCTTCCTTGGTGCATCATCGGAATCGCCAATTCGGACCGCGTCTCAGGATTCACCATGACATAGCGCGAATCCACCGTAACATCGGGCACCAGTACTGGTTGCTTCAAGGTCGCCGCCGCGCCTACGAGGCCTTCGCTCACCCCTGCTCGCAGCTTGCCCTGCACGCTCTGTCCGTGCTTCACGTCCACGCGATGCCGGAACACTTTCTGTTCCTCGTCATACAACATGATGCTCAGAATCTGATAATCAATCACCCGTTTGGTTTGTTCCGCGGCACGCCTTAATAATTCTTCCACTTCCAGGATCGCGCTGGTTTCGCGGCCGACTTCGCTCAACAGCAGAAGCGTATCCGCCTGGGCCTTCACTTTTTCGAACAAGCGCGCGTTCTCAATCGCGATTGCCAGCCGGCTTCCCAGCAGCGTCAAGATATTTTGTTGATCGCGCGTGAAGTAGTCGAGGTGCCGGCTTTGAATGTCCAGCACTCCCACGCATTTCCCCCGCACCACTAGCGGCACGGCCAGTTCCGAACGCACGCTCTCGATCGCGTTGATGTACCGCGGATCTTTGGACGTATCGCTTACACGCACGGAATGCCCGGTGGCTGCGGCCGTTCCGGTAATTCCCTGCACCATGGGTATGCGCAAATTCTCGGCTAATTCCCTGGGGTAGCCGATTGCGAAGCGGTGTCGAAGGTAGCTTCCATCACCTTCGATCATCAGCACGCCGAAGATTTCGTAATCAATGTGCCGCTTGATGAGCGCCGCTGCGCGCGCCAATACCTCGTCCAGGTCGAGCGACGCATTCACCTCCTCGCCGATCTCAGCGAGCGTGGCTAACACTTCCGTGGAGATTTCCGAACCGCCGTTTAAGGCAGCGGTAACAACGTGTTCATCTGTTGGATTCATGGACTGGAACTAGTATAGCAGGCGGCTGAATACGCATTGCCCACGCGCCGCTCAATGAGCAATCAATTCATGGTCCGTAATGGCCTGGAGGCAGCCCAACGACGGGTGCAGCCCTATTCCTTGTTCTCTGCCTTCGCGGCACTTCCCAGGGTCAAAATCCCTACGTAAGACAAATTGCGGTAGCGCTCTGAATAATCCAACCCGTATCCCACGACGAACTCGTTGGGAATGGTGAAGCCCACGTAATCCGCACGCACCGCCGCGATGCGCCGCTCCGGCTTGTCCAACAGGACGGCCACTCTCAAGTGCTTGGGTTTTCTCTGCTGAAAAAGTCGCAATAAATATTGCAGCGTCATTCCGGTATCGAGAATGTCCTCCACGACAATTACTGTCCGGCCCTCGATGCTGGAGTCCAAGTCCCGCGTCAGCCGCACCTGGCCGGAGGAATGCGTGTTCTGCCCGTAGCTGGCCACGGCGATAAAATCAAAGGAAACTTCCCCGGGAATGCTGCGCGCAAGGTCCGTCAGGAAAAACACGCCACCCTTCAGCACACTCACTAGGTGTAAGCGTTCACCGGGAAAATCCCGGCGAATCTCTTTCGCCAGCGCGTGGATCCTTCGCTGGATCCGGCCTGCAGTGATCAGCACGCGGACGCTCTCTTTTTTTCTCTGCCGGACTTTCTGCTTCGCCGCCCTTGCCTCTGCCATTCTTTCTCCCCGCTCAGGAACCGAGACTCTACTCCACGCATGCCTGCAAGGCAATCCTCAACGTGTCATGCGGACGTCGCAAAATATTCATCTGCGTGCAAAATTCGATGGATATGTTTCGCTAACGGTGTGCAGGAGTGTCGTATAGGGGGTGCGTGCCTAGAAGAATTGGATCCCGGGCGGCTAGCTTTTCCACAGACCTTAGCTTTGTCTTCACCTCACTCTTGTGATAAAAGATAGGCAAATTACAGAGTTATTTGTGCAGTTGACGGCCGGTGCGTGTGGTCATCAACTTTGACCTAAACTGAAGCCGCCCTTCTACCCCGAGGAGGCCGCGGGTGTGCACGGTTGCGCAACACGGCGTACAAGCCCTCTAGGAGGAAAGCGCATGAAAAAGAATGCGATTGGATGTTCCACCATCAGCTCTTACCTTGCTTTGGTCGTAATCGTGGCGGCACTATTTTTGTTTGCGGCGAGTTCGTTTGCGCAGTCAACCACTGACGGCGCCATCGCCGGTATTGTGACTGATCAGTCTGGAGCCCTGGTTCCTGGTGCAAGCGTAGCTACCAAGAATCTCGGCACAGGCGCCGGCGTCGGCGCCAAGAGCGATGAGAGCGGTCGGTT
>QHYM01000216.1 GCA_003223295.1 Acidobacteriota bacterium | reverse complement strand
TTGGCCGGAGCCAAGGAGATCGTCTCTCAAGGAATTAACAATGGCGCGCCGCCTTTGCCGCTTTACCTATCGCTCGCCGAGGCGGCGCAAAAGGCCGGCAGCCCGGAACAAACCAAAGCGGCCCTGAATTCAGCGAAAGCCGAAGTCGAAAAGTCTGTCAAAAACGGTGAAGATTCTTATTCCCTATATTTCGTGTTGGCCGATGGTGCGCGTAGAATCGGTGATCGCGACCAGGAAACAGCGGCCCTAGTGAAAGCGCTGGATTTTCAGCCACGCTCTGCGGACGCTCTCTCGCGTTTGGCTGGCCTTTATCTCCAAAAACAAAACTTCGACCGCGCCGCCCTTTATTTGAATCGAATCGCCAACATCAATCCCGACTCCGCCGACGTTTATTATCGCATCGCGCAGGCCGAAGAGGGACGATACCGCTTCGCCGCCGCCGGTGCAGCCTACGCCCGCGCGGTGGAGCTGGCACCGCAGAACGCGAACTTCGCGAAACGGTATGAGGAGTTTAAGATGCGCGTCGAGCGAAACAGAAATACTCCCGCCGCGGACAGATGACGGGAGACGGAGGACCGGGGTTAACTTCGCAAGCGGACGGGAGACAGGCGACCGGGACAGAGGCTATACGCCGACAGGTGATGGGAGACTGACGACAGAGCTAACGTGGAATACAAATTTCAAAAACTGGATGTCTACCAATTGGGACTCGACTTCGTAGACAAGGTCTATGGATTAGCAAGTAATCTTCCGGAATCCGAGCGATTTAATCTTTGTTCTCAAATAGAGCGAGCCTCAACTTCAATCGTTTTAAACATAGCTGAGGGCTCAACCGGCCAGACCGACTTGGAACAAAATCGATTTTTGGGAATGGCCATACGATCTTATCTGGAATCCGTAGCCTGCATAGACTTAATAGAACGCCGCCGATATCTTAAGGCGGATCTTCTTCGTTCGACCCGCGAACTCGGCCACCGCCTGTTCGTAAAACTACAGGCTTTTCGGGGAGCCTTGAAGAAGTGAGCGGGTTCACGAAAGATCTTCTCCTTCCTCAATCTTCGGTCGTCAGTCACCAGTCTCCTGTCTCTGTGTGATTTGCTCCATGCTCCCTGCCGATAGCTAGAAATCCCCCATGCAAGACGAACTGATCATCGAGCCCGGCCGGGCATTCAAGAACTACTGGCACGATCTCTGGCGCTACCGGGAGCTGTTCTACATTCTTTCCTGGCGCGACGTGGCGGTGCGCTACAAGCAAACGGTGGCCGGAGCGGCCTGGGCGGTGGTTCAACCGTTCATGAGCATGGTCATCATGACGGTGATTTTTGGAAAGATCGCGGGCCTGCCTTCGGAGGGTGGCGCTCCGTATCCTATTATGGTTTTTGCCGCCATGCTGCCTTGGCAGTTCTTCGCCAATGCGCTGTCGTCCGCGAGCCAGAGCATCGTAGGGAACGCCAATCTTATTTCGAAAGTCTATTTCCCGCGGCTGATCATACCGACAAGCTCCGTCGTCGTCTCGTTCGTGGACTTTCTCGTCGCCGGTTCGATCCTGGTCGGCATGATGTTATGGTTCCAGTTCTGGCCCACGTGGCGCGTTGTAATGATTCCCGGTTTTGTGGCGCTGGCCGTTCTCGCCGCTCTCGGTCCGGGACTGATTATTACGGCGCTCACGGTTCGCTACCGTGACTTCCGCTTCATCATTCCATTCATCGTTCAATTCGGACTCTACGTAAGTCCGGTAGCGTACAGCAGCGCGGTGGTGCGCGAGAAATTCGGCGAAAAATTATTTCTGCTTTACTCGCTCAACCCGATGGTCGGTGTCATCGACGGCTTTCGCTGGGCGCTTCTCGGCGGCGAGTCGACAATCTGGTGGCCAGGCTTCCTGACTTCCGTCCTTTTGACTTCTGTCCTCTGTGTCTCCGGCGTCTGGTATTTCCGCCGCACGGAGAGGAAATTCGCGGACCTCATCTGAGCGCGAAGCGCGAAGAGGATTGAGCAGCGAGCATGGAGCAGGGAGCAAAGGGCGAAGAGCAGGAAGCTTTGAGCGGGGAGTTGGGAGCTAAAAGCAAGCAGCGCGCGGTGGAGAGCGAAAAAAGAAAATGGATGGTAACGAGAAGCAATTTCGATTTCAAGATTTTGAGATATGGAAGAAAGCCGCTTCCCTCAGTAGCCCTCTATTCGAGCTTGCCGACGAATTGGACAGTAAACGGCTCTACCGTTTTGCCGAACAATTACGTTCCGCGACTTTGAGTATAACGAACAATATTGCTTGGCCCGTGAAATAAACGCATGGTCTATGTTTATGTTCTTCAATCGACACGAGATTCGAAGCTCTATACTGGCTGCACGCATGATCTCCGTCAGCGTTTGCTCCTGCACAATGGTGGCAAGGTGGAATCGACGAGAAATCGGGTACCTTTACGTCTCATCTACTACGAAGCGTGCCTGAATGAGCGCGGTGCATTCCGCCGTGAGAAGTACCTGAAGACCGCGTATGGCAAGCGTTTCATCAAAACACGATGCAGGAGCTATTTCATGGGCCAATGAAGGTTCTGGCAGCGTGTCCGACGGCGACTTTGCAAATTTCTTGAACACTGCTCGACGGTCGGTGTTCGAGGTGGCCAATATTTTGATTCTGCTTAGGAAGGACGGGCGGATCGATTCAAACCGGGTGAATCCTCTGTTGAAAGAGCTTGAAGAAGAAAGCCGAATGATTCTGGCTTTTCGCCGGACTCTTAAATCTTAGCCCCTAGTTCTTGTTTGTGTGTGAATTGTTCCCTGATTTTTAGGTTTTAGGTCCATGCACCGTGCACGCTGCTTATCAGTTATTAGTATGCTTCTAGCTTAGCTAAGTCTTAGCCCCCTGCTCCATGCTCCCTGCTTCATTATGAGTGACACGGTCATACGAGTCGAAAACCTCTCCAAGCGCTACACGATTCAGCACCAGATGGGTGGAGGCGACGGATTTCGTCACGCGATTCACGATTTCGCCACCGCGCCGCTTCGATGGCTGCGGGGATGGCGAGGGGCAAGGGGCATGGAGCAAGGAGCAGGGAGTAACGGGCAAGGAGCGTGGAGCAAGGAGCAGGGAGCAACGGGCAATGGAGGAAACGCTTCGCTCTTACCCCTTAGCGCTTTGCCAAGAGAGGAAGAATTCTGGGCTCTCAAAGATGTTTCCTTCGAAGTGAAGCAGGGCGAGGTGGTGGGGATCATTGGCCGTAACGGGGCGGGCAAGTCGACGCTCTTGAAAATACTTAGCCGGATCACCGAACCGACCGAAGGGCGGGTTCGTATTCGCGGGCGGGTGGCGAGTTTGTTGGAAGTCGGAACAGGTTTTCATCCGGAGTTGACGGGGCGGGAAAATATTTTCGTCAACGGCGCGATTCTGGGCATGACCAGGCAGGACATATTGAGGAAGTTTGATGAAATCGTAGCTTTCGCCGAGATCGAAAAATTCCTCGATACGCCGGTGAAGCGGTATTCTTCGGGTATGTACGTGCGGCTGGCCTTCGCCGTGGCGGCCCATCTCGATCCGGAAATATTAATCATCGATGAAGTCCTGGCGGTCGGTGACGCCGAATTTCAGAAAAAGTGCCTCGGCAAAATGCACGATGTGGCGACGGACCAGGGCCGCACAGTATTGTTTGTGAGCCACAACATGGCTGCGGTTGCACGGCTGTGTACCCGAGGAATTTTGCTCGAACGTGGACGCCCGTCACTCGATGGCAATATTGAGGCCGTGGTCAGCGGCTACAACAAAGCTACGATTTATAGTGGTGCCCGGGCACCGTTGGCTTCCGACCAGCCTGCGATTTGCAGTGTCCGGATTGACGACGCGCAGCTCCACCAAGGTAATCTGCGCGTATCCGTTGAGTTTCGCTCGCCGCGGAAACTCGATCCGCCCCTGGTGGGGGTGGTAGTCCACAATCACAATGGAACGCCGATGTTTGGCGTCAACACGCAGATGACGTCAGAATTCAAGCCGGCGGCGATTAGCGAGGGAGTCGCCACGCTCGAGGTGACCAACCTGCCGTTACACTCGGGCCTTTACAAATTGAGTGTCTGGCTCGGAGAAAAAAACGAGAACTACGACGTTGCCGAAGACGTGGTGGTGTTTCATTTTGTTGCACCGGATTCGCTGCCGCCCGGAATATCTACTGATTTGGCCGGCAATATGCGGGTGGACGGGAAGTGGTCGTGGTCAGCGGACGGACAGGTTAGCTAAGTGCTCGCGAAATCTTTTTCAGGAAATCAGTTTCTTCGCGTGAAAAGCAGACGAAACATTGTCCGGAATTTCCATGGTGGCCGCAGGCGCCTGATGCCATGACATTGAACGGAATCATCCAACGCTATCGTCACTGGCAACTGGCGCTCCGAGGGGTACGGCTTGATCGGAGTTGCTTTGTCGACCGGGGCGTTTCGCTTGGGTCACGCCCACCGGTTCAATCACCGGGGAAGATTGAAGTCGGACCGGAATGCGAGCTGGGTCTAGGCGTGGAACTTACCCCATGGGGCGGGCGCATTCGTATCGGACGTCGGGTGTTTCTCGGTCCATACGTAGTGATTTACGGTCACGGTGGTGTAGAAATCGGTGATAGCACTTTAGTTTCAATGCATTGTTGCATTGTTTCATCTAATCACACTGTTCCCGACCGTGGGAAGATCATACGCCAGCAGCCCGACATTTTACTACCCACCAAGATCGGTCGTGATGTGTGGCTCGGCGCAGGGGTGAAGGTGATGGGCGGTGTGACCATCGGCGACGGTTGTGTGGTGGGCGCCGGTGCTGTGGTGACCCACGATTTGCCGCCGTACGCAATCGCGGTCGGAGTGCCAGCAAAGGTGATAGGCCAGCGCTCATGAGTTTTAAACTTTCGGTTATCATTCCTGCGCACAACCCGCGAGTGGATTACTTGCAAAAGGTTCTCAACGCCTTGCAAGCGCAGACGCTGCCGTCCTCGCAGTGGGAATTGTTGTTCGTGGACAACCGCTCCGTGCCGCCACTAGCCGGGCGCATCGACTTGAGCTGGCATCCGAACGCCGCGGTCGTCCGCGAGGAAACCCTCGGGTTGACGCGCGCCCGCGTCGCTGGCTTCCAGCGCGCGCTCGGCGAACTCATCGCGCTTGTCGACGATGACAACCTACTCGCATCCGACTATCTTGCTCATGTTGTGCGGTTGTTTGCCGAGCACCCGCGCGTGGGCGCACTCGGCGGGAAAATTTTTCCCGAGTTTGAAGGTACCCCCCATCCTTGGATAAAGGAGTTCTTTGGGTTGATAGCGTGCCGCGACTATGGTGACTCTCCTATGGTCTCTAACGGACTATGGGACGACACCTTGGGCCGCAACGTCTATCCGCTCTGTGCTCCGGTCGGCGCGGGCATGGCGCTCCGCCGCGAGGCTGTCCAGCCATGGTTTACAGCTCCGCTCGCCAGCGAACTTACCGATCGCCGTGGTACCGAGCTTTCGTCGGGTGGCGACAACGATATCGTGCTTACACTTATGAAGCGCGGCTGGAAAGTCGGTTATTTCCCCCAGCTCTCGCTCAACCACCTTATCCCCACCAGCCGCACGACGCGCGACTATCTGGCCCGGCTCAACCATGGCATCGGCGCGTGGGGTGGACCCGCCGAATATATCCACTGGCAGGGCGCTTGCGGCCACTTCGAAGGCCGCGCAACAGTATCCCGATGAGAAACCAGCTGCATCGCCTCATATGGATCGTGCGGCGTCCGCTCAAGCTGCGGCCACGCAGTGTTACAGAGGAGCTCTGGAGGTTGCGCTGGCTGCGACGTGTGCCCGCGCGTGAGGCCGGGACACTCCCCTGGCGGGGCGCCACATTGCACTTTAGCGACGGCCGCCCGGTCTGGGAACAATTGAACGACATATTTGTCGGTCGGGTCTATGACTTCGCATCGGCCGCAGCCGCCCCGCGCATTCTGGATTGTGGTGCTCATGTCGGCGTCGCCGTGCTCCGCCTGCGGGAACTGTACCCGTCGGCCCGGATCACCGCGTTCGAGGCCGACCCGGCCATCGCGGAGTTGCTGCGCCGCAACCTGACCGCCGTCGGCGATGCGTCTACCGAGGTCATCGCCGCCGCTGCGTGGACCGCTGACACCACGGTCGCTTTCCGGAAAACCGGGAGCGACAACGGTTATATCGATGCCGCAGCCAGCAATGTCATTTCCGCCCGCGACTTGGCGGCGTTCTGCCGGGAGCCCGTCGACCTGCTGAAACTCGACATTGAAGGGGCCGAAGAAAGGGTGATCGAGCACCTCCACGCCTGCCATGTCCTTCAGCGTGTGCGCAGGCTCGTCTGCGAGTGGCACCAGTGGACGCCCGCAGCGCCCCGCTTGCATGCGGCGCTCGAAACCTTGGTCGATGCCGGCTTCGTTTATCGCCTCGCCGCCGCCGGCTGCCTCGGCGAGACCTCTGCTCCCGTGTTCCCCGCACTCGCCTGGCCCGGCAATCAAATGATGCTCTACGCATGGCAGCCCTCCGCATGTCCGACATAGGCATGAAAACAGATACGCGCGCTCCTGACCTATCGGTTGTGGTTCCCTTTTTCAACCGAGCAGCGACCATTCAATACACGCTGGAGAGCGTCGCCCGTGCCCGGCAGGGTATGCGCGTCGAGACCATCCTGGTCGACGACGGGTCCACGCCGCCGGCGGCCGAGCAGCTCGCCGGTGAACTCCATCAACCTGACCGCCTCATCCGGCAGGAGAACCAGGGCCTGCTCTTCGCGCGGCTGAACGGTCTCGCCGCGGCCTGCGGCGAGTACGTGCTGTTCCTTGATTCGGACGACCTCGTCGGGCCGGAGAAATTCGCCGCGCAGCTGGCCGCCATGCGCGTGCACGGCGCGGACGTTAGCTACACGGACTGCGCCAGGGCCGAGCTACACAAACCCTACGACGCCATCGTGCCGCACTCGCCGGACCATGCCGAAGAGACCGACGACAGCGCCATATTCTTCGTTCGCGTGCAACCGGCCCCGCACAGCCCGGTCTTTCGCACCGACTGGCTCCGCCAGCTGGTCGGCGCTCCGCTGTTCCCGCCCTCACGCCTCTACAATCCCGTGGCGGAAATTTGGTTCTATCACATCGCCGCACCTGTCCCGGCCATGGTCGTCAAAGTCCCCGGCGCGCATACTATCGGAGGGCAGCACGGCGGCGCGCGCCTCACTAACAACTGGGAGAGGTTGGGCGTCGCTTCGCTGGCGGTCATGGAGGCCTTCCAGCGCAACTGCCCGAAAACGGCCGCAACCAAGCACGCCCGCCAGCTCGTCGGCGAAAGGGCATTTTGCTCCTGGCGCGCGCTGCCCTACGATTTCTTTCCGGAGTTCGGCCATCGGCTGCTTGCTATTTGGCGGCATTCACCGCATGGCTGTCTCGCCGCGCTTGGCGGTCGCAAGTTCCAAGCTCTCGCGCGGCTGCTGGGTCCGGTATTGGCTGGACGCGTGTTGCGCCGGCTCGGTGGTCGTCCTTATCAGACGAGCCGCACGCTCAAGGACACTGCCGTCTTTGTCAACTGGATGGCCCAGCTGCCCGCTCCGAAAGCCTCTCTGTCTGCATCTCACTTATGAGTGAATCCCTGCGCGCTCTCGGCCTCGGCAAGGTTGCCTACCACCTTTGGTACCGACCGGTGGGGAACCTGGGCAACATGATCGCTGCTGGCGGGCCGTTCGAGATGCGCCGGACTGAACGTGGGCGTGCCGCAATGGAAGTCGCTGCTTATTCTTTACCAGAATTGTCTGGTCTGAATGGCCCGGCACCGCTTGAACTACATGTGCTTACTGGTCGCCGGTTTTGGTACCAGACGG
>QHYM01000478.1 GCA_003223295.1 Acidobacteriota bacterium | reverse complement strand
TTGTGCATGGTATCTGGGAAGTTTACAACGAATGCCCAGTGCGCCAGCGTCGGCCTTTCGTACACTATGGCAAAGACATCGAGACCGTACGAAGAGAAGCGGGAACGTTCTTGGATCGCAGCTTCTTTATTGGCGCGTTTTTAGAGAACAAGATGATAGGCTTTGTCAAACTCATTTGCGATGAAACGCGCACTCAAGCTGGGTTGGTGCATATTCTTTCTTTGATCGGACAAAGGGATAAGGCTCCCACAAACGCTTTGATTGCCGCAGCAGTTCGCGCCTGTGCCGCACGTCAACTTCCTTATTTGGTCTATTCGAGGTTCGACGACGGAAACAAACAACGCGATCCCCTGATCGACTTTAAAGTGAGAAACGGCTTCAAGAAGTTCGATCTGCCACGCTATTACGTACCTTTGACTCGGCTTGGCTTGCTGGCCATGAACTTCGGTCTGCATCGGAATCTCACCAGCTTTGTACCGGAACCCATCTTGTCGAGAGTTCGTAAACTTCGGAATGCCTGGTACAACCGCCAGCTCGACTCCGTAAAAGAAGAAGCCTAGGGGAAATTGCATGCCGGGAATCGTCGGCCTAATTACAAAACTGCCGCGCGCAGTTGCTGAGCCGCAAATGTTGCGCATGGTCCAAGCGCTTCGACACGAGTCCTTCTACGCTACCGGAACTTATGTCGATGAGTCCCTCGGGCTCTACCTGGGTTGGACCACGCTGGGAGACTCCTTCGCCGACAGAATGCCCTTGCGTAACGAATTGAGGGACATGGTTCTGGTTTTCTCCGGAGAGGATTTCCCGGAGCCCGGCACCGCCCAGCGCCTCAAGGGACATGGTCACGGGTTCCCTGCAGATGGGCCGGAATACCTTGTTCATCTTGCTGAGGAAGACCCTTCCTTTCCTGTGGGATTGAACGGCAGATTTCACGGGCTCCTGGCTGACCAGACCAACGGCAAATTAACCCTCTTCAACGACCGGTATGGCATGCACCGGGTCTACTATCACGAGGCACGCGAAGCTTTCTATTTTGCGGCCGAGGCGAAGGCCATCCTTGCAGTTCGCCCCGAACTGCGGCGCACTAACCCGCGAGGCTTCGCCGAGTACGTCTGTTGCGGATGCGCTCTGGAGAACCGCACGCTCTTTGATGGCATCCACATCCTGCCGCCTGCTTCCGCATGGGTATTTCGTAAGAGTTCAATCGAGCAAAAACGTACCTACTTCCAGCCCCAAGAATGGGAGGACCAGACACCCCTAGATTCGGAGGCTTATTACCAGGAGCTTAAGCACGTCTTCTCGCGCAATCTCGCCAGGTACTTCGACGGGCCCGGGCGAATCGCGATGTCTCTCACCGGGGGATTGGATGGCCGGATGATTATGGCGTGGCAAAGGCCTTCGGCCGGATCGCTTCCGTGTTACACCTTCGGAGACGGGACTGGAATCCGGCGGTCTCGCGACGAGATCGTGGCCCACGAGGTGGCTTGTGCGTGCAATCAGAAGCGCGCGCAATCGCTCCTGTGAGAATGACTGGAAACTATGGGAGCGAGGTGCTTCGGCGCGCCGTAGCGTTTAAGCCTACGGTACCCGCGGAAGGATTATTTAATCCCGAACTTCTCGAGCACTTCCGCGACGCTGGAGAGACGTATTCTGGGTTGCTCCGGGGAAACCCCGTTTCGTTCGCTGTCTTCCGTCAAGCTCCCTGGCATCACTACGGCCTTCTGGCGCTCGAACAGACGCAGCTCTCGCTCAGGACTCCATACCTTGATAACGACCTTGTCAGAACCGTCTTTCGCGCTCCCGAATCGGCTCTTTTGAACAATGACGCTTGCGTGCGACTTATCGCTGACGGAGATGCAAAGCTTCGCGAGATTCTCACCGACCGAGGGTTAAACGGAAATGGTGGGGGCCTCCCAAGGTTTGCCTACCAGAACTTTCTTGAGTTCACGTTCAGGGCGGAATACGCATACGACACGGGCATGCCCCAGTGGGTTGCTCGGATTGATCACCTGCTCGCGCCCTTGCGTCTCGAACGCCTGTTCCTGGGCTGGCACAAGTTCCATCACTTTCGCGTCTGGTACCGGGATGCCCTTTCCGGCTATGTTCGAGAGATGCTCCTCGATCCACGCAGCCTTTCTCGGCCCTATCTTGAGCCCCAGCGGCTAAAGACAATTGTTGAGGGACACCTCAAAGGGAACCGAAACTATACCTCTGAGATCCATAAGATGCTGACTCTTGAGCTTTTTCATCGGGTTTTCATGGATCCGAAATGAGCTCTCGGCACGCGAGGTAACCAGGGATGATGATGGCGAACCCCAGGCCACTGCGGAATCCAGCTCTAGACTTCACAAAAGGAGCGCTGGTTCTATTCATGGTGCTTTACCATTGGTTGAATTATTTCATTTCTGCGGATGGCGATTTTTACAGATACATCAGATTCGTGACACCGTCTTTCATCTTCATCACGGGGTTCGTCATTTCGAATGTTTATCTCGCTAAGTATGAACTTTCCGATTCACGCCTTCCCAAGAGGCTTCTCCAGCGTGGCCTGAAGATCCTGGCCATTTTCGTGGTTCTGAACATCGTCATCAGCCTGTTATTGTCTCGATCCCATGATGGTCGAACCC
>QHYM01000215.1 GCA_003223295.1 Acidobacteriota bacterium | reverse complement strand
GTGCGCTGCGAGACGGAATAGGCGATGACGCCGTAGATGCCAACGACGCCGAGCAGCAGAGCCATGCAACCCGCCACGCCGAGCATGATCAGCGTGAAGGAAGTGCGGGCCATGGAGCGCTTGTAGAAAAAGTCCATGGGGTGAACGTCAGCAAGGGGAAGATTCGGGTTCAGGGACCAGACCGCTTGCCGGACTTCGTTCAGGAAACTTTGCGAGCCAGTGCGAGAACTGCGAATGACGAAGGCGACTTCGCGCATGGACATGGTGTCGTCGCTCTCGAAGTGATCCATCAGGAGGGGCCAATAAACGATAGTGGTGGCCGGTTTGCTGACGCCTTCATCGTGAACGTCCCCGACGACACCGACGATTTCCCGCCAGTCATCCTTGGAAGCGACGCGGATACGCTTGCCGAGCGCCGCGGCGGGGTAATGCCAAAGTTCGCGAGCAACGTTTTCAGAGACCATGGCGACGGGAATTTTCTTGTACGTGTCGTTCCAGGTGATTCTTCGGCCGGCAACCAGCGGCGTGCCAACAGTGTCCAAGTATTCGGGCGAAACGAATCGAAAGGTGCGGAGCGGAGGAAGTTCGCCCTCGGCATAAGTGTGGTTTTCAATGAAGACGGGATCGTGCCAGCCTCCGAAGGTCATGGGGAGCACAGAGACGATTCCTGCGGATCCGACGCCCGGAATCGCCGCGAGCCTGTGCAAGATCTCTTCCTGCGTTCGGACGACTTGCTCATTCTCTTTCACCATGGTGCTGGGAATCGAGATGCGGAAGGTTTGCAAAGAAGCTGGTCCGAAGAATCCAGGATTGACGTTAGTGAGGGCCCGGAAAGTGCGGATCATCAACCCGGAGCAGATTAAAAGCACGAGGGCCAGCGCGACCTGCACGACGACAAGGATACTGCGCGCGCGATGCTGCTCCCTGCTTTGGCTAAGCGCGCGGCCGCCTTCGCGGATGCCGGTGCTAAGGTGCACTCCGGCGTACTTGAAGATGGGAATAGCACCGAAGAGGATGCTGGCAAGGAGAGAAATCAATAGGGTGAAGAGCAGGACGGGACCATTGATGCTGATCTCACGAACGCGAGGAAGTCCCGTGGGAGCGATGGCCGCAAGAACGCGCAGCGCGGCGTAAGCGAGGCCCAATCCGACGGTGCTGCCGAGCAATCCCAGAAGGACGCTCTCAAGCAGCAGGTCCCCAGCGATGTGCAAGCGGCTGGCGCCCAACGCGCCGCGGACGGCGAGCTCCTGGCGGCGGCCTTCGACGCGGACCAGCAGCAAATTGGCGACATTGGCGCAGGCGATCAGCAGGACCATGCCGATCGAGCCCATGAGCACCCAAAGGACGCTGCCGACGTCACCGACAACATCGCGCTTGAGGGGACGGACGTTGGGGCCTATGCGCGCGTCTTCGAAGAGCTTGATGCTGAAACCGGGTGGAGTAGGAAAGGAAGTCATAACGATAGGCAGCATGCGAGCAACGTCAGTGTTGACCTGCTCGATGGTGACGGCTGGCTTGAGCCTGGCGAGTCCCTCATAGCTGAAATTGCCAAGATGCGTTTTGTTACGGTCAAACTGGAACGGGATGATTACGCCAGGATCTTCCCAGTCCAGGAAGTGAAATCGCTGAGGCAGGATGCCGATAATTTGGCGGTTCTTGCCGTCCACGATGATGTTTCGGCCCACGACGGAAGCATCGCCGCCAAACTTGCGGCTCCAATAGCCGTAAGAGAGCATTGCCGTTTCGGGAGCGCCCGGCGAATCGTCCTGCTTGGTGAAGATGCGGCCGAGCACGGGAGGCATGCCGAGGAGCGGGAGAGTGCCGTCGGTGACTCGCAGGGCACGAACTTGTTCGGGTTCGGCTACGCCGGTCACGCTCACAGAGTCGCCTGCGTAAAGACCGAGGTCCTGGAGGGTACGATTCTGGTCGCGAAAGATGAAGTAGTCAGACGGGGATAGCTCGAATTCTTTGAGCTGGATTCCGGGCGCGGTCAGCCAGACCCCGATAAGCTCATCAGGTTTTGGATAGGGCAAAGGCTTGAGGAGGACACCTTCAAGGACGCTGAAGACGACCGTATTGGCTCCCACGCCGGCAGCGAGTGTAATGAGAGTGATGGCGGTGAAAAGGGGGGCGCGGCCGAGCCTTCGTAATACTTGCTTGAGTTCGTTTTTGAAAGATTCCATGGCCTGCTCTCCGCGACTGTCCGCTCATTGAAAAGGTGCACTTTATTTGGCTGCTCAAGAAAGTGATACGACAAGTAGAGAGAGAAGTTCCCTGGAATCTTGGCGAACACTCCGTCGAGGCTGGAAGGTCACCTGGTTTTGAGTGGGATGCCTTTGCGGGGGATGAACATGGAGACGGGCGGGGTGACGCCGAGTTGTTTCGAGTAGTTGCCCTGATTGACGGCGATGCCCACGCGGCCGCGGGAGTCTATGTAGAGTAGGGGATCGCCGACGGACACTTCCATGAAGGTCTTGGCGTAGGGCAAGGTGACGGGTTTCTTGTTGATGAGCAGCGGGACTTTATCGCCAAAACGGTAGGCAAGTTTCTTGAATTCGTCGCCGGGAATATTGGTGATGAGCGAGCCAAAGGGATCATCGAGGCCGATGACGTCGCCGTCGATGCCCTTATCGGTGACCGTGGCGGTTTTTGGATTCAGGCGGACGAGCTGGGAAATTTCCGGACCCACGAGGAAGAAATCGCCGCCCGCGGCGAGATGAGCGCCCACGGGTGAGAAAATGTCGCGACCATGGAAGGTGGAAGAAATAGGCGCCTGAATCATCCAGTCGGTGTTGGTGATTTCACGGGCGGACTCGAGGCCGTCGCGGTCGATCACCGGCGTAATGAGACCGTTATCGGGAAGAACGAAGTACTGGCCTTTCTTGGATTTGACGACGATGGCTTTGCGCGAGGTGCCAACTCCGGGATCGACAACCACTACAAAGACGGTGCCCGCGGGATAGTACGGCGTGACCCCCTGGAGAAGACGTGCTCCCTCCTCAATCGAGTAGGGAGTCACCTGGTGTGTGATATCCATGATGCGCGCATCGGGCGCGATGCCGAGCATCACCGCTTTGCAGATGGCCACCGCGTCATTGGCGACGCCGAAATCGGTCATGAAGACAATCGTCGGATGCGGGATGGGCTGCTCGGGAACGGGCGCTGTATTTTTGTCAGCCTGAAATCTCGAGCAAGCGGCGGCCAGGGCAACAATGGCAAGCAAAGGCAAGGCTATCCGACAAACCTTGAGAATCATCCTCTCTCCGGGGACATGCAATGGATTTTTTTTGCGTGACTCCAGTGTATTCCGTTCGGTTGACATTCGGCAAGGCGCGTTCTAAAAGGGACACGCGAACGGGCTCCATCCTTATGCGGTAAGGCAGAGGAGGGAAACATGGAAGGATTGATTTACGCGATTATCGTGGGCTTGATTGCCGGATGGCTGGCGGGACAAGTGATGAAAGGCGGGGGCTACGGGATTCTGGTGGACATTCTGCTGGGAATTCTGGGCGGAATTGTGGGTCGCTGGGTATTTGGATTACTGGGCCTCCACGCAGGCGGATTGATTGGATCGATCGTGGTTTCCTTTGTGGGAGCGGTGATCCTGGTGTGGATCACGCGACTGGTGAAGAAGAAATAGTGGGCGCCGACGAAAAGACGGGAGCGCGCTGAGCACCGAACGGAGAATTCGCGGACCCCTCGCTTCTCAAAGCGTGACGGTTTAGTTTGACGCGGCTGTGCAGTTGTGCGTCGCCAGGAACCATTCGGCTTCGGAGCTGCGATGATATCTCAGGCCAGTACGAGCATCCTGGGCCGCCGCAGCATTTCCCAGCTTTTCCTGGACTGCCGCCAATTGTTGCAGCGCCAGCGGCGAATGCGGATCCGCCTCCAGTCCTTCGGCGGCGTTTTCAAAATCACCCTTCGCGGCCGCCAGGTAGCCACGAGCCGATTCGAAGTAGCTTCCAATGACTTGATCACGCGATGCGGTGGCGAGCGCTTCGAGTGCGGAGATGGCTGGAGCGACCTCGCTCGACTGTCCCTGGAGAACCAGAACGCGGACGCGTTCGCGCAAAACCGCGGCACGCGCAATGCCGCGATCGGACTCGTTCATGCCTGCGAGAGGCTTGTCCAGAAAAACGGAAAGGGACTTGAGCTGTTCGAGTTCGGATTGCGCATCGGCGGCGAGCATGGCTTGGCCCATGCCGATTTGAAAGTGTGAGTTTGGTTCTTTCTTGTCGGCGGCTTCTTTTGCGAGAGTGGCAAGCTCTTTGCGGCCTTCCGTCGGCTGTCCCTCCCAGAAATAGACGAGGGCTCGAAGATACTTGACGTAAAGCTCGTCGAGAGGATTCTTCGCCATCGTGATGGCGCGGTCGTAGTCCTGGCGCGCGCTCTGAAAATCGCCCATCAGCGTGCGCGTATTACCCAGTCCATAGTGCGAACTGATGTACGCGGGATCGATTTGCAAAGCCGCGTGGTAGTGTTCGACTGAACCTTGGTCGTCACCTGCTTCCCGCAGGACTTCACCGAGAGAATCCTGCGGATTGGGCGAAGACGGTTCCACTTCCGCATAGCGTTTCAAGGAGGCAACAGCTTTGATGGGATCGGGATTACTCGAATCAAGGTACAGATAGCCGAGACGGTTGAGGGCCGCGGGGAAATTCGGATCGACTTGCAAAGCTGTTTCCAGCAAGGTTCGCGCGCGATCATCATCCTGCTGAAGGAAGAGCCACTCCCCGGTCAGGTACAGGACGTGCTTATCGCGGGGATAACGTTTCAACAGGTCGTTCATGCTGGCGATGGCGGGAAGAACGTTGTGGTCCTGGATCGCAGTCATCCAGCGGACCAGGAGCTGTTCGTCGGGAGTCGCGCGGGAAAGAAGGGTCTTGGCCTTGGCGAGGGCGGCAGCATCCGGCATGCCGCGGCGAGCCGCGAAGGAAACCAGGGCATAGCTCAAGGCTGACTGCGGATCTTTCTGCATGGCCTGACGAGCCAAGTTTGCGGCTGGCTCGTACATGGCGTTTTCGTACTTGTCCCAGGCAAGTTCGAGGGATTTGCGCGCTGCCTCCGACTTCGTGGAAAGAGGTATGGCGCCAAAAAGTTGCTGTGGAAGAGGAGCGACCGGCGATGTGTGAGTAGCCGCGCGGTTAGAGGCCGGTTTTGCGTGGCGAGCGGCCGTCTGCGCCAACGCACTGGAGGCAAAAAACGCGGGAAAGATGAGCAGGAACCAACGCGCAGCGAAACGAGCCATGTCGAATCACTTCCTGTCCAGAATTGAGCTTAGGATAAGTTCTAGTCCCTGAACGTAGCGCAGGAGAGGCCGATGCGGATACTGCCCTATGGGGCAGGTTGTACCGAAGGATTAAGGGCGTAGTGGCCGCGCACAGATGATGCGGCGAAGCGTCAGGTTGGACACACGGCCTGAAAGGGACGCTTGCCAAGGAGCGCTTCGAATGAACATACTGCCGGAAATTCTTCAACGTGAGCGAGGATTATGAAGGCACATCGATTGGCTAAAGGGTTTCGAACTACCGCGATGTTGTGGTGCGTCCTGCTGCTGGCTGCAGGAGCAATGGCGGGAATCAAGAACATGGCGGTGGTTGTCTCGGCCGGCAGCAAGCTGTCCGATGTATCGCTTGCGGATTTGTCGAAGCTCTGCAAAGGCGTTCAGAAGGCTTGGCCTGACGGCAAGGCTTTCACTTTGGTGATGAAGGATCCGGAGTCTCCGGACATGCACGTGGCCGCGCAAAAGCTATTTGACGCCCCGCCTGGCGAAATCAAGGCCATCATCGCAAAGCTGAACGAATCGCGGCTGACCGTAAAGATGGTGGAGAATGACGAGGACTTGCTGCGCACCGTGGGAGCGACGCCGGGGGCCGCGGGAATCATCGACGTCTACTCCATCAATAGCTCGGTGAAAGTTCTCCGCGTTGACGGCAAGTTGCCCTTTGACTTGGGATATGCGCTGAAGGGAAATTGACGCCAGTCGTTCTCCGGATCCGCCTCCGCAGCAGCGCGCGGTTTTGAACGCATCAAGCACACCTAGCACCTTTCACTTCGCAAATTCGTTGCTTCGCGCTAGCCATCCGCGCCCACAGGGCTCTTGTCTGCCCAGTT